>NZ_JBFEFH010000002.1:0-407401 GCF_040717455.1 Tautonia sp. JC769
CACCGGCCGATCGCACGGGATGACGCGATCCTGAGCCGCTCCGCGCCCGGCCGGCTCGCTCGAACCCCGCGCTGACGACCCTGGTACGAACTGAGCCGACGGTGGTAAGGTGGAAGGGTCGGACGACGTGCGCGGCCAGACACACCCTCGGCCGTCGCGGAAAGCACCAACCCTTGCGGACGAGCACCCACGGAGAGGGCGACCATGCGGCTTCGGATCTTCGTGTTCCTCATCATCGGAGTGGGTACCGGGTCTCTCGTCGGCGGGGCCTCCGCCCGGGCCGACGAGCTGGAAGAGGCCCGCCGCGACTGGCAGACCGGCCGCTATGCAAGGGCCCTGGAACGGCTCGAGGCCCTCGAACCGGCCGACCCGGGCGAGGCCGCCCGGATCGCGCTGCAGAAGGCCGATTGCCTGCGGAGCATGGGGCGCGTCGACGAGGCGGTCGAGGGCCTCGACGCTCGGGTGCAGGCGGCGGGCGAGGAGCCGGATGCCGAGGTGCTCGGCATGCTCGCCGAGTTGCAGTTCCAGCGGGGACAGTGGGACGCGGCCGACGACCTCGTCGCCCGGGCGCTGGAGGCCGACACCTTGTGCCGGCGAGCCCGGTGGGTCGCGGCCCTCCTGCACGACGCGAGGGGGGAAGCGAAGGAGGCGCTCGAGGCGTATCGCTGGTTCATCCGGGACTTCAACGCCCGCAACAAGGAAGCCCGGCGCGACCCCGACGCCCTGATCCTCATCGGCCAGGCCGCCCAGCGCTACTACCGGGCCACGGCCCGGGGCGAAGACCTGGCGCAATCGCTCAACGACGTGATCAACGAACTGTATGAAGGCGCGTTGCGGGTCGACCCCCGCGCCTGGCAGGCAGCCTGGCTGCAAGGGGAACTGTTCTTCGACGGCTATCAGCAGGGCAATGCCCGTCGCGAGCTGAACCGCGCCTTGCTCATCAACCCGAGCGCCGCCGAGGTCCTGGTGACGCTCGGCCGGATCGACCTGGACAACTACGCCCTGAGCGACGGCCGGTCGAAGGCCGAATCGGCGCTGGAGATCAACCCGTCGTACGCGCCCGCACTGGTCTTGCTGGCGGATCTGAACATCTCGGACGAGCGGTTCACCGACGCGCTGGAGGCGTCGAAGAAGGCGGTGGCGCTGAACCCGCGCGATCAGGACGCGCTGGCCCGCCTGGCGGCGTCGTATCAATTGCTGGTGCAGCCGATCGGCGTGGCGGCGGCCGAGGCGGCGGCGCTGCGCGATAACCCCCGGCCGGTGGCCTTCTACGAGGCATTGGGCGATCGCCTCGCCGACCGACGCAAGTACCATCCGGCCGAGCGGGCCTTCCTGGAGGCGATGGCGGCCGACCCCGCCGCGGCCGGGCCGAAGGTCGGGCTGGGGATGCTCTACATGCAGATCGGCCGCGAGCCCGAGGCCCGCGCCCTGTTCGACACGGCCTTCGACGCCGACCCGTTCAACGTCCGGGCCGACAACATGATGAAGGTGCTCGATCACATGGCCTCGTACGAGGCGATCGAGACCGATCATTACATCGTCCTGGTCGACCCGACGCAGGATCTCCTGCTCGGCCGGTACATGGCCGATTACCTGGAGAAGGTCCACCCTGAGCTGGTCGAGCGCTTCGGCTTCGAGCCGCCGGGGAAGACCTCGATCCAGATCATGAAGGATCACGAGAAGTTCAGCGGGCGGACGACGGCCCTGCCGTTCATCCCGACGGTCGGCGCCTGCACCGGCAAGGTGGTGGCCCTGGCCAGCCCGGCGGCGACCCGGCAGGCGTTCAACTGGGCAAGGGTGCTCACGCACGAAGTCGCTCACGTGATCACCTTGCAACAGACGAATTTCAATATTCCCCACTGGTATACCGAGGCCCTGGCCGTCGAGAGCGAAGGGGGGCCCCGGCCGCAGGCCTGGAACAAAATCCTCGTCGATCGGGTGCCGAAGCGGGACCTGTTGGACCTGGAGACGATCAACCTCGGCTTCATCCGCCCGAGGGAGCCGGACGAGCGGCAACTGGCCTACTGCCAGGCCCAGCTTTATGCCCGATACATGGTCGAGCGGTTCGGGGAGGGGGCCCTGGCCGACCTCCTGGAAGCCTACCGCCTGGGCATGACGACCAAGGAGGCCGTCGAATCGACCTTCGGCGTGCCGGTCGAGGACTTCGAGGAGGGGTATCTCGCCCACCTCGACGCGGTGGTCGAGACGATCCGGACCCGGGTCGAGGACGAGGAATCGGTCTCCTTCTCCCGGCTCCTGCTCGACACCCGGAAGGAGCCCGAGAACGCCGAGCTGAACGCGAAGGTCGCCTACGAGTACTTCGCCCGGCGCGACTACAAGAGCGCCCGCCCTTATGCCGAGAAGGCGCTCGAACTGGAACCGCACCAGCCGCTCGCCTCCTACGTGATGGCCCGCGTGATGATGCTCATCGGCGACGAGGCGAAGGCCCTCGACCTGCTCCGCCCCGCCGTCGACGAGGACCGGCCGAACGAGCGCGTGGTGGACCTGCTGGCCGAGCTGACCATGAAGGACGGGGATCTGGAGGAGGCCGCCCGGCTCTACGAGCTGGCCCGCCGCGACGACCCCTTGAACTCGAAGTGGCTCGCCGGCCTGGCCCGCGTGCACCTGCGTCAAGGGGACGTGGACGCCTTCCTCGGTGACCTCGCCCGCCTGGCCGAGAACGACCCGGACGACCTGTCCGTCCGCAAGGTCCTGGCCGAGCGTCACCTGGCCCGAGAGGACTTCGAGCAGGCCGTCCGATGGGCCGAGGAATGCCTCTACATTGATGTCAACGACGTGACCGCCCATGCGGTCCTGGGCGACGCCTACGCCGGGCTCGGCCGCCACGCCGAGGCCGCCCGCGAGTTCGAGGTCGCGCTCGGCCTCGAACCCGAGGACCCTGACGCCCTGAAGGCCAAGCGGGAGAAGGCGCTCGCCGCGGCGGGGATCGACGGTCCGGCCGAGTCTCCCGAGGGCGAAACCGAGGCTCCCGAGGGCGAAACCGAGGTCTCCGGACCCGGTCAGAAATAGACCTGGAACCGGAACCAGAAGAGGTCGCTGGTCAACTGGAGCTGCTCGAACGGCTCGGCCCGGAGCAGGACCGGGCTGCCGAAGATGCTGTGCTGCCAGCCGGCGAAGACCTTGATGTACTGGGTCATGTACCAGTTCAGGCCCAGGTCGATCGAGGTCACTTCGTCGGTCCAGAGGTTCGGGTCGGCGAAGCCCCCGGTGAAGACCTCGTCGCCGACGTTGAGGTAGTTGTAGCGGAAGGCCAGTTCGAGCGCCCCGGGGCCCCGGCGGCCCCGGCGGAGGTCGAAGGGCCGCAGGGGCGCGACGACCCCTCGGCCCGTCACCTCCTCGCCGGTCAGGAAGTAGCCGGCGGCGACGTAGTAGCTCTGCACCGGCGATCGGGTCCGCTCGAGCGGGGTCTGGGCGAAGGCATAGGTCTCGTAGCCGCTCTGCCACTCGCCGATCAGCGAGAGCTGGCGGTAGTACCAGGCCATGTGCAGCGACCAGAGGGCCCGTTCGCCGGATTCGAGCACCCCGTCGTTGAAGATGAGGAAGGGGGTGCCGATGGCCGCGTTGGCGGAGGTCGGCACGTTCAGGCGGAGGACGCGCGGGACCCTCGGCTCGACCTGGTGCCCGGCGTTGAGCGACCCGCCGATGCTGAAGTTCTGCAAGGCTTGCGAGTCGGTGAAGGCGAACGGCCGGGTGTTGAGGTAGGCGGCCACGTCCTTGCCGTTGTCGGAGTCGATGAAGGCGTTCCGGCTGCCGTTGAAGATGCCGGCGGCGTACTCGATGCGCTTGTCCAGGAAGCTGCCCCAGGCCATCACGCCCACGTCTCGGTTCAGGCCGAAGTTGTTGAAGAACTGCGACCGCTCGGGGGTGATCAGGCCGTTGATGGGGAGCGAGTAGAATTCATAGGTGAACGGCGTCTTGTAGCGCCCGACCCGGACCTGAAACCGGTCGTCGAACCGGATGTTGAGGAAGGCGTCGAGCAGGTTCAGGTTGTCGAAGCCCTGGTTGATGGCCACGTAATACTCGAACGGCCGGGTGAGCTGCCCATTGAAGATGAACCACTGCCGGGGGACGCCGAAGGTGTCCCTCGAATAGACCTGCCCGCCTTGCTGGTAGAAGCGGCCATCGACCTGGGTCAGGTTGTGGAACTGGATGACGTACTCATCATCTTCGGAGCTGATCTGGAACCCCGGCCCGAACTTCGTCTTGCCGCCGAGGTTCAGGGGAGGGGCCGGCATGTCGGCCATCGACGCCCCCGGATAGCCGGGCGGCATGAGCGATCGGCCCTGCGCATCGGTCCCCGACCCCGGGCCGGACAGGGGACCGGGGGGAGCCCCGCCGAAGCCGGCCGGCGGGCCTCCGGGCAGGACCGACGAGAACGACGCCGTGCCGCTCGGGGCAGGGGCCTGGGCGGGGATCACCGCGTCGTCGCCCGGCCTGGCCCCTTGCAGCTCGATCAAGCACTCTTCCAGGTCCTGCTGGCGCGAGAGGCTGGCCCGGACCAGGTCTTGCAGTTCCGCGACCTGGGCCTGCAACTCCGCGATCGACGGCTCCGAGGCGGCCGGGGCCGATTCGACCGGCGGCACGCCCAACGCCGGAGCCGATGGCTCCTGGGCGTCGACGGGGCAGGAAGCGATCCCGATGGGGATGAGGCTCAGGATGATGCCCCGGCCAATCGTGCCAGGAGCGGCAATCCCCCCGGTCATGCGCGGCCCTCATCCCTGCGAGTGCGATGCGAGGCCCCGGCCGGGCCTCGCATCGGGGCCGCCGGCGCCGGACATACCCCCATGATCGGCACATCCGGCCCGACACTCCAAAAACACTCCAATAAAATGTCCATCACGCCGAGGGACGTGTGCCCGAGCGGGAAGAGCTGGTTGAAGGTCTCGATGTCCCCCGCCCCCGGCCGGCGGTTGCCCGAGGCGTGGTCGAATGAGGCCATGAACATCGGTCTGAACGGCAGTCGGGCGATTCTCCGCCCGAACCCGGCCGACACCGCCCCGGCATTGCGGGGCATGCCCTGATGGAAGCCGAGCCGGTACGCGAGCAGGGCCATCCCCAGAGCCGCCACCGTTGACCTCGGGCTCACTCGCCGCCGAAGCATGCCCGAATCCCCTCCCTTCGATGGCCACGATGGACCGACACGGCCACCGGCACCGGCACCGGCACCGACCCGAGCGATCCCCCTTATCGACACGAGCCGCCGCCTCGCCCCAATCGGCTCGATCGCAGGGCCGCGCGCGAATCCCCGATCGACCAGCCCTTCGACACCAGGACCGGCAAGACCATCACAGGCCGATCACCGGGCCAAACCGGCCGCGATCCGGCCCGATCGGGCGGCGAGGGCGTGCCGATCTTGGAGGACGTGTGGTCCTTCGGAGACGGCGCGTCGTCTCGTTCGACGAGCGTGGCCGGAGGCTGCGAGCACGCACCCGACCAATTCACGGAGGAAGCGGGACGATGAACACGCGAGGCAACAGGACGGGTCGGCCGGCTCGACGATCGTACCGACCGGCCATCGGCGACGCGCTCGAATCGCGGCAACTCATGTCCACCCTGACCCCGGGCGCCCGCTTCCTGCAGCAGCGGGCCCTGCTCGCGCAGCAACTGGGCATCGGCACCCGGGGGGCTGTCCAGCGCTTCGTGACCGCGGCCGGCAGCGCCGTGACCGTCACCGACACCGACGGCGAGCGCTACCGCGTGCAGCTGACCGGCGAGGGGGCCGTGACCTCGACCTCGCTGCCCGACGGCCGGATCGGCCTGGTCGTGCGGGGGACGAACACGCTGAGCCAGCTCGACATCGTCCCGCTGACCCGGGTCCGGGTGCCCCGCGGGGCCCACACGTTCGGGCCGTTCAAGGCGTTCGGCGACGGGATGCTGAACGTCGGGCTGCTCGACGTGTACGGCCCGATCAACGGCATCTTCGGCTACAACACGGCCAAGCTCAGCGGCCCGATGATCGTCCGGGGCGACGCCACCGTCGACCGGATCGCGCTGGCCGAGATGGAGCCGGGGGCCGCGATCAACGTGGCGGGCACCCTGAACCAGCTCGAGATCCTCCGCACGGCCCACCTGGCGGGGCCGGACACGGGCATCCGCACCGGCCTCGACCTGAACGTCCTGAACGTCGGCGGCTACCTGACGATGACCGACGGCGCGAGCGTCGAGATCGGCCGCGACCTGGGCCTGATCGACCAGCCGGCCTCGGGCACCGGCCTCGGCGGCCGGGGGGCCCGGATCGACGGCGGCGTGCTGGTCGACGTCGGCAGCGTCTTCCGGATCAACCGGTCGCTGGCCGGGCCGTTCCTCGACCTGGGCGACTTCGTCGGCACGAGCCGGTTCTCGGTCGCGAACCCGTTCCCGCCCGACCGCTTCCTGGTCGTCGGCAACGCGATCCCCTGATCGAGGGCGTGTTTGAACCTTCCCGGGCCGACCACGGCAATGGCCGGTCCGGGTCTGGCAATTCCCGGCCCCGCCCTTTAACATTGTGCTGTGATGAGCGAATCTTCCGCCGGAGGGATGACGCTCGGCGCGTTGCAGCGTCGGATCGCCTCGCTCTACGGGGCCAAGGATGCCGCGCGCGGCGACGCCGCGACGTTCCTCTGGCTGACCGCCGAGTTCGGCGAGCTGGCCGAGGCGCTTCGCAGCGGCAGCGACGAGGATCTCGCCCTGGAGATGGCCGATGTGCTCGCCTGGCTGGCGACCCTGGCCAATCTCCGAGGGATCGACCTCGACGCCGCGGTCCGACGCAAGTACGGCCAGGGCTGCCCCGGTTGCGGCGCCGACCCGTGCCGGTGCGACCCGTCGGAGAAGCCCTGAGACGCCGACTCCCCCCGACTCGATCGCTCCTTCGCTCTCGCCTCCGTCCCCGGGGGGATTCGTCCCCCGGGCAAGAGATTCGATCTGATCTCATTCGATTCGATTCGATTCGATCTGGTTCACCTCGACGCTCGGAATGCCCCTTGGACGCCCCGACGACGCCACCGCGAGCCCGGCCCGGTTCCCAAGCCCAGAGGGCCGCGGTCGTTGCGTGTCGGAGAGCGGGGGCCGGGCGGGGGCCGAACGGCGTCTCATCTCATCATCCCCAGATCCGCCCGAACCCGCCCCAGGTGACATGCAGCGACCGCGGAGAGGCACCATGAGGTCATCGTTCCGAGTCCGCCCGATGCTGGCGGCCCTGGTCGCGCTGGCGGCTCTGGCCGGGCTGGAGCGAGGGGGCCGCACGGCCGTCGCCCGGCAATCCGAGCCGCCCGTGACGATCGAGAACATCCGGGTCGGCCTGGCCGAAGACCGGGCCGACCAGGCGTACAAGATCGGCACCTGGACGCCGGTTCGCGTCGATTTGCAGGGCGGCCCCGAGCGGTTCGTCGGCGAGCTCCGGGTGATCGTGCCCGACGACGGCGGCGTGCCGACGACCGTCCGGCGGCGGGTCGAGGTCCCGGCCCGATCGCCCGCCTCGTTCTCGACCTACGTCCGCCCCGGCGACACGGCCGTGACCTTCCGGGTCGAGGCCCGCGACGAGTCGGGCCGGCTCCTCGCGGTCGAGACCGAGGACAACGTCTCCTGGCTCGACCCCGAGCAGATCGTCCTGGCGGTCATCGGCAATCCGGGCGGCGTCGAGCTGCTGCCGAGCATGGCCGAGTTCCGCTCGACCGACCCGTTGCAGGACGCCCGGCTGATCGTGGCTCGCCTCCGCGTCCCCGAGGGCATTCCTGACCGCTGGTACGGCTACGACGCGGTCGAGGCCCTGGTGCTCGACCTGAACGACCCCGGGACGCTCGAAGGCCTGCAGGATTTCCGCAGCCAGCCGCTGTTGCAGTGGGTCCGCAACGGCGGCCATCTCGTGCTGGCCGGCGGCTTCGCCCGCTGGCAAACGGTGTCGGATCCCGATAGCGTGCTGGCCGGGGTGCTGCCCGCCTTGCCCGCCGAGCGCACCGAGACGGCCGACCTGGGCACGGTCGAGTCGTTCGTCGGCTCGAATGCGCCGATCACCACGCCCGAGCGGCCCGTCTCGGTCACGAGCTTCGAGCCGGTCTCGGGCCGAGGGGCGCGCGTCCTCCTCGACGGCCGATCGGTCGGCGGCCCGGTGATCGTCCGGGGCCCTTACGGCCTCGGCCGCGTCACGGTGGTCGGCCTGAGCGTCGACGAACGCCCCTTCACCGAATGGCGCGACCGCGACGCCTTCTGGGCCCGCGTGCTCGACCTCGGCGGCCGGGAGGCGTTGCTCAGCGAGTCGAATACCTCGGGCGCCTTCTACTCGGGAGAGGTCCGCGACCTGTCGAGCTACCTGCACCGCTCGCTCGAACAGTTCCAGGGGGTCCGGCTCGTCCCGTTCGGCTGGGTCGCGGCCTTCGTCTTCGTCTACATCCTGCTGATCGGCCCCGGCGATTACTTCTTCCTGAAGCGGGTCCTCAAGCGGATGGAGCTGACCTGGATCACCTTCCCGGCGATCGTGGTGGCCGTCAGCCTGATCGCCTACGCCACGGCCTACGCGGTGAAGGGGACCGACCTGCGGATCAACCGGGTCGACGTGGTCGACATCGACCAGGGGTTCGGCGACGGCGGCCGCTACCTCGCCCGGGGGACGAGCTTCGCCACCCTGTTCAGCCCCCAGAACCGCGACTACGACGTGACCGTCCTGCCCCTGCCGATCGACACCGAAGGCCCCGACGCGGCCGAACCGGTGCCCCCGAGCCAGGTCGACGAGGTCATCACCACCTGGTTCGGCACGGCCGAGCGCACCTTCGGCGGCATGGGGAACACCGGGGGGATGGCCCTGACCAGCGCCGGCTATTCCTACCAGTCGCCGAACGACCCGATGTCCAGCGCCCCGCCCTCCGGCCTGGCCGGGGTCCGGGTGCCGATCTGGACGACCCGGGCGTTCATGGGGACCTGGTTCGACGACATGCCCGCGGCCCTCGACGCCGAGCTGACCGACCTGGGCGGCAATCGGCTCGACGGCACGATCACCAACCGCCTCGGCCGGACGATGAATCAGGTGCTCATCGCCTACGCCGGCGACGTCTACCTGTTCGACCAGCCGATCGCCCCCGGCGAGACCGTCCGGATCGCCTCGGCCAGCAACCGGAACCTGACCGGATACCTCGACCAGATCGCCCGGGGCTTCAACCAGATCTACACCTACAACCCCGACGCCGCGGTCACGGTCTCCCGGGCCGACCTGATCCGGTCGCTCAGCTTCGCCCGGTCGAGCCGCCGCCAGCGCGGGCAGAAGTCGAACCTGGTGCTCGGCCACCTCGACCTCTCGGCCCAGCTCGACCTGGGGCGGCCGATCCTCCTGGCCGAACTCGACGGCCCGTCGTCGGCCCTGGTGCTCGACGGCGAGGAACCGACGACCGCCACGCAGGAGCGATCGACCGTCCTCCGCGTCCTGCTGCCGAGCCCGCTGGACGACTAAGCGCGGCTCAGCCCGTCTCGGCCCCTTGTCCTTCTTGATTTGAACAGCGTCTCGCCCTCGGTCGGAATGATCGATCCGACCCGATTTCGAAAGCCCACAACTCAACGCCCCACCTCGTCTGAGAGGCCCCGCCGATGATCGAGACCCGCGACCTGACCAAGATGTACGGCGACCTCTACGCCCTGAATCGCCTGAACCTGACCCTCAACCAGGGGGACGTCTACGGCTTCATCGGCCCGAACGGCGCGGGCAAGACCACGACCATGCGCATCCTCGCCACCCTGCTCAACCCGACCTGGGGCGAGGCGTACGTCTGCGGCCACTCGATCTACAACGGCTCGAAGGAGATCCGCCGCGCCATCGGCTACATGCCCGACTTCTTCGGCGTCTACGACGACATGAAGGTCATCGAGTACCTCGAATTCTTCGCCGCCGCCTACCGGATCTCCGGCCCGGCCCGCAAGAAGATCTGCGAGGAGGTGCTCGAACTGGTCGACCTGACCTACAAGCGAGACGCCCTCGTCACCAGCCTCTCCCGGGGGATGACCCAGCGCCTCGGCCTGGCCCGCGTCCTGCTGCACGACCCGCAGGTGCTGTTGCTCGACGAGCCGGCCTCGGGCCTCGACCCCCGCGCCCGGATCGAGATCCGGGCCCTGCTCAAGGAATTGCGGGCGATGGGCAAGACGATCCTCGTCTCCAGCCACATCCTCCCCGAGCTGGCCGACATCTGCAACAAGATCGGCATCATCGAGCAGGGGCAGTTGCTCGTCAACGGCGCCGTCTCCGACGTGATGAAGCAGGTCCGCACCGACATCGTCCTGAACATCACCGTCTCGGACCGCATGATCGACGCCGCCGACTTCCTCGAGAAGCAGCCCGAGATCGAGTCGGTCGATCAGAAGACCGACCTGAACGACCACACCTTCCTCGTCGTGAAGATGAAGCCCGAGGTGATCACCTACGGCTTCCTCGCCCAGCGCCTGATCGAGAACGGCTTCGAGCTGACCCTCTTCCGCGAGGACGAGATCAACCTCGAAACCGCCTTCATGCACCTGACCAAGGGCATCACGAGCTGAGGCCGCCTGCCTGGCGAGCACCTTGCCCCGGTTGGCCGGGATCGTGCCGATCCGAAGCGGGCAATCGGGAGCCCCCGCCTCGACGATCAGATGCGGCTCGATCCCAATTGTGTAGGGTCCGCTGTGCGGGCCTTCGGAGTCGGGGAGGTCTGTTTGACGTTGTGTCGGGGCAGTCGCGCGGAGCTTCGAATTCGGGGAGGTCCTCACAGCGGACCCTACAAGATAGCCTCGGAATTGCTCGAACCCTCAACGCTGAGGAGGGCACTCCCCAATGCGGCTCGCCCGGATCTCGCTCGTGCTGACCGCGATGGTGTTCGGGGGCTTCGGGCTCTGGCTCCTGCTCCGGCCCGAGGGGATCACGGGGCTCGGCGTCGAGCTGACCGGCCCGGTCGCTCGCGCGGAGATCCGGGGCTTCTACGGCGGGCTGGAACTGGGGTTCGCCCTCTTCTTCGCCGTGTCGGCCTCGCGACCGCGATGGTTCGGGCCGGGGCTGTTCGCCCAGGCGGCGGCCCTCGGCGGTGCGGCGTCCGGTCGGATTTTCGGCATCGTCGCCGACGGCGTCTCGGACGGGCTCTTCTTCGCCTTGCTCGCCGCCGAGCTGGCCGGATGCCTCGTCGGGATCGTCGCGTTCCGACGTCTCAACCGCCAGGGCTGAGCCCCCGTGGCATTCGGCTCGCCTTCGGCAATCTGCCGATCGTCCACGGTGCAAAGAAAAGAACCGAGGCCGGTCCTGCGTGTTTTCCACGGCAGGACCGGCCCCGGTTCGGTTCAGACAGAATCTCCCAGTTCGACGGGAACCGGCAGGCCCGCGGTCACACAACAAAGTCGTGCCGAGAGTCTGCCGGTCGAGTCAACAGGGGTCGATCAGAGCTGGTCGGCCGAGATGACCTCGCCGCCGTCCCGGGTGCCGATGCTCCAGATCACGACCTGGTTGGTCGTGTCCTTGACGAAGCGGACCGAACCGTCGCCAAACAGCATGTTCGCACCGCCCGGGTGGTAGCTGTGGGCGCTAAAGTTGCCGTAGGTGCCGTCGCTGTCACCACCCCAGAGCACATGGCCGCAGTTGGGGAAGTTCGAGTTGGGCGGCACGAGCATGTTGCCAAGCGTCCGCGAGATCAGGCCCTGCGCCCACATCTGACCGAGGAAGCTTCGGTGTTGCGGCGCATTTGGCAACGACGATTGGGCGATACCGGCACACTGGGTCAGCCACTCGTTGAGCGACCCGCCGCCGAACGGCATGTTCAGTCGCGGATCATTCTCCGCGGGGTTGTTCCCACCAACGCCCGAAGGGTGCGAATTATTCACCACGATGTCCTGCGGGACCGAGAACCTGGTGTCATTGCCATCGCCGGTCCGCCACTCACCGAAGGCAACCGTGTTTGAGGTGCCGTCAAGCACATCTCGCTCGCCATACGCCGTGCCGCCGACCTCGAAGAGGCCATTGGGCCGCGATTGCTGGTGGGTGTACTGGTTCATGCTCGCGCCGAGCGAGGCGAAGTAATTGGTGTGGGCCGACGGGCGGCCGTGCCAGGAGCCGGGATAGCGGGGCGCCGACGGGCACTGGAAGGCGTTGATCTGCGTCGTCACCGCCGTGGTGTTCAGTTCCTGACCCTCGCCACCTCCACTGGCGTTGGGGATGCCGAAGTTGATGGCGTTGTAGACCGGCTGCTGTTCCAGGAAGGCCAGCAACATCGACTGGGCACTCCAGTTGCCCCAGCCGTTGCGGATCTCGGCCGGATTGGCCATATTCCGGGTCTGGGCGCTTCCCATCGGGAAGACGTTGTGCGTGCTGTGATAATTATGAAGCGCCAGGCCGATCTGCTTCATGTTGTTCGAGCACTGGGCCCGACGGGCCGCCTCGCGAGCCGCCTGGACGGCCGGGAGCAGCAGGGCGATCAGGACGCCGATAATAGCGATCACGACCAGCAGTTCGATGAGCGTAAAACCGCGAGGCCGACGGCCCGACGGTTGGTTGGAAGCGGAAATCATGCGGACTCCTCGCGTTTCGAGAATGAAGCCATGAAGAAGGGACGATCGAACCCCCGGGGTTCTCAAGAGAGGGATCCTGGGCGCAAAACGCCTCAGTCTTCTCCTCGAATAACACCCGTGCACGACCCGGGCGGAAGTTCGTCAGACATGCGGAAACGCCGACTCGGAGACGAATCCCGGAGTCGGCCCGGCGGAAGGGATGCCGGGGGCGGGTCCGCAAGCCACTGGCAGTGAGCCAGTCGATTGAAACGGCAGACCGGATGGCCATTGACCGAGGCTGGTCAACAGCCGAGCGACCCGAGGGCGGGTCACTCAGTCAGGCAAGACATCCGGGCTACGCGATCCAGGGGGGGGAGCATTCGCCGGCGACTGGGACGGATCCGCGGGAGGCGGCGTGGGCGGCACGTCGGCCAGGGGAATCTGCGTCCCTCCGCCGGAGCAACCAACACCCAACGCGAGGGAAGCCCCCGCGAGGACCAGGGCAGTCAGGAACAACCTCAAGCTTCGCACGAACACTTCCTCCTGTTGAGAAGCAACCAGATGACGGATTCTTCTCATGATCCTGTGAGATTATAGGCACGGTGGTCAATGGCGTCCCGGGCGAAAACGCCCAGGCCGAGCGCACCGGCCCCGGCAATGTGCTGGGGCTGGCGATAGTCGAACGCCTCGGTGCCGGTCGGATCCTTGCCCGCCCGGCCCGTCTCGGCGACCGGGGGCATCCCCTCGGCCACGCGCTTGGCGTCGACGATTTCCCCGCAGACCCGGTCCATCGCCACCGGGTCGGTCGCGAAGAACAGGGCACCGTACGACCAGACGTAACGCTTGACGGCGCCTGGACCTCGGTGATAGACGGCGTTCAGGCCGTCGAGGATCTGCAAGACACCCTTCTCCTGGATCGCCGGCAGCGAGCAGATCGCAGGGATGAACAGATTGCACGTATTCGTGTCGTGCGTGCCGTGGCTCCGCGAGACGTTGTTCACCAGGCCGTGGCTCATGTTCTTGAGCGCCAGCGTCACCCCGCCCGAGCCGTGGTCTTTCAGCACAGGGATGCAGATCATCTTGTTGATTTTTTTCGACACGACCTTCGCCACGTGCGATCGGCGCGTGCGATCATCCTTCGGGTCGTGGATGCCGGGCCGGGCGTGCACGATGTCGAGCGTGGCGAAGACGTCGGGGTCGTACCGGGCGATGTCGAGCTGCGCCTCGTCGTACGAGTCGACGGCCCAGTCCCACCGGCAGCCGTCGGGCAGGTTCTCCAGGTAGCCGGCCTGGATGAACTGGTCCTTGTAGCGGTCGAAGATGACGATGTCGCGCCGGGGGATGCCGGCCGATTCCAGCCCCTCGACGATCGCGTGGACCGTCGCGTGGTTGCTGATCGCGTGCGGCTGGCCGACGGGGTTGACCTTGATGCCGACCACGTCGCCCGGCTCGAACATCGAGCGCCAGGCCTCGACCGGCTCGTCGATGCCCGTCAAGCCGGTCATACCTTTGGCCATCATGATGCGGACGGCGTCGATCACCGGCTCGCCGTCGATGACCGCGGCCGGGTCCTTCACCTCCACCACCCGACCCGGATGGGCCCCGGGGAAGCGGTGCCCCTCGCCCAGCACCTTCGCGCCGGGGGCCGCCGCCGACGCCCCGGCCCCGATCGGGCCGGCACCGCCGCCGATCAGGGTGGCCCCGGCGGCCGAGGCCGCCAGGAAGGCCCGACGATCCAGGCCGCCGCCGGCCGCCGCTGATCCCCGGGAACACGGTCGAGGTCGTCGCGGTCGCATGGTCGGGAACCCTCCAGGGCAGGGGTGGGGAAATCGGCCTCGATCCCGGCCCGAATCGGATCGTTCGCGCCGGGATCGGGGCC
Organism: Tautonia sp. JC769; assembly: GCF_040717455.1. Classification (NCBI taxonomy): domain Bacteria; kingdom Pseudomonadati; phylum Planctomycetota; class Planctomycetia; order Isosphaerales; family Isosphaeraceae; genus Tautonia; species Tautonia sp. JC769. The sequence continues at coordinate 14,360 of NZ_JBFEFH010000002.1, forward strand.
CGCGTGCTCGCTCGGATTCGATGCGGCCGGCCCCGGGCCGATCAGGTCACTTTCTTGTAGACGGTGACGCCCAGGACCCCCAGGATCAACGCGAGGACCAGGAAGATCCCCACCAGTACCTTAGCGACAGTCGCGGCCCCTTCGGCCACGCCACTGAACCCAAGAATCCCGGCGATCACCGCGACGACCAGCGCCACCAATGCCCACTTGAGAAGAGTCATGACCCGTTGCTCCCATCAATCATATCGAAAAATCGTGACCGGTTCAAGACGGTTCAACGCGTTCGCGCGTGAAACACATCTCCCGTACGAGGGAGCAACACCGATGCAAAAGCCATGCCGAAACCCGCATTCCGGGGGGGGGGGGGTGGCGAATCGCGCAATCCGGGCCATCTCACGCCAGGATCGCGGTGACGGGGGCCCCGCGATTGATGGGCATCGGGCGCCCGACGGGGTCGACCACTTCGGTCCCCGGGTCGATGCCCAGGGCGTGGAGGATCGTCGCGGCCAGGTCGGCCGGGCCGACCGGGTCGGAGGCGGGGTAGGCGGCCCAGCGGTCGGACGAGCCGTGGATGAGGCCCCCCTGCACGCCGCCGCCGGCCAGCAGGGCCGAGTAGCAGCGGGGCCAGTGCTCTCGGCCGGCGTTGGCGCGGGTGATGCGGGGGTTGCGGCCGAACTCGCCGACCCAGACGACCAGGGTTTCGTCGAGCATGCCCCGCGCCGCCAGGTCGTCGAGCAGGGCCGACAGGCCGCGGTCGGTCGGGGGCATCAGGCGGTTCTTCAGGTGGTTGAAGTTGTCGACGTGCGTGTCCCAGTAGTTCTGCCGGTCGTCGTGCCAGTTGACCGTCACCAGGGGGACGCCGGACTCGACCAGCCGGCGGGCCATCAAGAGGCACTGGCCGTGGATGTGCCGCCCGTAGCGGTCGCGGGTCGTCGGGTCCTCGCGGTCGATCTGGAAGGCGCCCCGGGCCTCGGCCGAGAGCAGGGCGTCGAACGCCCGGGCCTGAATCCCATTCCAGGCCGGGGGCCCGGCGGCCCCGCGATCGACGCTCGACAGCAAGCCCCGACGCGACTGGAGCCGCTCCGGGGCCAGGCCCTCGGGCAGGTCGAGCCCCTCGACGCGGAACCCGTCGGCGTTCGGGTCGCCGGGCAGGAGGAAGGGGTCGTAGGCCTTGCCGAGCCAGCCGCCGTGCTGCCCCGGGGCCTTGCCGCCCGGGGCCGCCGGGTGCGCGACCGTCCAGGGCATGATAACCGACGCCGGCAGGGAGCCCGACCGCGGCTGGACCCGGGCGATCAACGATCCCAGGTGCGGCCAGTCGGCCGGCGACGGGCCGTCGGCGTCCGACTTCGGCCGGGGGGCCAGGTGCCCGGTCTGCTGGTGATGCACGCTCGACAGGTGGGCCGCGTCGTCGTGCGTCATCGACCGGATGATCGCCAGGCGATCCATCCGCTCGGCCAGCATCGGGAAGTGCTCGCTGATCTGGATGCCCGGCACCGACGTGGCGATCGGCCGGAACTCGCCCCGGATCTCGTCCGGGGCCTCGGGCTTCAGGTCGAGCGTCTCCAGCTGGCTCGGGCCCCCCCAGGCGAAGACCAGGATGCACGCCTTCGCCCGGCCCGTGGTCGTCCGGGCGGGCGATGCCGCCGCGGCCGATCGGGCCCGGAAGAACGCCGGCAGAGACAGCCCGCCCAGCGCCAACGCCCCCGCCCGCAACACCTCGCGACGGTTCGGGCCCGAGCACGGCGCAGGGACTCGCCCACCAGAATCTTGAAAACTCAGCACCACGACACCCCTCTTACGTTTGAGCCGATGGAGCCTCGCAGATGTTCAACCATCGCTCAACTTCGGAAGAACTTCACTGTAACATGAGGTCCCCGGGGTGTCCATGCAAGGCTTTTCCGCCGCGTTTCCCGGGCGAATCAACGGTGTGACTGCACGACGATCCTCCCCGTTCGGGGCGGACTGCCCCGCTGGTTTCAAATTTATTCCGAAAATTTGTGTCCAATTTTCCTCGGATCTTCACGCCCGCGTTTCCGCCGAGTCGATCGCGCACGCCGCGGGCCTCCCGGCGACCTGGAAACGCCTCAACCCCCTTATCGCGTCACCCCTTCGAGCGTCGCAGCCCGCGAAGCCGCGCGGGCCCCCCCGGCCCGCCGCCCCGATCCGATCCACCCCGCCACGCCTTGACGCTCGCACGGAGTGTTGACAAATTTCTCCTTGCGGACGTGAGCGAGGCGTGATGTAGTGACTTATACACGGGAATCCACAAGCCTCATCTTCTCAGTCGGTGTTCTGTGCCGATTCATGTGGATGGCCGTGTTTCGAATGGGGTCTCGAAAACAATCTCAAGGGGGGATAAATGCATCACTCCAAGTCGGTCTCGAAACCCGCGAGGGGTTTCACGTTGATTGAATTGCTGGTGGTGATTGCAATCATCGGCGTCCTGATTGCCCTACTTCTTCCCGCGGTCCAGGCGGCCCGAGAAGCGGCTCGCCGGGCGCAATGCTCGAATAATCTCAAGCAGTTCGGCCTCGCCATCCACAATTATCATTCCGCCAATCAGTGCTTCCCCTGGACGCAGGGGGTCACCATGTACAAGTTCGACGACTTCCCCGCGCAGCACGAGTGGTCGAACTTCAGCGGTCACGCCCTGATGCTCCCCTACATGGAGCAGACGGCCATCCAGAACACGCTCAACTTCGACTGGGGCTTCCACCCGTTCACCGGGTTCCCGACCCCGGTCGACCCGATCCAGTTGACCGGCGTGTCCGCGGTCATCAACACCTTCCTCTGCCCGAGCGACGAGGGCCGGGGCCGCAACAACTACCTGCTCTCCAACGGCACGAACTTCGACTGGTGGAGCCGCCCGTCGGGCCACGGTGCCCTCGGCCGGCCGACCAGCGGCCAGTACAGCGCCACCATCGGGGCGATCCGCGACGGCACGACCAACACCATCGCCATCGCCGAGCGGCTCCGGGGCGACGGCGACCAGGTCAAGCGCACGCGCAGCGACATCTTCAACGCCGTGCCCATCCACACCAACTTCCCGACCTTCGTGATGCAGAACCCGGCCGACCGCCAGGCCCTGCCCACCGCCATCGAGCAGTGCAACCAGTTCGCGATCGCCAACCCGAACTCGACGTTCGACTGGTCCGGCTTCCACTGGGCCTCCGCGAACTACAACCAGACCGTCTTCAACTTCAACCTGACCCCCAACAGCCAGCACAGCGACTGCTCCCCCTGGGGCGGCGTCTCCACCGGCTACGGCTTCTTCACCCCGCGCAGCAACCACCCCGGCGGCGTGAACGTGATGCTGGCCGACGGCTCGGTCCGCTTCATCAAGGACACGATCAACCAGGACATCTGGCTCGCCCTCGGCACCCGGGACGGCGGCGAGGTCGTCTCGGCCGACCAGTGGTAAGCCGACCCGGCATCGCCCCTTCGGCCTGAAGTGAACACGCTTCGGTCCAAGACCGCCACGAGCCGCCCCGGGACCATGCGTCCCGGGGGCGGCTCGTGTGCGTTTCCGACCTCTGCCCAACGCTCATCAGCGCACGGGCGCGACGCCCGGCGATTGCATGTCCTTGGGCATCCCTTCCATCACGTCGATCGTCGCGCTCTTGGCTTCCTCGACGGTCGCCGGCTCGGGAGGAGCCTCGTCGGCCTCGCCGCCGCCGCCGCCGCAGCCGCCGACGAGGGCCACACAGCCGCCGACGACCAGGGCGCCGACCCAGGTCCGCAGGTTCTTCAACTCAGTCATCGAAGGGTGTCTCCCTTGGAGGTTCATCCCGAAAAAAAACCGGGCGACCGGATCTCGCCCCGGGGTTCCCGTTGAGCGATTCACCTTAGCCGCCCGGCCCGCCCGGATCAATCACCGAGCGCCCACATCAGTTCATTCGAAACCGCCCATCCCCGGGCGTCGCCGCCGCTCGACCGCTCACTCCTCCGAGACGAGGATCACCATCGACCGGCCCGTCACGCGGTACGGCTTCATGATGGGGACGATCGGCCCTTCATCCAGGCCCACCGCGTCGTCGGGCGAGGGGAGCGAGGTGTCCACGGCCCGCCGCCAGGGACGGCCCGAGGGGGAGGCCGGGATCGTGAACGAGAGTGGCTGCCAGTAGGCGTTGAACGCGATGTAGATGTCGCGGTCGATCACGCCCGGACGGTCGCAGCGGCGGCCGTCGAGGGCCAGGGCGAGCGTGTGGCTGTCGTAGCCGAAGTCGGGCTCGCCGGGCCGGACCCCGTGCCAGACGACGTCGGGCGGGAACCCGGCCGCCCGCTTCAGGAAGGTCCGACGCCGCAGGGCCGGGTGCCGCTTCCGCAGGGCGATCATCTGCTTGACGAACCGGTGGAAGTCGGCGTGCTCCTCCAGCAACGACCAGTCGACCCAGCTCGTCTCGTTGTCCTGGCACCAGGCGTTGTTGTTCCCCCCCTGGGTCCGGAGGAACTCGTCCCCCCCCAGGATCATCGGCACCCCCTGGCTCACCATCAACGTGGCGATCAGGTTGCGGGCCTGGCGGGCCCGCAGCGACAACACGGCCGAATCCTCCGTCGGCCCCTCGGCGCCGCAGTTCCACGAGGCGTTGTCGTTGTGGCCGTCGCGGTTGTCCTCGCCGTTGGCCAGGTTGTGCTTCTGGTTGTACGAGACGAGGTCGTGCAGCGTGAAGCCGTCGTGGCAGGTGATCAGGTTCACCGAGTGCAACGGGCCGCGGTCGGCGTACAGGTCCTGGCTGCCGCAGAGCCGGGTGGCGAGCAGGTCCACCTGGCCGCAGTCCCCCTTCCAGAAGCGCCGCACGTCGTCGCGGTAGTGGCCGTTCCACTCCGACCAGCGCGCCCCGCCCGGGAAGCTGCCGACCTGGTACAACCCGGCCGCGTCCCACGGCTCGGCGATCAGCTTCGTGTCGCGGAGCAACGGGTCCTCGCTGATCATCTCCACCACCGGCGGCTCGATCAGCACGTTCCCCTTCTTGTCGCGCCCGAGGACCGACGCCAGGTCGAACCGGAAGCCGTCGACGTGCGACTCGGCCACCAGGTTCCGCAGGCAGGCGAGGATCAGGTTGCGCACCACCGGGTGATTGCTGTTGACCGTGTTGCCGCAACCGGTGAAGTTGTGATAGCGCCCCTGCTCGTCGACCAGGTAGTACAGCTCGTTGTCCAGCCCCCGGAAGCTGTAGGTCGGGCCGCCCTCGCCCCCCTCGGCCGTGTGGTTGAAGACGACGTCGAGCACCACCTCGAGCCCGGCGTCGTGGAAGGCGCGGACCATCCGGCGGAATTCCTCCCAGGGGGCGGTCCGCTCCGGGTTGCTGGCATACGCCGCCTTCGGCGCGGCGTAGGCGATGGTGTTGTATCCCCAGAAATTGCGGTTCCGCTGGCCGGTGTACGGATTGACGAAGGGGCAATCGTTCTCGTCGAACTCGTCGATCGGCAGTAGCTCGACCCCGGTGATCCCCAGGTCCTTCAGGTACGCGATCTTCTCCGACAGGGCGGCGAAGGTGCCCGGGTGGCGGGCCCCCGAATTCGGATTCGCCGTGAAGCCTCGCACGTGCAGCTCGTAGAGGATCGAGTCTTCGAGCGGGATGCGCGGGTGCAGGTCGTTGATCCGGTCGTAGTCCGACGGCATCGTCAGGCTCAGCCGGGGCGTGGTGCCGGTCTGGCCCCAGGCCGTGCCGCACGAGAGCGCCCGGCAGGCCGGGTCGATCAGGATCTTCGACGGGTCGTAGCGGTGCGGGCCGCCCTTCGGGCCGTCGACCCGATAGCCGTAGCAGAAGTCGCCGTTGAGGCCCTCGACCCGGACGTGCCAGTGGTCCCCCGTCCGGTTCAGCCTCGGGTCGAGCGGGATCTCCGCCAGGATCGAACCGTTGCAGATCTCGCAGAGCACCAGGCTGACCGAGTGCGCGTGCCGGCAGATCAAGACGAAATTCACGCCCCCTTGCGTGCGGTTGGCGCCCAGGGGCAGGGGCTCTCCTCGGGTCACGGTCAGCTCGTGCTCTCGATAACGGTAGGAGCCGAGCGTCCCGTTGCGGACCGGGCCGTGGTCGATCATCGTGGCCATGGTGCGGGCAAACCTCTCCTTCGAGCCCTCGGTCCGGGCGCGGCGCGATCGCCCAGGCCCTTTTCTCAGACCGACGCAGAACAGTACGTCCCCCCCCTCGATCGGTCAACGGCCCCCCCGCGGACGAGCGATTCCGGCCTTTCCTGGCCGATCACCGCTTGCCGAAGATCCGACCGAACCGCCTGGGCGATTCGGGCCGATTGAACCGGAGCAGATCCAACGGCGATCGGTAATAGGGGCTCGGTTCCAGGGTCGGCGACGGGCGGCTGGCGGCCATCGAATTGAAGATCGGCGAGTAATACGGCGACGGCCCGTTGCTGAAGTCGGACGGATAGGCCCAGATCGCCCCGTAGCCGTCGAACGGCCCGAAGAACCCGCTGCGGAAGCTCGCGCTCGGCGACGACTGCCCGAAGGCCCCGGGCGTCAGCCCGAGCAGCAGCAATAGCAACAGCAACGCGGCCGGGCCGATGGCACGGCGGAGCAGGGGGGCTCGCTGCATCATCCGAAGACTCCCCGATCAGTCAAGACCCTGAGCGGCGCCGTCCCTCCTCACACGGCCAGGCCGATCGAATCAGTATGCGGGGCCCGACTCGCCCCGATTGGCTCTCCCCAAACCGTAGCACCCGGCGCGTGCCCCGGTGGGTCCTTTTCGATCGAAATGCGTTCCGATCGCGTCGGTCGGGCCCCCCACGCCGACCTTCCGGCATCGGGCCTCGCCGGGAGCCGGGCGCCAGCTCCCCGGATCCCGAACCTCGCCCGTGCGGGACGAGAAGAAATCCGGAGCAATGCGTGGCCTGGCGTGGCAGAATGTGGCCCGGCGTCCCCGGTCGACCCTCTGGTCCAGGGGTCCCGGGGGGTGCTCGCGGCGGGCTCGGAGTGGGCCCACCTCGTCCTCAAACGTCTTCACCCCGAGGGGATTGCTCGTGTCCCGTCCATGCTCACTGATCGGTCTGGCCGTCCTGGCGGCCTGCCTCCTCCCCCCGTCCTGGGCGAGTGCCCAGGACCCGACCCCGAGGGTCGGGCAAGACGACGCCTCCGGCGCCACCCTGGTCACGACCCGGCAGCGGATCCGGCCCGCCGGGGAGTCGGTCGAGTATCCCGGCCGGCCGGTCGACGTGGCCGTCTCGCCCGACGGCTCCCGGGTCGTCGCCAAGGACAACCGCGGCGTGCTGGTCATCGACGCCCGGACCTGGCAGATCAGCCAGCAACTCCGCTTCCCCGACGGCGGCGGCTCGATGCACGGCATCGCCATCTCCCGGGACGGCCGACGATTCTGGGCCACCTCGGCGCAAAGCCACCTTTATGAAGCCACCCTGGCCGACGACGGCTCCTTCGCCTGGTCGCGCACCATCGCCCTGCCCGGTCCCGACGGCGAGGGCCCTTCGCACGCCTGCGGGATCGCCCTGAACGACGACGAGACGATTGCCTACGTCGCCCTCTCCCGCAACAACGCGGTCGGCCAGGTCGACCTGGCCAGCGGCGAGATCGTCCGCGAGATCCCCGTCGGCGTCGCCCCCTTCGACGTCCAGCTCGATCCCGGCGGCACGGCCCTCTATGTCTCCAACTGGGGGGGCCGACGCCCGGTTGATGGCGAACTGACCGCCCCGTCGTCCGGCACCCCCGTGCTCGTCGACGACCGCGGCGTCGCCAAGAGCGGGACCGTGGGCAAGGTCGACCTGGAACAAGGGGCCATGACCGTCGAGGTCGCCACCGGCCTGCACCCGAGCGACCTCGTCCTCGACCCCGAGGCCGGCCGCCTCTACGTCGCCAATGCCAATTCCGACACCGTCGGCATCCTCGACGTCTCGGACGGCGCCTTCGCCGAGGTCGGCGAGATCCTCGTCCGCCCCGACCCCACCTTGCCCTTCGGCAGCGCCTCGAACGCCTTGGCCCTCTCCGCAGACGGCCGGACGCTCTACGTCGCCAACGGCGGCAACAACGCCGTGGCCGTCGTCTCCTTGAATGGCGAGCGGACCGGCGGCGAGGTGCTCGGCTTCATCCCGGCGGCCTGGTACCCCGGCGGCCTGGCACTCGGCCCCGACGGCTCGTTGTTCATCGCCAACGTCAAGGGGCTCGGCTCCCGCAGCGAGCCGGAAGACCCGGCGAAAGGCCGATCGGTCTACGCCTACCTCGGCACCGTTCAGAAGGTCGAGCCGGCCGACGATGCCACCCTGGCCGAGTGGACCGCGCAGGTCCTCGAAGACGCCCGAGTCCCCCAGACCCTCCGCGCCTGGGAACGCGAGCAGGTCCGGGCCGACGTCGCCCCCCGCCCGGTCCCCGAGCGGCTGGGAGAGCCCTCGGTCTTCGAGCACGTCGTCTACATCATCAAGGAAAATCGCACGTATGATCAGGTCTTCGGCGACCTCCCCCAGGGGGAAGGGGACCCGAACCTCTGCATCTTCGGCCGCGAGGTCACGCCCAATCACCACGCCCTGGCCGAGCAGTTCGCCCTGCTCGACAACTTCTACTGCAACGGCGTCCTCTCGGCCGACGGCCACTCCTGGTCGACCGAGGGGTACGTGACCGACCACCTCGAGAAGGCCTTCGGCGGCTTCACCCGCAGCTACACCTTCGGCGACGACCCGATCACCTACGCCTCGACCGGGTTCATCTGGGACAACGTCCTGCTGCGCGGCCTGACCTTCCGCAACTACGGCGAGATGGACTACGCCGAGCCCGTCCCGGCCGACGCCACCTTCACGCAGATCTATGAGGACTTCCTCAACGGCGCGAACGAGATCACGTTCACCCAGAACATCGGGATCGACACCCTCCGCCGCTATTCCAGCCCCAGCTTCCCCGGCTGGAACATGAAGATCCCCGAAGTCCTCCGCGCCGACCGCTTCCTCAAGGAGCTGGCCGAGTTCGAGGAAAACGGCGACTTCCCCAACTTCGTGATGATCTTCCTGCCCCAGGATCACGGCTCGGGCACCACCCCCGGCATGCCCACACCGAACGCCCACATGGCCGACAACGACCTGGCCCTCGGCCGGATCGTCGAGGGGATCAGCGCCAGCCGCTTCTGGCCGAAGACGTGTGTCTTCGTGATCGAAGACGACCCGCAGAACGGCTTCGATCACATCGACGGCCACCGATCGCTCTGCCTCGTCGCCTCCCCCTACACCAGGCGAGGGGCCGTCGTCAGCGAGTTCTACAACCAGACCTCCGTCCTGCACACCATGGAGCGCATCCTCGGCCTGCCCCCCATGAATCAGATGGACGCCATGTCCCCCCTGATGACCGAGTGCTTCACCGACGAGCCCGACCTCACCCCCTACACCGCGCTCCCCGTCACCATCCCGCTCGACGAGCTGAACAAGCCCGTCAGCCAGCTCCCCCCCGGCCAGCGGGTCTGGGCCGAGGCCAGCCTCGCCCAGGACTTCTCCCTCTTCGACCGCGCCGACGAGGACACCCTCAATCGCATCCTCTGGCATTATGCCAAGGGGGCCGAGACCCCCTATCCCGCCCACCTCGCCGGCGCCCACGGCACCGGCCTCAAGAATCGCAAGCTCATCCACGTCGAGTTCGAGGACGACGACGATGAAGACGAGGACGACGATGAAGACGAGGACGACGCGGACGGCGATGACTGATCGCTGATCGATCGGGTATCCTCGGGGGAGGGTGAACTCCGCTCACCCTCCCCGTTGCCGAGCCGTGTCGAGGACCCCTTCCGCCATGCCGATCCACGACTGGACCCGCGTCCCGGCGGGAACCTTCCACGACTTCCACCACGAATGGATCTCGACGATCAAGCGAGCCCTGAATGACGGGCTCCTGCCGGACGGCTACTACGCCATGGCCGAGCAGATTGCCGGGGGCATGGGTCCCGACGTCCTCACCCTGGAGCGTCCCACGCCCCGGGATCCGCTCCCGGAGCCGGGCCAGGAGGGGGGACTGGCCCTCGCCACCCGGCCGCCTCGCGTCCGCTTTCATGCCGGTCGAGAAGACGACCTCCTCGCCCGCAAGGCGAAGGCGGTGGTCGTGCGCCATTCGAGCGATCACCGCGTCGTGGCCATGGTCGAACTCGTCTCACCGGGCAACAAGAGCAGCCGGTACGCCATCGACGCCTTCGTCCGCAAGGTGAGAGACGCCCTCCACGCCGGCATCCACCTGCTGATCGTCGACCTCTTCCCGCCCGGCCCCCGCGACCCGCACGGCATCCACCAGGTGATCTGGGAGGAAGGCAGCCCCGGCGACTTCCCCCTGACCGCGGATGAGCCCCTCGCCTGCGTCTCCTACATCGGCGGCCCCGTGGGCGAGGTCTTCCTCGAACCCGTCGCCGTCGGCCGCCCCTTGCCCGAGATGCCCCTGTTCCTCTCCGAGGCCATCTACGTCCCCGTGCCCCTCGATGCCACCTACCAACGGGCCTGGGACGCCGTCCCTACCTTCTGGCGCAATGCCATCACCTCAATCCCCCCTCAATCCTCTGCCTGACCCGCCCCGCCCCAATCCCCCGCCTTCCGTTAACCTGGGGCACTTGCGAAAGCGATTCGGACATGAGAGACTGTCGCCCGCGCACCCGAGCCAGGTCCGCTCACCGGACACCTTGCGTTCGCGCATGACTGGATGGTAGCGTTGATCGGCCACCGATTCCCAGGCAATCCCGGCGGTTGGGCGCGGAGGAACCGTGCTCGACGGGCCACAAGGGACGGGAACCCGGCACACCACGAGCGGTTGCACCGATTGAGGAAACAGCGATGAGTCGACAGGGTGGTCGAGCGGTCCGGGCGTCATTCCGCCGTCGCGGGGCACGGGGGCGTCGGTTGAGCGTCGAGCCGATGGAGCGGCGGGCCCTGCTGGCGACGATCCAGGTCACGACCCTGCTCGATACGCTCGTCCCGATCCCCGGGCAGGTCAGCCTGCGATCGGCGATCGAGGCCGTCAATGCCGGGGGCTCGGCCAATCTCGACGTCCTGGCCAACACCACCGGCACCTTCGGCGACGACGACCGGATCGTCTTCAACGGCCTGAGCGGGTCGATCGTCCTGGTCGGCAGCCTGCCCGACCTGGTCGCGCCCGTGGTCCTCGACGGCTCGACCGGCGCCGGCTTCTCGGATCGCCCCGTCCTGACGATCGACGGCGACCGCGTGGCCAACAACACGATCCGGATCACCGGGCCGGACGTGACGATCCAGTCCTTCGCCGTCATCGGCAGCCGGGGGCCGGGCGTCCTGATCACCGGCGCCGCCGCGACGGGGGCGATCCTCCAGGGCAACCACATCGGCGTCGATGCCGCCGGGACGACCGCCGAGCCGAACCTCGGCGGCGGCGTCGTCGTGGCCAACGGCGCGAGCAACGCCCGGATCGGCGGCCCGCTCTCGGCCCCCTTCGTGCTCGGTTCCATCGGCAACGTCATCGCCGGCAATGACACCGACAACGTCCTGCTCGACAGCGCCCAGAACGTCGTCGTGCAGGGGAATTTCATCGGCACCGACCGCACCGGCACGGTCGCCATGCGCGACGAAAACCTCGGCGTCGACGGCCACGGCGTGCAGATCGTCGGCGGCTCGGGCCATTCGATCGGCGGCCTGACGGCGAACCTCGGCAACCTGATCTCCGGCAACGGCATCAACGGCGTCGAGGTCCGCGCAGGCAATGGGAACCTGATCGCCGCCAACCGGATCGGCACGGCGGTCGATGGCGTGAACCCGTTGCGGAACGAGTTCCTCGGCATCCGGCTCCAGCAGGCCACCGTCAATAACACCATCGGCGGTGCGAACGCCACTCCCTTTGTTCTCTCGGCCGGCAACCTGATCGCCCACAACGGCGGCGACGGCATCCGCATCCAGGGGCCGGGCACCACCGGCAACGTCGTGGCCGGCAACTTCGTCGGCGTCGACGTCACCGGGACGACCGCCCGGGAGAACATCGACACCGGCATCGAGATCAACAACGCTACCTCCAACACCATCGGCGGCACGAGCGCCGGCATGGGCAACCTCGTCTCCGGCAACCGGGGCGACGGCATCCTGCTCACCGGCGCCGGCGCCGCGAACAACGTCATCCAGGGGAACCGGATCGGCACGAACGCCTCGGGAACGGCCGCCATCCCGAACCAGGAAGACGGCATCGAGGTCAACGGCGGCCAGAACAACACCATCGGCGGCGCAGCGGCCGGGGCCGGCAACCTGATCTCCGGCAACGGCAGCGACGGCATCGAGCTGGAGCGCACCTCCTCCGGGAACATCGTCCAGGGGAACCTGATCGGCACGAATTTCAACGGCACGGCCGCCGTGCCCAACGTCGAGAACGGCGTCCGGCTCGATGCCGGGCCGGTCAACGTCGGCGGCACCCCCCAGTTCCTCGGCGCCATCAACAACACGATCGGCGGCGTGAACGCCACCAGCGGGGTCCGGACCGCGGGCAACCTGATCTCGGGCAACGGCCGCAACGGCATCCTGCTCTACGGCGGGCCGACCTCGAACAACGCGATCCTCGGCAACTTCGTCGGCACCAACGCCGCCGGTTCGGCCGCGATCGGCAACACCCTGCACGGCATCCTGCTCGAAGGGGCCTCGAACAACACCATCGGCGGCGAGAACGTCAGCGTCAATCCCGGGGCGCTCCGCTCCGGCAACCTCGTCTCCGGCAACGGCGGCGACGGCATCCGCCTGACGACCCTCCTGAACGAGCCGGGCGGCAACAACGCCGCCAGCTCCGGCAACCTGATCTCGGGCAACTTCGTCGGCACGAATCCTTCGGGCTCCTCGGCGATCGGCAACGCCGGGGCGGGCATCGCCCTGATCGGCGACTCCAACGCCGCCGGCAACCTCACCGGCAACACGATCGGCAATGTGAACGCCACCCCCGCCGGCCTGAGGCGCGGCAACCTCGTCTCCGGCAACGCCGGGCCGGGCATCCTGCTCCAGGGCCCGGCGGTCACCGGCAACACCGTCCTCGGCAACTTCGTCGGCACGAGCGTCACCGGCCTGGCCCCGATCGGCAACGCCGTCGGCATCCGGGTCAGCCAGGCGGCGGGCAACACGATCGGGGCGGGCAACATCGTCTCAGGCAACATCAGCCACGGCGTCCACCTGACTGGCGGCGGCACCACCAACACGCTCGTGACCGGCAACTTCATCGGCCTCGGCCCGGTCGGCGCGACGGCCGTCCCCAACGGCGGCGACGGCATCCGGGTCGACGGCTCCCCGGCCAACACCCTGACCGGCAACGTCGTCTCCAGCAATGCGGGAGCGGGGATCGCCCTGGTCGGCCCCGGTGCCTCGAACAACCTGATCCGATCGAGCCGGATCGGCACCGACGACCTCGGCCTCAGTGCCCGAGCCAACCTCGGCGGCGGCATCCTCCTGACCAACGCCGCCAACACCACCATCGGCGGCGTGCTCCCGGCCGACGGCAACATCATCTCCGGCAACGGCGGCTCGGGCATCGTCCTGCAAGGGGCCGGCACCTCGAACACCCAGATCTTCGGCAACGTGATCGGCCTCGACGCCACCGGAGACGCCGCCCTCGGCAACGCCTCCCACGGCGTGGCGATCCTCAACGGGGCCTCGGCCAATCGCGTCGGCGGAGACGCGACCGGCTCCGGCAACCTCATCTCGGGCAACGGCGGCGACGGCGTCGTCCTCGCCGCCGGGGCATTTGAAAACCTCGTCTCGGGCAACGTCATCGGCGCCAATGTCGGGGGCACGTCGGCCCGAGGCAATGCCGGGACCGGCGTCCGCATCTCCGACTCGGCCCGCAACACGATCGGCGGCCGGTCGAACCTGATCTCCGGAAACGGCGTCTTCGGCCTGACGATCGCCGGCGGCTCCGCCACCGAGAACGTCGTCTCGGGCAACCTCATCGGCCCGAACCTCGCCGGCACGGCCAGCCTCGGCACGCAGCAGGTCGGCCTGGTCATCCTCAACGCCCCGAACAACCGGGTCGAGGACGGCAACCTCATCGCCGGCCACTCCGGAGACGGCCTCCAGGTCATCGGCGCGGCCGCCACCGGCAACCTGATCGACGGCAACCTCATCGGCACCGACGAGGCCGGCCGCGACGGCCTCGGCAACGCCCGAGGGGTCCTCCTCGACGTCGCCCCCAGCAACGTCCTGGCCGGGAACGTCATCTCCGGCAACCGCAACGACGGCGTCGTCATCCTCAACGGGGCGAACGGGAACACCCTCTCCGGCAACCTCATCGGCCTGGCCGGCCCGACCGGCTCGCTCGCCCGAGCGAACCTCAGCGGCGTCCTCATCGTCAACGCCAATAACACCACGCTCGACTCCAACGCCATCGGCGGCAACCGCGGCTTCGGCGTCGCCCTGGCCGCGACCTCGGGCACCTTCCTGTCCGGCAACCTCATCGGCACCAATCGCCAGGGCACCGCCGCCCGGCCGAACACCCTGCACGGGGTGATGGTCCTCGCCTCCCAAAACAACACCCTGTCGGGCAATGTCCTGTCCGGCAACCGCCTGTTCGGCGTCGAGCTGCGCGACGGCTCCACCAACAACACCCTGGTCGACAACCTCATCGGCACCGACCGCACCGGCGCCTTCGCCATCGCCAACCAGCGCGACGGCGTCTTCCTCGACAATGCCGCGTCGAACCGCCTGGAGCGCAACGTCATCTCCGGCAACCTCGGCAACGGCGTGATGGCCATCTCCCAGGCGTCGAACACCGTCCTGATCGGCAACTTCATCGGCACCAACCGCGACGGATCGGCCATCGTGTCGAACCGAGGGAGCGGCGTGATCGTCGCCGGCCCGTCGAACGTCGGCTTGCAGGGGAATATCGTCTCGGGCAATCTCGGGTTCGGGGTCGCCCTGGTCGGCGGCACCGGCAACGTGATCGCCGACAGCTTCATCGGCACCAACGCCGCCGGAGACGCCGCCCTCGGCAATCGCCTGGTCGGCGTCCTGCTCCTGAACGCCCCGGGCAACACCGTGCTCAATTCCGTCATCGCCGCCAACGGCGTCGTCGACGGCCGGGGGAACGTCCGGATCGACGGCCCCGGCAGCGCCGGCAACCGCGTCACCGGCAGCTTCATCGGCACCGACCGCACCGGCTCCCGGTCCCTCGACCCCCGCGCCGGCAACGTGCAGACCGGCCTGCCCACCACCCCCGGCGACGGCTCCCCCGGCGCGAGCGACCGCCAGACGTTCGACCCCCGCAACGACGGCATCGTCATCGCCGACGGCGCCTCGAACACCACCATCGGCGGCACCGGCGCCGGCCAGGGGAACGTCATCTCCGGCAACCGCATCGGCATCTACATCCGAGGCCAGTCCTCCGGCAATGTTGTTCAGGGGAACCGGATCGGCACCAATCGCGACGGCTCGGCCGCCGTGCCCAACAGCGACGGCGTCATCATCATGAACGCCTCGAACAACACGATCGGCGGCACCGGCCCGGCGGCGCGCAACCTGATCTCCGGCAACCTCGAAGTCGGCGTCCGCCTGACCAGCATCGCCTTCGACGAGCCCCGCGCCCCGGCCTCGGGCAACGTCGTAGCGGGCAACTTCATCGGCACCGATGTGACCGGCAACGCCGCCCTCGGCAACCGCCAGGGGATCTTCATCTACGGCGCGAGCGGCAACCAGATCGGCCTCGGCTCGTTCACCGACGCCAACGGCGGCGGCAACCTGCTCTCGGGCAACCGCGAGGTCGGCCTCCAGATCCTCAACGCCGACACGATCAACGCCGTCACCGTCGCCACCCCGACCGGCCCCCAGATCGTCCCCTATGCCCCGGCCGTCGGCGCCGTCAGCACCGGGAACATCGTCGCCGGCAACCGCGTCGGGACCAACGCCGCCGGGACCGCCCGCCTGCCGAACTTCCAGGGGATCTTCATCAGCGACGCCCCCGGCAACACCGTCCGCGACAACCTGATCAGCGGCAACTCCCAGGTCGGTTTGAACATCACCGCATTCAACGCCGTGAACAATCAAGTCAGCGGCAATCGCATCGGCCCCGACATCAACGGCGCGATCGGCACCGTCGGCAACGGCTTCGCCGACCCGAACGGACTCGGCTCGGGCCTGTTCCTCAATCAGGTGGTTGACGGCGCGAACACGATTGCCCCAAGCAACGACATCCGAGGCAACCTCAGCGCCCAGACCCGTACCCGCTCGATTGCCGCCGGTCCGTTCGTCGAGCGGGTCACCCCCATCATCAACCCCGCCACCGGCGCCCTGACGCGGATCGACGTCCGCATCAACGGCTACCTCAGCCGCGATGCCGCCCGCACGCTCAACCTGGCCAACTTCAGCCTCGTCCCCACCACAACCGGGGCCGCCCCCATCCCGCTCGCCTCCGTCTCGTACGACGAGGTGGCCCGGATGCTGTCCATCACCCCGATTGCCCCGGTCGCCCCCGGCCAATCGTACCTGCTCACGCTCGTCGGCCGCGCCCCCGGCGGCCTCCAATCCCGCCCCGGGCCCGGCATCGCCCCGGCCTTCCTCGCCGGCGGCGGCTTCGCCGGCACGAACTTCACGCAGGTCATCACCCTGCCTTCCCCCTCCGGCACCTCCCTCGCCGCCCGACGCGCCGGCGGCGGCCCCTCGGCGCTCGGCGTCGACCTGCTGCTCTCAGGTCCCGGCCGGTCGGACCTGTAACCCGCTCGCCCCGCCTCCCGGATCGCCTGACCAAGGGCCCTCCGTTCCCAACCCTCTCTCCCGCTCGCGGGGAGAGGGTGGCCGCCAGGCCGGGTGAGGGGGTCCCCGGCCAGCTCGCGGGCCGAGGCATTTCGTCCTCGCCCTGGCCCCCTCACCCCGGCCCTCTCCCCCGACTCGGGGGAGAGGGGGGCACTCTCTACCCTCGCCCCCTCCGGGGGAGAGGGTGGCCGAAGGCCGGGTGAGGGGGTCCGCTGCCCAAATGTCACGCCTCGCGATCCAGCCGGTAACCCCTCGCTCCCCACCTCAAGGGAGCCGGAGCCGGGCAAGGCCCGCGAGAACGGAGCGGCCCGGCGCCTCGCGCCTCGACCGCCCCCGCGCGTGCAAGAATCAGCGGCCCGACGACCCGGCGACGTACGAGTCGTACACCCGGACGCTCGACCACATCTCACTGTTCTTCTCGATGAATTCCTGGTGCCGCGGGTGCTCCTGATAGGTGTCGTGCGCGGCCTTGTCCTCGAAGACCAGGTGCAACGCCACATCGAAATCGGTGGCGTTCACGTCCCGGTCGAACTCCTCGGCGCGGGTGCCGACGGAGAAATAGACGGTCCCGTCGTGGCCGTCGAGGTACTGATGGCAGGCGTCCACTAGCTTCTGCGCGTTCGCCTCCGATCGGTTCGCCAGCGTGAAGAAGACCATGTGAGCCAGCGGCGCGGCGGCGACCGCCGTCACCGGCTCGGCCTCCGACTGTCCGGTCACCGACAGCACCGCCGCCATGACCAGGGCACCCGCGACGGCGGCCAGCACCGGGCGAATCATCGAGTTGCGCATCATCGTTGTCGTCTCCCGACTGTTGTGTCGTGTCGTGTTGTCTTCTGGTGTCTTGCGCTGCGAGACGTTGCGTCATCGCTTGGCTTGACCCGGAACGCTCCAGCGGGGCCGATCCTTCGATTCCGTCAGACCCGCCCCGATCACCTCGGCCGCCCGTCCCTCCGACCCGGGGCCTTGAACTGCCCCGACCCGCTCGGGCCGATCGACCGACCGAGGCCGATTGTACGTCCCCCCGCCCTCCCGAACCAGAAACCAGCGCCCTCCCCCCATTCTCAAAAATCTCGGCGCTCAAAGTGACTGAACCTGCCCAATTCCCCGAGAGTATCAGTGTGTCCCGAACCCCACTGGCCCGGTTAGCTTCCTGCTCCCCTCACACCCGAAATTGAGTGCGCCCCTCACCGGGCCAATTCCCGAAACGAACACGAAAAATCGCCAGAAATCGCTCTTTGACAACACCTTGCACCAAACGCCCGGAGCGCACCCGCTGCGCATCGCCCGACGCACCGAGCCGCGTACCGCGTCGTCCGACTCCTGCACCCTGTTTCAACGGAAGCGTTCAGGGCCGCCCTCGGTTGCTCGCCGACCAGGGCCACCCTCGAAAAACCACCCGTGTTGAGGAGCGGGTCTGCGCCCCCCTCGGCAGGTGAGATCCCCCGGTAGGTCGCCACGCGAGACGCAGACAGAGTATTCCCGAAACGAATCGCTTGTTTTGACTCAAACCCAAACACACCAGGAACTTTCACCCATCTCGGCAAGCGCACCGAGCGGGCGCACACCCGTAATCTCCGGGTGGCTCGACCGCCCGAGCACTGCCGGCCGGCTGCGGCCCAATGCCTTCCCCGACTCGCGAACGCGATGGGTTCCGTGCCGGATCGGTCCCCGCCCCTGCCCGGAGGAT
The DNA here is from genome assembly GCF_040717455.1 of Tautonia sp. JC769. Classification (NCBI taxonomy): domain Bacteria; kingdom Pseudomonadati; phylum Planctomycetota; class Planctomycetia; order Isosphaerales; family Isosphaeraceae; genus Tautonia; species Tautonia sp. JC769. The sequence goes on from NZ_JBFEFH010000002.1 coordinate 32,706, forward strand.
CACGCCCCGGACTTACGGGCACATGGACCAGCCCGGCAGGCAGAGTCAACGCCCGGCGCAATTCCCGAAACGAATCGCCAAAATCATCGCAAACTCCGAACAAACAACAGCTTCCGCCAACCCCCGGATGCGCACCAGGAGCACCCGATCGGGCGCACTACGCGAAGAACTGGCCGCGAGGACCGACCGCGTCGAAGGCGTCGGGGAAGTGCTCGATGGTCGGCCGGCCGAGTCCGTCGGGCCAGACGATCGCCACGATGTCGAACCGGCACGGGACCGGACGAGCCGCGTCGAGCAGGCCATGCCACTTGAGGAACTGGAGCGAGGCCCGGGTGATCCGCTCCTGCTTGGCCGGCGTCACCGCCTCGGCGGGCTGGCCCCGGCGGCGGGTCTTGACCTCGACGAAGACCAGCGTGTCGCCGTCCCGGGCGACCAGGTCGATCTCGCCCCGGGGGGTCCGGTAGCTCCGGCAGAGGACTCGCATCCCCTTCCGGCGCAGGAACCGAGACGCGGCCCGCTCCCCCCGGTCGCCGAACCACTGGTTCCAGGGCCGATCGGCCGCCCGCCCCCATCGGAACCCCTTCGGCAGGCGAAGACCGAACATCCCGGCACGCTCCCGAAGGCCCCAGAATTGTCCCTCACACCCACCGCCGCAGGAGGATCAGTAGATGTTGAACGAACCCCGCTCGATCTCCCTCGCCTCGGGGCTCAGGCCGCCCGGCAGTCGGTTCCGCCGGTGCATCCGGGCCGGGGCGGCCGGGTCGGACTCGCGAGAGGAGGCGATGGCGTCGGCCTCGTCCTTGCCGCTGAAGAACTCGTCGTAGAAGGTCGGCTGGTCGGCGCCGTCCTTGTTCTTGCCGAGCCCCAGGGCGTTGCACCCCGAGGCACTCAGGGCCAGCACGAGGCAGGCGAACGCGGCCGCCAGGCCAGGTCGAATCGGGCACCGCTGCATGGAGACTCGCCCCCCATCGACCCGCCCGCCTCGCACCGGTCCGGCTCGGCTCGGCGCGGGTCGATTGATCCAGACGTCAAACCAACATCGACGAAGCGTCGGGCGGACGAACGCCGCCTCCTCCAGAGGGGATCGGCGGATGCTGCCAGGAAATGCCCCCCGCGTCTAGTCCGATTCTCCCGCCGGGGGCGGCTCGCCCTCGACCGGGGCCTCGACCGGCTCGGAAGTCGTCCGCCACTGCTCCCGGACCTTGCCGATCTGGTCGATCAGCCGCCCGTAGGTCGCCACCGAGAGCACCACCACCAGCAGCAACCCGAAGCCCGCCACGATGTTCTGCCGCCACGAGTTCGCGAACCGCCCCATGACCGACCGATCGTTGAGGATCAGGAACATGCCGATCCCGACCGCCGGCATCGCCAGCATCGTCGCCGCCTGGGCCACCACCAGGGCATTGGCCCGGTTCTCCTGCGGCTGGGTGGCGATGAGCATGCCGATGACCATGATCAGCAGCGCGAACCGCCTCGGCCACGGCTGGTCCATCCGCGAGCCGAGCCCCAGGCCGTCGGCCAGCAGGCCGCCCCCGACCAGGGCATTGACCGGGATCGACGAGAAGGCCGCCGACCAGAACCCCAGGCAGAAGATGAACTTGGCCATCGGCCCGAAGGTCGCCTCCAGTTGCAGGGCCATCTCCGAGGCGTCCTGGATCACGATCCCCCGGGGCCGCAGGGCCGCCGCCGAGGTCAGGATGATCAGGATGCTGATGGTCGAGAGCAAGGTAATCCCCACCACCGAGTCGATCAGGCTCTTGCGGACGTCCGGCAGCCGCCACCCCTTCGACTGCACCAGGTACGACTGATAGAGGCAGGCATGCAAGACGAAGGTCGTCCCCACCATCGCCGCCATCACCGTGATCGAGCCTTCGCCTTCCGGCAGGCGGGGCACCAGGCCCGCGGCCGCCTCGCCCAGGTCCGGCCGGGCGACCACCAGGTTGGTGAAGAAGGCGGCGATCATCACCAGCACCAGGACGATCATCACCCGCTCGATCAGGCGGTACAGGTTCTTCGTGAAGGCGACCATCAGGATCGCCGTCCCGGTGAAGACGAACGGCCAGATCTGCTCCTCGGCCACCGGCCGGCCGATCGCGGCCGAGAGGCTCCGCGAGGCCCAGTTGTCCGTCACGCTCGCCGTCGCGGTCGTCACCCCGAGGTTGTTGCCGAACTGGAAGCTGGCCGACATCAGGAAGGCGGCCAGGCCGATCAGGATCGCGAACCATCGGCCGTAGCGCTCGGCCACCGCCTGCAGGAACGACCGGGCCTGCGTCGCCCCGAAGCGGGCCCCCATCACCGTGTACATCATCATGGCCGCCGCGGCGCAGACCACGACCCAGATCAAGGCATACCCATACTCGGCCCCGATCTTCGAGGCCGTCGTCACGCTGCCCGGCCCCAGGCAGACCGACGCGATAATCAAGCCCGGCCCGATCGAACCCAGGATTCGCCTGATCCGAGCGGAGATCGCCATCGCCATGAGTCGCCCAGCCTTGTGTGGTTTCGCTGAAGCTCGGTGCCGTCTGCCGTCCCGATCGCCTCGCCGTCCCCGCGGCGCGGGCCGGCCTCGATCCGGGACTTTACCCCCTCGCTCCGCCCGCGTCGAGGTGCTGGCCCTTCGTGTTGCAGAGCCGTCACCCCTGGCCACCATGCGGTCGAGGGCGTAAGCTCAATTCCAATCGACCCGCACGCCGATCGGGGGATCGCCCAGGCGATCGAAACTCATGCCGGAAACCGATTACCGCCTGATCCTCTTCGACGCCCCCGCCGACCCGGTCGCCCTGCGCGAGCTGTTCCGGGGGGTCATGGGCCTGCACCCGACCGAGGCGATGCAGTGGGTCAGACGCGCCCCCGGCATCCTGCCCTGGCCCCTGGCCGAGGGGGAGGTCCGCGAGCTGCTCGACGCCCTGTACGAGCAGGGAATCGCCGCCGAGGCCCGCCGCGTCGACACCGTGCCCAAGCTCGTCCCCGCCCGGTCGGTCCACCGCGCGGCCATCCAGCCCGATGGACTCAGCATCAGCGGGCTCCGGGGCGAGCCGGCCCACTACGTCCCCTGGTCGAAGCTGGAGCTGGTCCACGGCGGCCGGATCGCCGCCGACGACGAGTTCCGCGACCCCCAGGGGATCGGCTGGGCCAACGCCGTCGCCTCGGGCCTCAACGCCATGATCCTCCGGGGCCCGAAGGCACCACGGCCCCGGCGATCGAAGCGAGTCCCCCGCGACCCCGTCACCGAGCTGCACCTGGTCCGGACCGACCCTCAGATCGCCTTCCGGATCGTCGCCGACCAGATGAACTACAGCGACCTCGGCGACCGGCTGCTCCCGTCGGCCGCCGAGAACTTCCCGATCTTCCTCGCCGAGCTGGTCGCCCGGGCCGACGCCGCCACCATCACCGACTCGACCCGGGCCCTGATCGGCCAGCCCACCCCCGAGGCCGAGCCGAGCACCTATCCGACCTCCCAGGCGATGCTCGACGCCACCACCCTCCGCCTGCTCTGGACCTGGTATCGCCGCGACCGGAACCGAGACGCCGAAAATCAATGAACACGCAATCGGTCTTCGAATCGATCCTGCGGAATCCCGATCTCTTCGCCGTCATCGTCGAAGCGGCCATCCCGATCGTCGCGGGGGTCTACCTGACACTGGTGAGCTATCGAGTCGTCGGCAAGGAGCCCGGAACAGACTTTCGGTGGGATGTGTGGCATCAGCAGTACGGCGCAATCGTCAAGGTCCTCGGCCCCTTGATGGTCCTGTTCGGGATATTCCTGGCGATCGTCGGTCTCCTCAGGCTCTCCTGACACCGGAGTGACCGGTTCGCAGGAGGGCAACGACGCCTCCGGATCGACGCTCTCTGACAAGTCGGAGAATGCCCCTGGGGACGCGACACCCCCGACGAGCCCCGGGCCCACTCGAGTGGGCCGGGGTCCTTCGGATCGCCCGGCGATCGCCGGGCGATCCTGACCGGCTCGGGCACGAGGCCGAGGGGTGAGGGGGGCTCCCGGTCACTCCTGGCGCCGGGTGTACTCGATCTTCATGAACTCGACCCAGTCGTCGCCGTATTCGGGCGCCTTCATGAAGAGGGTGAAGACCTTGTGATCCTTGTCGGTGAGGGTGCTGGTGGTCTTCTGGTCGACCTCCTTGTCGAGCATCGGGTCGAAGGCCTTGCCCTGGAAGGTGAAGGTCTTCGAGTCGGGGTCGTAGGATCCGGCGTGCGTCGCGAGCCTCGGGTTCATCGTGTCGACCCAGCTCATGACGTAATGGCCGGCCTTCGGGTCGAAACCGATCTGGCTGTGCCCCTGGAAGGGCATGCCGCCGAAATCCCCCTCGAACTCGCTGATGAGCCAGAGTTCGCCCATCATCCGGTTCGTCTCGACCCCCTTCGAGACCGTCGGGGGCTGGCCGGGGCCGTTCATGGACGAGGTGATCGTCGCGTCCCAGGTGCCGACCTCTGCGGTCAGCTTGCGATGCTCGGCCGTCGGTTGTGGGAGCATGGCCTCAAAGTCCTCCTGAGTGTGTCCGAACGCCGGAACCGCCACGACCATCCACACCGCCAGGATGGGAACCCGTCGCGTCTTCTGTCGCACTGGCTGGTCCTCCGCTCGTGGTTCTCGACCGTTGGTCCCCCGGCTCGCGGCCACCACTGAACACGCGAACAGAAAGGGACGGCCGAAGTATGAACGGGTGTACCGAGAATGTCCAGAGAAAATCGGCGAGTTTCTCGCCCGGTCCCGCGTCGGCCGGCCCACGATCAACGCTGGCTTGGCTTTACAGCGCGGCGGGGGCCTTGATAGACTCGCCCCTCGAAACGGAGTTTGCAGCTCCCGAAGGGGGGACGCTGGCCTGATGGCCCCGTTGGAGGTCTGATCCGGTCCCCCGGCCCCGTCACCCGACCGCAGGAGAGGTCTGCCCGTGTCCCAGAACAACCGCTATCTGTTCACCAGTGAATCGGTCTCGATGGGCCATCCCGACAAGATGGCCGACCAGATCTCCGACGGCATCCTCGACGCGATCCTCGAGCAGGACCCGAACGCCCGGGTCGCCTGCGAGACCCTGGTGACGACCGGGCTGGTCGTCCTGGCCGGCGAGATCACGACGACGGCCGTCGTGGACTACCCGGGCATCGTCCGGCAGGTCGTCCGGGAGATCGGCTACACGTCCAGCGCCATGGGCTTCGACGCCGACACCTGCGGCGTGATGGTCGCCCTGGGCAAGCAGTCGCCCGACATCGCCATGGGCGTCAACGAGGACTCGGCCAAGGGCAAGGAGATCGGCGCCGGCGACCAGGGCCTGATGTTCGGCTACGCCTGCGACGAGACGCCCGAGCTGATGCCCCTGCCGATCGCCCTGGCCCACCGCGTCCTGAACCGCCTGACCGAGCTGCGCCAGGACGGCACGATCCCCTGGCTCCGCCCGGACAACAAGAGCCAGGTCACGGTCGAATACGACGACGGCCGCCCGGTCCGGATCGACACCGTCGTCGTCTCCACCCAGCACGACCCCGGCGTCACCCAGGAGCAGATCCGCGAGGCGGTGATCAAGGAGATCATCGAGCCGGTCTTGCCGAAGGACATGGTCAAGGGGGAGATCACCTACCACATCAACCCGACCGGCCAGTTCATCGTCGGCGGCCCGCACGGCGACGCCGGCCTGACCGGCCGGAAGATCATCGTCGACACCTACGGCGGCGCCGGCCGCCACGGCGGCGGGGCCTTCAGCGGCAAGGACTCGACGAAGGTCGACCGCTCGGCCGCCTACATGGCCCGCTACGCCGCCAAGAACGTGGTGGCCGCCGGCCTGGCCAAGAAATGCGAGGTCCAGCTCGCCTACGCCATCGGCGTCAGCGCCCCGGTGAGCGTCCACGTGGACACGTTCGGCACCGGGACGATCCCGCACGACCAGATCGAGGCCCTGATCCGCGAGCACTTCCCGCTGACCCCCTCGGGGATCATCGCGCACCTCGAACTGCGTCGGCCGATCTTCCGCAAGACCGCCGCCGGCGGCCACTTCGGCCGGTCCGAGCCGGAATTCACCTGGGAGAAGACCGACAAGGCCGAGGCCCTGAGGCAGGCCGCCACGGCCACCGCCGTCGCCTGATCCGGCCCCGCGCCCGTCGACCGATCACGCAACGCCCCCGCGTCCCCCCTCGCTCTCACCGATCGGGGACGCGGGGGCCGTCCGTTCCCCCCCTCCGCTCGCCGCCCGGAACCCGCCCCGCCCCGCCATCTCGCGCAGCCCGAATGATCAAATCACCATACGCCATTCGCTTTTGCCATACATGGCCCCATCGCCCGAGCCCGCCGAATTAAGCATAATGAAAAATTGACGTGTTGGTTTCTTCCTTGTTGACGACGGCGACAGCCACCTGTCAGAATGCACGTGACTCGCGAACGATGGTTGTCGCGAGTCACGCTGTACCGTGTGCGTCATTGCATGAGTGTCGAGCGCCTGTGAGTTTGCTTCGCTTTGCAGCCCCGGTAGCGCAGTCCGGCGACCGGCGAGAGTCCTTGACCCTGAGGACTCTCGCCGGTGTCGGTGCCCCGGGAGTGGGCTGACCGGCCTCGATCGCGCGGCCCGAGGCGCCGGGCGGGGACGGATCGGACCGGCGAGTTCCTCGAGCGGGGTCAGTCGCCGAATGAGATGCCCATGTCGCGGCCGGTCAGGATCGTGTCGCAGTCCAGCGGGACGGCTTTCATCCGGTGGGTGGCGACGTCGAGCGGGACGTACTTGACCTCGGGGGGGTCGAGGGCGACCATGACGCCGTGCTGGCCGTCGGCCAGGGTCCGGACGGCGGCCGCGCCGAAGCGGAGGGCCAGCAGGCGGTCCATCGGGACCGGGGTGCCGCCGCGGAGCAGGTGGCCCAGCACGACGGTCCGGACGTCCTTGCCGGTCGCGGCCCGGAGCCCCTCGGCGACCTTCTCGCCCATCCCGCCCAGTCGCTCGACGCGCCCCGGTTCTCCGGGGACGAGCGAGACCTCGCCCCCCTTCGGATATGCCCCCTCGGCCACGACCACGATGGAGAAGCGGCGGCCGATCCGATCGCGCTCGGCGATCTTGCGGGCCACCGGCGCCAGGTCGAACGGGATCTCGGGGATGAGGATCGCGTCGGCGGTGGCGGCGATGCCCGCGCTCATGGCGATCCAGCCGGCGTAGCGGCCCATGACCTCGACGACGATGACCCGCTCGTGCGCCTCGGCCGTCGAGTGCAGGCGGTCGAGGCATTCGGTGGCGAAGTCGACGGCGGTGAGGAACCCGAAGGTCAGGACCGTGCCGTCCAGGTCGTTGTCGATCGTCTTCGGCACGCCCACCACGCGGAGGCCGTGGCGGCTCAGGGCGTGGGCGATCCCCATCGACCCGTCGCCGCCGATGGCGATGACGGCATCGACGTTCTCTCCCAGCCGCTCGGCCAGCTCGGCGGAGCGGTCGACCGGCACGACCGAGCCGTCCGGCTGCACGGTCGGGTACGTCAGGGGGCTGTTCTTGTTCGTGGTCCCCAGGATCGTGCCGCCGAGGTGGGTGATGCCGCGGACGCGGTCGGCCGTCAGCGGGATCAGGCCGCCTTCCGGGAACCGCTCGGGGGTCAGCACCCCGTCGTACCCGTCCCGGATGCCGACACACTCCCACCCGCGATTCAAGGCCGAAACGACCGCCGCGCGGATCACCGCGTTCAGCCCCGGTGCGTCGCCCCCCCCGGTCGAGATCGCAATACGCCGGATCGGTTTTCCTGAGGTCGGCATCGCCCCTCGCTCCCCCGCCCGTCGGCCCCGGAACAGGGCACGGGTCTCATCCAGAAAACAACGAAACAGAATTTGTCGAACCCCTCCGATTGTACCACGCCCCTCCCACGCGAGGGAATGGGCGGTGCGGGGCAATCGACCGGCCGACGGGCGGCTTCAAGGAAGGGCATCCTGTCGATGCTTGACCAGCATCTGTCATCCCTTATGCTTGAAGAGACGCGGTCGTCGGGTGTTCCCCGATCGCGTCATTCCGCACGGGGCAGCGGGGGCCTTCCCATGAGTGACACGAGACGCCCACGCCGATCGCGCCGACGCCGACCGGCGGCGGCCTTCGACCATCTCGAACCGCGCCGACTGCTGGCGACCTTGACCGTCTCGAACACGGACGACGACGGGCCCGGCTCGTTGCGGGAGGCCCTGGAGCAGGCCAATACTTCCCCCGGGGCCGACGAGATCCGGTTCGACATTTCCGGCGAAGGCCCGCACGCGATCACGCCGACCTTGCCGCTGCCGGCCCTTGATGGCCCGGTGATCCTCGACGGCTATACTCAGCCCGGTGCCCGGCCCAACGCCAGCGAGGACGGCTTCGATGCCGACATCCGGATCATCCTGGACGGCGGCGCCATCTCCTGGGGGGGAGGGCTCTTGCTGGGCGGTTCGGGGAGCGTCGTCCGAGGCCTGGCCTTCCACGGCTTCTCGGGCGAGGCCATCACCGTCAGTGGGGCCGAGAACCGGATCGAGGGGAACATCGTCGGTGCCCGCGTGGCCCCTGAGACGGAGGGGAACGGTTACGGGATCCGGATCGCTGGGGGAGACCGCAACATCATCGGCGGAACGACCCCGGAGGCGCGGAATCTCATCTCGGGGAACGAGGGCCATGGCATCTCGATTCAATATGTCATGATAGGACGTTTCTTCTTCGATGATGCCGAGATGAACGTGGTCCAGGGGAACCTGATCGGGACCGACGCCTCGGGCAGCGGACCGCTGGGCAACGGCGGCCCCGGGATTCAAGCGTATGCTCTCGGGATGGGCGGCAATGCGATCGGGGGGGCCGAGCCCGGGGCCGCCAACGTCATCGCGTTCAACGGCAACGCGGGGGTCCAGGGCAGGGCCCTCGTCTCACGGAACGCCATTTTCGAGAACGAGTGGCAGGGAATCAGCCATACCTACGACCCTGGGCCGTCGCAGATCACCGACCCGGTCTGGGAAATGTCTTACCCCCTGCTGACGGAGGCCGAGGCGGTCCCGGAGGGGTTCCGGGTCCAGGGCATCCTGCTCGCGGAGGCGAACCTGACGTTCCAACTCGAATTTTTCGCGGATGCGGGCGACCCCTCGGGGTTTGGAGAGGGCCGGATGTTCCTCGGCACGGCCGAGGTTTCGAGCAACGCCGAGGGGCATGCCATCTTCAACGTGGTTGTGCCGACCGCTCCTCCGCCGGGGATGGTGGTCACCGCGACGGCGAGTCATCCCCGGTTCGGCACGTCGGAATTCTCGCCCAACCCGGCCGCACTGGCGACGTTCGCGAACCTGGTGGTCACGGCCTCGGTCGATGCGGCTGAGGTGCAATCGGGGGATGAGGTCACGTTCGCGGCCACGGTTCGGAACAACGGGCCCGGTCCCGCCACGGGGACCAAGGTGATCGTCCCGCTGCCGAACTTCCGGTATTCGAACCTCCCTGCCGATCCGGCCGTCGTCGTCTCGACCTCGACGACCCAGGGGACCGTGGCGATTGACGGCACCAACCTGATCTTCGACGTGGGCACGCTGGAGCTCGAAGCCGAGGTCTCGGCGACCGTGACGGTCCGGGTCCCGCCCCCGTCCGAGGAGAGCTGGTACGGCCCCCAATGGTTCGAGGCGACCTTCCGGGCCGAGTCCGATGTCTTCGACCTGTTCCGGAACGACGAGGCCACGGCCAGTGTCATGGTGGACCCGGCGGAACTGGAGCGGGAGATCACCGTTTCTCCCGATCAACCGAGGGTCGGTGAGTCCGTGACGATCGAATACAACGTCACCAATCGCGGCCCGGCGATCGCCCGTTCGGTCGTCGTCTCCTCGAACCTCTCGTATGTCATGGGGATCGGGCTGAGTTCGATCACCACCGACCGCGGCACGGTTCAACCCGACGGCTCCATTGAGCTGGGCGATCTGCCGGTGGGGGCTTCCGCGACGGTCACGGCCATCGTGCGGGCGGAACAGCCTGGCCCCTTCGAGATTCACTTCTGGGTACGATCCCCCAACATCGACCTCGTCGACTCCACATCGGTCGCCCGTTTCACGGTCGCAAGGGACGCCGGCGCGGCCTTCATCACCATGAGCCTGCCGGATCTGCCCCGGCGTGCCCCGCGTCGCGTGGCGCTGGCAATCGGGACGGACCTCGAACCGGCCCGGGCCGCCGATCCGGGCAATTACCGCCTGGAGCTCGTCCATCCGAATGGCCGCGCGCGGACGGTCCCGCTGCGATCGGTGAGCTACGACCCGAATACCTGGACCGTCACGCTTGAGACCCATCGGCCGATCCCACCGGGCAGGACGCTCCGGGTGACGGTCCGCTCGGGAGGTTTGACCACGCCCGACGGCGCCCCGATCGACGGCGATGGGGACTTCGTCCCCGGCGGCGACTTCGTCGGCCTGATTTCCGCCGGGCGGACCCTTCACGCTCGAGAAGCCGACGGCGACCGGGTGGCCCTGGCGATGAGTCACGGCTTGCTGGAACTCCAACGCCGACCGAACGGCGACGCCCTTGCCCTGCGCCTGGTGACGGTCGCACGTCGGGCGACCCTCATGGGTCGAGTCCACCGTGCCGTCGGAGGCGATGGCCTGGCAACGCTGCCTCAGCTCACCTTCTCCGGCCCGGCCGAGGTGGTCCACGATCGCTTGCCGGCGTCGTTCCTGCGGCCTCTGCTGGGTTGACGCGACCTCCGCAGGCGAAGCCAGCCCCTCATCCCATGGCCTGCTCCCGCGAGCGGGGGAGCGAGGGGCCGCGGGGCGTGAGAGGGAGGCCGACCATCTCGACACGCACGCGAGACCGATCGAGATTCAGAGCCGAGCGAGGCCGACGACCTCAAGGTAAGGTACAATCGATCGACGATCGGCGAGGCTGTGGGGAAGCCCGGGCCGGGTCGCGTCCACCTTCCGGTCCCCGATCACCGCACCCTGTCGCCGCGTCACACTGACACCACGGCGACGGGCCGACGATGGGCCGACGATGGAGAGGAGCTACCGCCGAAGATCGACCGGGGGGACGGGAGACTCCGCAGCCGAGGCTGGTCGCGTCCCGACCAACGCGAGATGATCCGATCTTCCCATTCCGAGGGCCCCCGACGATGACCGCTTCCGCCGCCCCGATTGATCGTGCCCGGGCCGCCTTCCGCGAGCGATTCGGCGCGGAGCCGACGAGCATCGGCATGGCCCCGGGCCGCGTCGAGCTGCTGGGCAACCACACCGATCACAACAACGGCCTGGTGCTGGCCGCGGCGATCGACCGGTCGACCGTGGTGGCCGGCCGGCCGACCCGAGGGCAGGAATCCTGGATTTACTCCGAGGCATTCGACGATCTGTACGGCCTGCCGATCGCCGAGGAGGTGAGCGATCCGCCCGGTGTCTGGGGACGATACCTGCGAGGGGTCGTCCAGGCGATGACGGCTCGATTCGGGCCGCTGCGTTCGGCGTTTGAGGCGACCATCGCCGGCAATGTCCCGCTCGGCGCGGGCCTTTCCAGCTCGGCGAGCCTGGAGGGGGCGATCGCGGTGTTCTTGCTCGACGCCGGGCTGTTCGCCGAGGGGCAGGGGGGGGCCAACGCGGCGCTCGACGACGCGAGCCGGATGGCCCTGGCCCAGGCCCTGCGCGAGGCCGAGAACCAGACCGTCGGGGTGGCCTCGGGCTTGCTCGATTTCGTTTGCACGTTGATGGGCAAGCGCGGCCATGCCGTGATGCTTGACTGTTGCTCGCTTGAATTCGAACGGGTCGCGCTGGGCGATCCCGCCCCGGCGATCGTCGTCTGCGACTCGAAGACCTCGAGGCGGCTGGCGGACGGCATGTACAACCGGCGCCGGGAGGAATGTGAGCGCATCGTCACGTACTTCCGAGAGCATCCGCCGGCGTCGTCACTGTCCGATCCGTACCGGGAACCGCCGCCGGTGGCGTCGCTGCGGGATGTGACGCTGGCCGACCTGAATGCGTACCGAGACCGGCTGGACCCGATCGGCTTTCGTCGTGCCCGGCATGTCCTGGCCGAGAACGAGCGAGTCCGCCAGGGGGTCGAGGCGCTGCGGCGTGGCGACCTGGCGGCGCTGGGACGCCTGATGTCGGCCTCGCACGCGTCGAGCCGAGACGACTTCGAGAATAGTTCGCCGCCTTTGAATACGTTGATCGAATCGGCCGAGGCCGCGCCCGGATTCCTGGGGGGCAAGCTGTGCGGGGCGGGCTGGGCAGGCTGCACGGTCAATCTGGTCGTGTCCGACCGGGCCGACGACTTCGCCGCCTCGGTCGGCGAGGCATACCGCCGGCGGACGGGCACCGAGGCCGAGGTCCACGTTTGCCGGGCGGCCGAGGGGGCCGGGCCGATCCCCGCAACGGAGTGATTGTGGTAAGGTGAGGCACCGTGTTCCCGGCTCCTTCGACCGAACAGGCCCCCCTCGGAATCCGGTCGGAGAGAGGCCGTGAACCTCGATCGGAGGTGATCGGATGACTCTGGTCAAGATCGGCGGAAGCTACTTGAATCTGGACATGATCACGGAAGTTCGCGACACGGGCATTGACGTCGAAATTTTCTTCAGCACCGAGAAGGCGACCATCCTGCGAGGCGGGGAGGCCGAGGCCTTTCGCCGCTGGCTCGATTCGATTGCCATTATCCCATCGGAACACGGTGGCCCAAACGCTTGACCCATTTTGAACCGCAGAGGCCGTTTTCAAAGGCGGTCTTGCCCAGGAGGATTCCGCAGATGCGTCTTCGAATCGCTCTCCCCTGCGTGCAGGTCGTCCGAACGCTGGCGATCGTGCTGATCGCCTCGGTCGCCGGCGCCGAGACGTGCCTGTCTCCGTACGTCACACGGCTCGATCGGCCGGAAAAGTACCTCTATGTCTTCTGCGTGGATGCCGACGCGGCGGACAACGACTTCATCATCACCATTGATGTTGACCAGACCAGCCCGAACTACGGGACGATTCTCCACCAGCTCGACCTCGGCTCGAAGGGGAACGAGACGCACCACTGGGGGTTCACCGACGACCGGACGCGCATCTGGGCCGGCGGCCTGTTCTCGAGCCGGATCTGGATCATCGACGTGGCGACCGACCCGGCCGCCCCTCGAATTGAGACCGTGCTGGAGGACGTGACGGGGCAGACGGGCCTTTCGGGTCCGCATACCTATTACGCCCTGCCCGGACGCATGCTGTTGACCTTCCTGGGGGCGGCGGATGGCGGCCTGCCCGCCGGGATGGCCGAATTCACGAATGACGGCCGGTTCATCCGCCGGATCGACCAGCCCGAGGAATCGCCGTACGGCTACGACGTGGCCGTGAAGACCGAGTTCAACCGCATGGTGTCAAGCGCCTTCACTCCCCTGCGCAATTATGGGAAGCCGTTCCCCGAGATGAGCCTGAGCGACTTCGGCAATCAGCTCATCGTCTGGGATTTCAAGGAGCGGGAGCCGATCCAGGTCGTCGAGGCCGGGCTCGCCCCGCTGGAAGTGCGTTGGTCCTTGAAACCGGAAAATAATTACGGGTTCACGAACTGCGCGCTCGACAACTCGATCTATCTGTTCAAGGGGCTGGGCGACGGCACCTACGAAACCCGGAAGGTAGCCGACACCGCCGCCTTGCCGGCCGACCTGAGGCAGAGCCCCGACGACCGCTTCCTGTACGTCTCGTGCTTCGGCGGCGATGAGATCCAGCAGTGGGACGTCTCCGACCCGGAAAACCTGGTCCTGACCAGCACAGTCGTCCCCTGCGTCCAGCCGAACATGATGCACCTGACCGGCGACGGCAAGCGCATGTATGTGACCAACTCCTTGCTCTCGACCCTCGACCGATCGGGGAACTTCTGCGTTCGACTTGTTCGGATCGGCCCGGATGGTATGAAGGTCGACCCTTTTTTCGATGTCGATCTGACCAAATTCCCAACGGGAGCGGCCCGAGGCCACGACATGTTGATTAACTGATACGTTTCAACGACGACAAATCACGGCAATGCGACTTCAAGAGGAGTGAACGGATCATGGTCTTCACCGCTGCCTTGCTCGTGATGAGTCCGTGGACTGCCTGGTTCGGCGGCGCGGCGGCCCTGCAAGGCGACTCCCGGCTGGCGGACATCGGCCCGGCGCCGGAGACGGTGCTGGTCGAGGCCCGCACCGAGCAGCCGTTCCGCCTGGCCGACCTGCAATCAGAGGGGAAGGCCGCCCTGGTGAGCTTCGTGTACACCACCTGTAACGGCTCTTGCCCGGCCACCACCCACACGATGTACCGCGTGCAGGAGGAGCTGAAACGGGTCGGGCTTTGGGGAGACCGCGTCGCCCTGGTGTCCATCTCGCTCGACCCCAAGACCGATCGGCCGGAGATCCTCAGCCGATACTCCGAGATCTTCGGCGCCGATCCTTCGGGCTGGCACTTCCTGACGGGCGACCCGAAGCAGGTGGCCGAGGTCATCGCCTCGTGGGACATGTGGGCGAGGATCGGCCCCAGCGGCACGCTCGACCACCCGTCCCGGATTTTCCTGGTCGACCCGAACGGCCGGCAGCGGGAAATCTACAACCTCCAGTTTCTTGATCCTGAGTCGGTCGTGTCCGACATCCGGCTCGTAATCGAGGAGACCCCGGCAGGGGCACGCTGACCGGGGAAATCCCGGCCTCGGCACGGTGCTTGCTGATGAAGCGGCCCCCAGGAGGGACGTTCATCCATGAACCCTGATACGCTACTTCGGATCGGTCGGGTCTTCGTCGTCTTGAACCCGCACTCGGGGAGTTTCGCGGCCGAGGTCCGGGAGATTCTCTGCCGGCATTTCGGCGACGAGGAGCAAGGCTCCTGCACCATCCACGTGCTCGATGCCGGGCATGACGTCAAACAGCTCGTCAAGGAGGCGATCGACGAGGGGGCCGGGCTCGTCGTGGCCGCCGGCGGAGACGGCACCGTCGCGGCGGTGGCCGACGGACTGATCGGTTCGGACGTCCCGATGGGAATTCTCCCGCTCGGCACGGCCAATGTGCTGGCCCGTGAGCTGGGGCTGCCGCTCGACCCGGACGAAGCCTGCGCCCTGCTGACCCGGTCGCGCGACTCCGCCACACTCGACGTGATGCGGGTCGGCGATCGCCCCTTTTTCACCCAGGTCGGCGTCGGGCTGGACAGCCTGATGATCCGGGACACCGACACCGAGTCGAAGCAGCGGCTCGGGAGGATCGCGTACCTCTGGACGGCCGCCAAGGGGCTGTCGGGGTTCCAGCCGAGGCGGTTCCTGCTGACGATCGACGACAACGCGCCCCGAATGGTCCGGGCCTCCGAGGTGCTGGTGGCGAACGTCGGCACATTCGGCCAGCCTCCCTTCCAGTGGGGGCCCGACATCCACCCCGACGACGGCGAGCTGACCGTCTGCGTCCTGCGGGTGCGGTCGCTGCTCGACTCGATCCGGCTGGGGATCAACGTGCTCCGAGGCGAGCCCCGACGCGACCCGAGCACCCGGTATTTCAAGGCCAGGCATCGCGTGACGATCGCCATGGTCCGCGCCTCGAACCCGCTCCCGGTGCAGGCCGACGGCGAGATCATCGGCGAGACCCCGGTCGAGGTCCACCTGCAGGCCGCCGCGGTCCGGGTCGTCGTGCCCCCCCGATCCGAGGAGGACGCGGACGCCGCCACGGCCTGAGCCGGCCCGGCGGGTCGGCACGCCCGTTCCCGCCGAGGGGCGAGGGGCGTGCCCCCGTCGAGGGGACGGGCCTCAGCAAAAAGGCCGCAGCGCCTGGCGAAGGGCCGAGGCGCTGGGGAAGCGGTCGGCCGGGTCTCGGGAGAGGCCGCGGTCGATGACGGCGGCCAGTTGCGGGGGGATTTCGGGGCGGCGTTCCCGGATGGGGATGGGGGCCTGCTCCAGGACCAGTTGCACCACGTCAATTCCTTCGCCCACGTGATCGTGAATAAACTGACCGGTGAGCAGGAAATAGAGCGTCGCCGTGGTGGCGTAGATGTCTCCCGAGGGCTTGACGGTCTTGAAGTCGAGCATCTGCTCGGGGGGCATGAAGGGGATCGTGCCGCGCATCTCGCCGGAGAAGGTCAGGCCCGAGAGGCCGATGCTCCGGTAGCTCTTGGCCAGGCCGAAGTCGGAGATCTTGACCGAGAGCAGGCCGCTCGGGTTGCGGCCGATCAGGATGTTCTCCGGCTTGATGTCCCGGTGGACGAAGCCGTGACGATGCGCATGGTCCAGCCCCTTGAGGATCTGGGCGGCCATCCGGCAGCCCTGGTCGATCGGGTACTGGCCCTGGGCGTCTCGGGCGACGGCCTCGAGGTTGCTGCCGTCGACATACTCCATGGCGAACCAGAAGCGTCCGGAGGTGGTCCCCTGTTCCAGCCATTCGACGATGTTCGGGTGCTTCAGCTTGCTGATGACCGACATCTCGCGGAGGAAGCGGTCGATGGCCGATCGGGCGGCGGCCGACTCGGGCACGATCAGCTTCAGGGCGACCTTGCGGCCGGTCCGCTGGTGCTGGGCGAGGTAGACGACCCCCATCGCGCCGCGTCCCAGCTCGCGGAGGGTCTTGTAGTGCGGCACGGGCTGGGGGGTCATGGCCATCTCGGCCCGGCAGTTGTCGCAGAGCCAGTAGACCGACTCCGGCCCGGCCCCGTCGTGCGGATCCTGGGCGACCAGGGTGCCCTGGGGGGCCGAGACGCCGCAGCCGCCGCAGACGATCGGGGCGAAGGAGATCTGCGGGCGGTCGTGCTCGGCCGTGCCCACCTCGTCTGGCCGGAGCAGGCCCGGCAGGCCGCCCGAGGACTCGATCTGGACCTGGAAGACGGTCTCTCCGGCCATGATCCGGTCACCATGGACCAGCCGAGACCGCTCGACGGCCCGATCGTTGACGAACGTGCCGTTGGTGCTCCGGAGGTCGCGGAGCATCAGGTCGCCGCCGTTGGTGACGCGCAGCTCGAAGTGGTCGCGCGAGAGCGAGCCGTCCTCGGGCACGGAGCCGTCGACCAGGAGCGAACGGCCCACCACGAACGGCTCCGCGCGATCGACCACGAACGACCGGCCCGCCCGGGGCCCCTCGACGATCTCGAGCACCACTCGAAAACTGGTGGATCGTTCCGGCATGGTTCGGGGTACAGCACTCACGCGACTGGGTCCATTCAACTCATGATTCGAATCAGTCCATGATGCAGAATCCATTCCACATCCACGAAGTTGGTTCGACGCCTGGTGAGGTGAAGTGACGACACCCCGTCTCGGTCTCGGCGAAATGTGTCCTCTTCTATCCTACGGAATCACCCCGAAAATCGCCCGGAAGTTTTTCGCCGGCACCGCCGATTTCCAATGACTGCATGAAGTTATGCGAGCAAAGCAATGAATGCATTCAATGAGGCGATCGCCCCCGACATCGCCCACGCCATGCGGCTCGGTCATCCCGTGGTGGCACTGGAATCGACCCTGATCGCCCATGGGCTTCCCTGGCCCTCGAACCTGGAGACCGCCAGGCGGTCGGAACAGGCCGTGCGCGACGCCGGGGCGGTCCCGGCGACGATCGCCGTGCTCGACGGCAGGGTCCGGATCGGCCTGAGTGACACCGAACTGACCCGCCTGGCCCAGGCCGGCGACGTGCTGAAGGCCGGTCGCCGTGACCTCGGCGACGTGCTGAAGGCCGGTCGCCGTGACCTCGGCCCCGTGCTCGCCCGGGGCCAAAGTGCCGCGACCACCGTCTCGGCGACGCTCCGGATCGCCCGGTCGGCGGGCATCGGCGTGTTCGCGACCGGGGGCCTTGGAGGAGTACACCGCAAGGCGGCCGAAAGTTTCGACGTGTCGACGGATCTCGACGAACTGGCCCGGGCCGACGGCGCCTTGGTCGTCTGCTCCGGGGCCAAGACGGTCCTCGACCTGCCCGCCACCCTCGAATCGCTGGAGACGCGAGGGGTGCCGATCCTCGGCTATCGGACCGACGAGCTGCCCGGCTTCACGAGCCGGACCACCGGCCTGCCGCTGGAGCACCGGGTCGAGAGCCCGGCCGAGGCCGCCCGGGTCGTCGCGACGCACCGACGGCTCGCCTTGCCCTGCGCGGTGGTCCTGGCGCAGCAGGTTCCCGAGCCGGACGCGCCGGATGAAGCACGCATGAACGCCGCGCTCGAAGACGCCCTGGCGGAGGCCGACCGACTGGGAATCCGCGGCAAGCGGCTGACCCCGTTTCTCCTCGGTCGGATTCACGAAGCGACCGACGGCATGAGCCAATCGGCCAACTCCGCCCTGATCGTCGCCAATGCTTCGCTGGCGGCCCAGATCGCCGTCGAGCTGGCCAGGATCGACCCGGCCGGGCCTCGCCCCGGAGGCGGGGTCGGCGCCGGTTGAACCCGACTGACCCGCCCCGAGGTCGTGCTCGGCCCTGGCGTTCGCCCCGCCCCAAAACAGGACGGGACGGGACAAGGGCAGGGCAGGAGATCAGTCGATCGGCGGCGGGGGCGGCCGACGCGAAGGGTCGGGGTCGAGGGTCGGCGGCGGGGCCGGTGTTTCTTCCGGCTCGACCGGCGGGATGCCTGTCCCGGGCTGGACGGGGGGAACGTCCGCCCCTGGTCCAGGTTCCGCTCCAGGCTCCGGCTCCGGCTCCGGCTCCGGGACCGATGCCGGGGCCGGCGTGGCGTTCGCGCCCGGCCGTCGAGCGGGGACGCCCGCCCGGGGGGCCGCAGGGGAGGGGGGATCGACCCGGAACGACCGGAGAATCTCCTCGACCTGTTCGCGGAACTCGGCGGGGGAACCCTCCGTCAGGCTCATCAGCTCCAGGGCCGAGCCGTTGGGCAGTTGCACCAGATAGGCGGAGGAATAGGCCCGGCCGGCATCCTGCACGGCGAAGGCTTCGGGCGAGTAGGTCAGGGGGAGTTCCAGCCGGTAAACCCGCTTGCCTCCCCACTCCGGTTCGGGCAGCCAGCCTTCGGAGCCCTGGCCGACCTGGACGCCCGGCGGGGGGATCGACCGCCACCCTTCGACCATCCGCTGGACGAACGGGTCGGGGCGCAGTTCGGGCGGCACCTCTCCCCGGGGATGGAAGACGAAGGTCATGTGATCCGGCACGCCGTCCGTCCGGACGCGCTGCAAGACGACGTCCTCGCCGGCCTGTTCGTCGGCCGGGGCGGGGCGGTAATCCTGCGGGTGCTCGAACTGGAAGCGGTCGTCGGGGTCGAGGAAGACGACCCAGGAATTCTGACGGTTCGGTTCGAGGGGCGGGTTCGGAAACGGCGGGATCAGGTCGGCCGGCACGGTCCGCCGTCGCTCCAGGTTCAGCTCGCGGAGCTGGGTCGCCCGCATGCCGATCCGGCCCGTCGCGTCCGGGAATTCGACCACGTCGCGCTGGGCGAGCAGGAGGCGGTTGATCGACCCCTGCGCGTCGATCATCCGGGGTTCGAGCCTGTTGACCTGCCCGCCCCCTTGCGGCCCGTCGAGCGTGGTTTCCGGGTCGACGAAGGCGAATTCGAGCTGGGCGTTGACGGCCGTCGTGGCGCTGACCAGTTGCACCCGGCCGCTGACCCGGATGACCGCCCGGGAGTTCTGGTCGGTCTCGGTCGGGGGGAGGAGTTCCTCGAAGGTCGCCACCAGGGAGCCGTCGAGGATCACGTCACCCACCAGGGCTTCGGCGGCGTCTCGGGGGACGTTCCAGCTCGAACCGACCCCCTGGTGCAGCACCGAGAGCAGGCCCCCCAGCTTCGGCAGGTCGACCTGCTGAATGGCCGCGAAGCCGAATTGCTCCTGATTCAACGGGGCCGACCCCGGCAGGGTCAGGATCGTCGGCGCCGGCCGGCCGTCATCCTGGAGCCAGAGGGTCTGACCGGCCAGCCCGGCCGGCCCGTCGGCCGACGTGTCGGGCACGCCATCCTTCGTCAGCTGGACCGTCTGGTAGTACCGGACCAGGGCCGAGACGGTCCGATTCTCGACGCCTCCCACCCGCGCCGGCCGTTCGACCACGATGGCCCGAGCGACCAGTTGCGTCCGCTCGGGAGCCTGGCCGGGCTGCTCGAACGACCGGTCGAGGTTCTCGACGAAGGCGACCTGATACGGGCCGATCCCGCTGTCGTTGGCATCGGGCTGTGCGTAGCTTTCGATGAACCGATAGCGCCGCCCGGTGTCCCGGCCGGGATCGCCCACCCCGGGGGCCGGGCGGTCCGAGAACCCCGGCGGGGCCGACTCCGGTCGGCCGCGGTCGAGCGGCGGGGCGGGCCTGCCCGACTCGATCGGCGGCGCCGGGCGTGCGGCCCCGGCCTGCCAGGCCCTCGCCGATGCCGGCTCGAAGGCCGGGGCGAGCGTCAGGGCGGCGATCCCGATGAGTGCTCGTCGGAAGGCTCGTCGGCCTGGCGCCGGCATGGTCGTCCTGCTCCTCATGTCCCATCTCCTCCGGCCCGGGCCCGGGCCGGTTCTTTGATGATCTGGCGACCCCCGACGATCCGGGATCAACGCACAAACACCCGAGAGAAAGAAACCAGTGCGGGCGAGACGCCGAGGCACCTCGCCGGGTGATCCGATCCGATTCGATCCGCCTCGCCTCGCCCCTCTTCCCACGCGAACACCCGCTCAACCGCAGGCCGAAGGGGCGTGATTGTGAAACACGCGTGCCGACCATTCATGATCAAAATTGAGCATAGGCCATCAGAACATCGGGAAACAATGGCGGATTGCATCGAAACCGTGCGAGAACCCACGAGAGGATCGGCCGGAGTGCCTCGTCACGGCGCCGTCCGGATCGACTGCCGACCCTCAAGGGCGCCCCGGCAACCAGCGCAACGAACCGATCATCCGTTGATCGCGCCGGCCAAAGCGATCGACCTGCGACGCCCGGAGCGTGAAGATCGCCACCACCTGACGGCCCTTCGCGTCCGAGACAAGGTAATAGTACCAGACGATCGGCTCTTCCCCCTGCCGGCCTGCCAGGGCCAGGCGGTAGCGGAACTCCCCCTCGGGGGCGGTCACGGCCCCGGCGTCGATCATCCGGTCGAACCGATCGCCGAGCGCCTTCTTCACGTCGTCCCGGAATCGCTCGGCCTTCGGCTGCGCGCCCGGCTCGACGGTCGGCCCGGCCACGAGATTGGCCTGCACGACCACCGTGCCCGCCTCGACCCGCCGCAAGACGACCTGCTGATCGTCTTCCGAGAACAGGTGCCAGGCCCGGTCGTGCTGCAGCGTGTAGCGCCCGTCGGGAGAGGCGTAACGAAGCAGGAGCCAGTCGTCGGGGATCGCCTCGGGGACCGTCGGCGGCGATGCGCCGGCGTCCTCATCGGCCGCCTCGCCCCGCTCGATCGAGATCGTGCTGCGGAACTCCAGGCCCGCCTCGACCGGCCCCGGTTCCCGGCGCTCGTCGCGCTCGATCGTCACCAGGCTGACCCGGCCGGCCCGGCGATCGAACCGGAAGGACCCGGTGATCGTCATCTCCCCCTGGCCTCCCAGGACGGCGCCGGCGATCGCCCCGGCCAGCTCGACCTCGGCCGACTCGTCGTCCACCGACCGCAGCGTGGCCTCGACCGTGTTCGAGGCCAGCACGTCGTAGCCGCTGATGGACCGGGCAACCGCGTCGGGCACGGGCCAGCGGTCGCCGGGAGCGACCTCGGCCCCGGCCTCGGGCAGCAAGGCAGGCACGCCGATCGGGTCGGCGGGCATGTGCACCAGGTCCAGCTCGGCCCGCGTCAACGGACCCTGGGGGCTGGCCGCGACGACCCGGCCGCCCGGTCCGCCGGCTCGATCGACGACCAACGACGAGACCTCGGGCCGCAGGGTGATCGTCTGCGGCCGGATCGGTTCCGGCCCGCCGATCTCCACGCTCGCCCGCCCGACCTGGCGCCAGAGGCGGGCCGGGAGGCCCTCGGCATCGACCGCGAGCACCTGATCCCTCGACTCGATCCGGGTGGAGACGGTCAGCTCGATCGGGGTCACGGGGGTGTCTTCCGTCGCCTCACCGGGGCGGTAGCGTCCCTCGGCGTCGAGGGTGGCCAGCACCCGCAGCCGATCCCCGACCTCCAGGCGCTCGACCAGCGCAACCGGCCCCTCCTCGGCCGCCCGAGCCCCGAAGGACCAGGCCGTCCCCAGCATCAGAGCCGCCACCGAGAGCCCGCCGAGCCGGTGCCTGCTTCGCATCCCGATCACTCTCCTCCCGCCTCCAGGAACGGACCATCCCCCCACGCTCTGCAGCGGGCGGAGACGAGTCAACCACGAAAACGACGCGCCGAACGTGATCGCATTTCCCCTTTGTCTTCGAATTTCGACCGCAAGACCGTCGTTTCCCGAAAATTTTCCGGATTTTTGCCGCAAAGCCGCAGGGAGGCTCGAATAGGTAGGAGCCGGACGCCGCGGCGTCCCCCCCGATCGCGATGCATCCGGGGAAGGTTCTTTCCGAAGATGTCAAATCGACATCCCCTTCATGCCAATCTGCGTCGCAAGCCGGCCCGAGCCCCGCCCGACCCGCGGCGATCGGATCACGCAACTCCCGGAAAATGGATGACTTAAGCCCGCGATCCTCTTCCAACGCCCCGCCCCATCCGGTCACGGGTACGTCGTTTGCGGACGGATGCGGGAGTCGGTTCAGCCTTGACATCGAGGTGAGAGGGCGAACTTCGCCCCCCATTCCCCACTCCGAACTCTAGAGACACAACAGAGGGTTCTTCGGGAAGAATCCAGGGTGAAGGCCGAACTCAATGCCCGGTTTCGACGAAAAGATGAACAGACGGAACCTTCGTCACGGCCGAAAGCGTCCGAACTATTACAGTCGTCCGCAACGTTGTGAGAACAGTCCTCAACCGGGATTCGTCGTGAGCCCGGGAGCGAAGCACGGATGAGCCAGCCCTATCGCCACCCAGCACTGCGGCAGTTGATGGAACAGCAGACGCGCTCGGCCACCCGGGAGCGTCGGCTGGAACAACTGGACCGCGCCGAGCGGCTGCTGGCCGAGATCGAAGGCGGCAAGGTCTACCCGTTCGAATTCCTCTGCTACCGGATCACCGGCTACCGGGCCGATTCGTCCTCCTTGCTGACGATCAGCGGCCGCGACGTCCGACATGATCTCCGGCTCTACGTCGAAGACCTGTCGCGCACCGTCGGCCAGCCCGTCGACGAGGCGACCGAGCCGGTCCTGACGGTCGAGGACGTGAGCCGGCGGTACAGGGTCTCGACCCGGACCGTCAACCGCTGGCGGCGCCAGGGGCTCGTGGCCCGGCACTTCCGGGTCGAAGGACGCATCAAAGTCGGTTTCCTGGAATCCAGCTTGGATCGATTCGTGTCGGAGCACCGCGAACAGGTCGATCGCGGGACTCGTTTCAGCCAGTTGTCCGACGCGGAGCGCGACGAGATCATCCGACGCGCCCGCCGCATGGCTGCGGTCCGGCAGGCCAGCCTCGCCGAGATCGCCCGGAGGATTGCACGCAAGATGTCCCGCTCTCCTGAGACCATTCGCATGACGTTGAAGACCTACGACCGGGAGCATCCGGACCGAGCAATCTTCCCCAGCTCGACCGGCCCGCTCGACACCGAAGCCCGGGCCCAGATCTACCGGAAGTTCCGCACCGGGACCTCCGTGGAGGTCCTGGCCAAGCAATACGGCCGGACCCGATCGAGCATCTATCGGGTCCTGAACGAGCTGCGCGCCGAACGCCTGCTCGAGACGAAGCTCGAATACATGCACAACGAGAGCTTCGACGACCCGAAGGCCGCGGCCGAGATCCTCGCCGAGATGCCCGTGCCGGCCGACGGCAAGGCCCCCCGCAAGGTCAAGGCCCCCAAGGGCTTGCCGCCGTACCTGGCCAGCCTGTACGAGGTCCCCTTGCTCTCCCGAGAGCAGGAAGCCCACCTCTTCCGGAAGATGAACTTCCTGAAGTACAAGGCCCACCTGCGCCGCGAGAAGCTCGACCCGCACAAGGCCAAGACCGCCGAACTCGACGAGATCGACCGGCTGCAGGACGAGGCCCTGGCCGTCAAGAACCAGATCATCCGGGCCAACCTCCGCCTGGTCGTCTCGATCGCCAAGCGGCACGTCGGCCCCAGCAACAACTTCTTCGAACTGGTCTCCGACGGCAACATGTCCCTGATCCGCGCGGTCGAGAAATTCGACTACGCCCGCGGCAACAAGTTCTCCACCTACGCGAGCTGGGCGATCATGAAGAACTTCGCCCGCACGATCCCCGAGGAGAACTACCGCCGCGACCGCTTCGTCACCGGCCACGAGGAGATGTTCGAGTCGGCCGCCGACGGCCGGATCGACGAGCACGAGTACGAGGTCGCCCACCGCCGCAACGTCGAGGCCGTGCAGGGGATGCTCGGCCGCCTCGACGACCGCGAGCGGCGGATCATGATCTCCCGCTACGGCCTCGACGGCACCCGCGAGATGACCCTCGAGCAGCTCGGCAGGGAGCTGGGCATCACCAAGGAACGCGTCCGCCAGATCGAGTCGCGGGCCCAGGAGAAGCTCCGCCGGATCGCCGTCGAGGAGCGCATGGAACTGCCCATGTTCTGACGCAACCCTCGCCCGGGACTCGCCTTCCTGCCGCCGGGGACGCTCGCTCGTCCCCGGCGGCTCGCATTGACGGCCGGATCAAGGACGGCCGGGCCGCACGACCCGGGCTCCGGGACGCGGCGCGGTGTCGATCCCCTCGATGCGACTCCGCCGCGAAAGAACGGCGGGGGTCCCCTTGCTCCCCCCGCCTCGGGCGCGGTACCATGCCCCCTGGAATCGTGGCGAGAAAACTCCGTCGATCCGCCCGGCCGAACGATTCCAACGATTCAGCGGAGAAAATCGCTTGCAATCGGCCTGAAGTCACGGTAAATTCTGACTTTTCCGCTGCCCGGAATCTCGCTGGCGTAGCTCAACTGGCAGAGCAACGGTCTTGTAAACCGTAGGTTGTGAGTTCGACTCTCACCGCCAGCTCTGCCGGATCGCGTCGAGGCGATCCGGGTCGGTCGAAACATCGAACATTCGCACGCAGCCCAGACTCGCAGAGCAGAGACGACTCAAAACGACGACGACTTAAAACGACGATCGGGTGGTTACCCAAGCGGTCAAAGGGGCCAGACTGTAAATCTGGTGGCTCAGCCTTCGCAGGTTCGAATCCTGCACCACCCACTTCGACTACTCACGATCGAACGGCCCGCTTCCGTCCCGGCCATGGTCCCCAGAGACGGGCCCGCCGCAGAGCCGAACAGAAGGGATTGAAGGAGGATTCGCTCGCCTGACCGACCGACTCTCGCATTCGCCGGTTCGAACCGACTGGCGCGGACCTCGGCATCTGCTGGCCCCATTGCGGGTGTAGCTCAATGGTAGAGCCCCTGCCTTCCAAGCAGGCTGTGTGGGTTCGATTCCCATCACCCGCTCTCCCGATTTGCCGGCCCTTGCCCTGAGTGTTCGCCCCTCCCTGCGAGGCCAATGCCCCGGGGCCTGGCCTTCAGCCTCGGGTCGGATCGGATGACAGACGCGGGCCGGGAAGGCGGGCCATCCGGATCGAGATCAGACGCCCGAACCACGACTGAAACGGATCGAAGACGACGAGGTTTGCTTCACGAGACACTCACACCGAACACGGCGTTGACGCGAGAAGACCCTCGTTCACGCCCCCCTTTGCTGCCGTGGCTCAGTTGGTAGAGCGCGTCCTTGGTAAGGACGAGGTCGTGGGTTCGAATCCCACCGGCAGCTTTCCCTGTACGAAGCATGATGACCCGGATCGGTTCCCGTCCGATTGGTCGGCGAATCGATCCCTTTTTTGGACCGCGCCGACCGACGCCCGGCGGAACCCGACCCCGGTTCGGGACGCGGCCGACTACCGCCGGACCTCGCGGGGCGACGGGCTAATACCCCCCACCTCGCTTTCCAGAACCAGGAGACGACGGGAAGCACCGATGGCCAAGGAAACCTTTGTTCGCACGAAGCCGCACGTCAACGTCGGCACCATTGGGCACATTGACCACGGCAAGACCACGCTGACGGCCGCCCTCCTGGCCGTCCTCGGCGCCCGTGGCGGTGCGCAGTCCAAGTCCTATGCCGACATCGCCAAGGGTGGCACCGTCCGCGACGCCAGCAAGACGGTCACCATTGCCGTCTCCCACGTCGAGTACGAGAGCGAGACCCGGCACTACGCCCACATCGACTGCCCGGGCCACGCCGACTACATCAAGAACATGATCACCGGTGCCGCCCAGATGGACGGCGCGATCCTGGTGGTCTCCGCCGCCGACGGCCCGATGCCCCAGACCCGAGAGCACATCCTGCTGGCCCGTCAGGTCGGTGTGCCCGCCCTGGTCGTCTTCCTCAACAAGGTCGACCTGGTCGACGACGAGGAACTGCTCGAGCTCGTCGAGTTCGAGCTGCGCGACCTGCTGACCCACTACAAGTTCCCCGGCGACGAGATCCCGATCGTCCGCGGGTCGGCCAAGCCGGCGTACGACAACCCGTCGGACGACACCGCCGCCAAGCCGATCCTCGAGCTGGTCGCGGCGATGGACAGCTACATCCCCGAGCCGGTCCGCGACATCGACAAGCCGTTCCTGATGCCGGTCGAAGACGTCTTCTCGATCAAGGGCCGCGGCACCGTCGGCACCGGGAAGATCGACCGCGGCATCGTCAAGGTCGGCGACAAGGTCCAGATCATCGGCTTCGGCGCCAACATGGACACGACCGTCACCGGCGTCGAGATGTTCCAGAAGACCCTCGACGAAGGCCGGGCCGGCGACAACGTCGGCTTGCTCGTGCGGGGCATCGAGAAGGAACAGCTCGAGCGCGGCCAGGTCATCTGCAAGCCGAACTCGATCACCCCGCACACGAAGTTCGAGGCCGAGGTCTACGTCCTCTCGAAGGACGAGGGGGGCCGCCACACCCCGTTCTTCAAGAACTACCGGCCGCAGTTCTACTTCCGGACCACCGACGTCACCGGCACCATCGTCAACCTGCTGTCCGAGGACGGCAGCGAGGCCGAGATGTGCATGCCGGGCGACAACATCAAGATGACCGTCGAGCTGATCGCCCCGATCGCCATGGAGGAGAACCTCCGCTTCGCCATCCGCGAAGGCGGCAAGACCGTCGGCGCCGGCGTCGTCACCAAGATCATCGAGTGACGCCACCCACGCCGATCGCCGCGCCTTCGGTGCGCTGATACCCGACGACCCACTCATCCCGGCCGACGCCTCGCCTTTCCCGGGCGATTCGCGTCGGCCGGGATGTCCGATGGATCAAGGAACGGCGACTTCCCGTCGCCTGGCCGCGACCTTCCCGGGACGAATGAACCCTTCGGCCCGGTTTTCCGTACGAGCGTAGCTCAACTGGTAGAGCACCGGTCTCCAAAACCGGGGGTTGGGGGTTCGATTCCCTCCGCTCGTGTTTCGTGTCGATCTCTTCCCTCAACGGCAGGCCCGCGGCCCCCGGGGTCTTCCTCCGGCGGCCATCGAGGCGGTGTCGACGAGTCGGGCCTGCGGCCCGGTCCTGCGACGCAAACAGGGGCCGGCCTTGCAGGCCCGTCACCTCGCCGGGGGAAGCGATCGGGCCGTTGCGAAGCGAACTCGATAGCGTGGGTTTCCGTCTGCAGTCACTGTCAAGAGCGGCGTGATCGCGTCCTCGGGAGGGTCGGGCGAATGGGCAAGGTGAAGGATGATGCAACCGAGACCCGTGCATCGAAGCCCTCGGAGAAGTCTGCCCGTCGCAGCGGCAAGAATCAGTTTTTTGCCACCCTCCTGAGCTCCGGGCTCTACAAGCCGATGCAGGGCTGGCATGCCCGGCTCTGGACCGGCATCGCCATGGCGGCCGTCCTGCTCATCGGCGTGACCCGGCTCTTCGCCACGCTTGATGGCACCGAGATCTATGTCCAGTTCGGGATCTGTGGCGTCCTGGCTGCGGCGTTCGCCTGGCTGAGCTTCCGGATGATCCACTATCCGCCGTTCGCCGACTTCCTGATCGCCACCCAGGCCGAGATGAACAAGGTCTCCTGGATCAGCCGGAACGACCTGAAGCGGGCCACCGGCGTCGTCCTGGTCACCGTGCTGGTCATCTCGTTCTACCTGTTCGCGATCGACAACGTCTGGATGGTCCTGCTCAACCAGATCGGCGTGCTCGACGTCTCGGCCGGGACCGGCCAGGCGATCGGCTCCGCCGGCTGACGCCGCGGACACCCGCGCAATCGGCCGGGCGGGCGGCCTCCTTCCTCCCTGGCCGCCCCTCGTTCGCGTTGCCCTCTTGTTCTGCTTGCACCACTCGCTCCGAACCGAACTCCCACCCCCGACTGCCGGATGAGCACGACGCCCGACGAACACGACGAGCCGCCCCTCGAGCCCGAGTCAGGCCCGCCGTCGGAGCCGACCGAGACGGATCGCGGCTCAGCCGTCGGCCCATCGAACCTTTTCGAAGTCGAGGAATCGGCGCCCGACGGCGGCACCCCGGCCGGCGAGACCCCCGAGCCGGCCTCCCCCGCCGACGAGGCCGATGCCGAGGCTGAGCCCGAATCGGCCCTGCCCGACGAGCCCGCCCCCGCCGCGGTCGAGGCCAGGCAACTGGCCGAGGCCACCGATGACGACGGCCCCGACGATCCCGAAGCCGACGATCACGTCGACACCGAAGAGGTCGAGACGCCCGCCGACCTCGATGACGACGAGCCTCCTCCCGAGCTGGTCTGGTACGTCCTGAAGGTCCAGAGCGGCCGCGAGGATACGATCCGGGACGCCCTCGAACGCCGCGTCAAGATCCAGGATCTCGGGAACTACTTCGGCCAGATCGTCGTCCCGAAGGAAAAAGTGACCGAGATCCGGAACAACAAGAAACGCACCGTCGAGCGCAAGAGCTACCCGGGCTACATCATGGTCCACATGGAGCTCAACGAGAAAACCTGGTTCGTGGTCCGGGAGACCCCCGGTGTCGGCGACTTCGTCGGCGCCCACGGCACCCCGACGCCGATGAGCCAGTCCGAGATCGATAAGATCCTCAAGCCCGAGGAACCCGGCGAAACCAAGGCCGTCCCCAAGATCGACCTCGAACGCGGCGACCGCGTGAAGATCAAGGAAGGCTCCTTCGAGAACTTCGAAGGGACGGTCGAAGAGGTCATCGAGGCCCGCGGTCTGGTCAAGGTGATGATCATCATCTTCAACCGGCCGACCCCCGTGGACCTCGAGTACTGGCAAGTCGAGCGAGTCTGAATCTCTGACGGAGTCGGCAGCAGGCAGCAGGCGGTAAGCAGAGGCCTTGGCGACAGCGAACCACTGCCGATCGCGCACGCTTCCCCCTGGTCGTTTCCCTCTTCATCTCTGCCTGCTACCTACCCCCTACTGCCTACTGCCCGGAGTACGAGAGAGCGATGGCGAAGACAGTCACGGCAAAAATCAAGCTGCAATGCCCGGGTGGGCAGGCCACCCCGGCCCCCCCGGTCGGCCCGGCCCTCGGCCAGCACGGCGTGAACATCGGGCAGTTCGTCACCCAGTTCAACGACCGGACCAAGGAGATGAAGGGGACCACCATCCCCGTCGAGATCACCGTCTACAACGACCGATCGTTCGAGTTCATCACCAAGAGCCCCCCCGCCGCCGTCCTGCTCAAGCAGGCCGCCGGCATCGCCTCCGGGTCGGCCGAGCCCCACAAGACCAAGGTCGGCACCGTCTCCGCCGATCAGGTCCGCAAGATCGCCGAGACGAAGTTCCAGGACATGAACGCGCGAGACATCGACCACGCCATGCGGCTCATCGCCGGCACGGCCCGCAGCATGGGGGTCGAGGTCAAGGGCTGACCCGGTCGATCGGCCTCCGCCCGATCGACCGCGGTCCGATCCCGACCGGCTTCACCCCCGATCGCGGGGCGGTCTCGCCACCGATCCCGACGCCCTCGGGGCCCCGGCGCCGGCGAGCCCGGCCCGATCCGGTCGGATGAGGCCCATGCTCGAAGAATCCACCGGCCGAGCACTGCCCGAAATGAGTGCTCGGCCCACCCGCGTCCGGCGCGACCGCCCGCCGGAGACGGCCCTCGGGGGGCCACGGGTGTCCCGGCGTCGTCCGTCGCTCGCGACCGATGACGACCGTGGGGCGGCAGCTTTTCCGCACCTTACGGAGAGCGACAGTGCCCAAGCATTCGAAGCGCTTCCGCGCCCTCTTGCAGCAAACCCCCCCGGGGCCGATCTCGCTGGAAGAGGCCGTCCAGGCGCTGAAGACGTTCGGCACCACGAAGTTCGACCAGTCGGTCGAGGTCTCGACCAACCTGGGCATCGACCCCCGCCAGAGCGACCAGAACGTCCGCGGCTCGGTCGCCCTGCCGCACGGCATCGGCAAGACCGTGCGCGTGGCCGTCTTTGCCCAGGGCGATAACGCCGAGAAGGCCCGGGAGGCCGGCGCCGACATTGTCGGGGCCGACGACCTGGCCCAGCAGATCAAGAACGGGGTCATGGACTTCGACGTGGCCCTGGCCACGCCGGATGTCATGGGGATCGTCGGCCCGCTGGGCCGCGTGCTCGGCCCCCGGGGCATGATGCCCTCGCCCCGCTCCGGCACCGTGACGACCGACATCGCCTCGGCCGTCCGCGAGTTCAAGGCCGGCAAGATCGAGTTTCGCAACGACAAGGGCGGGAACGTGGCCGCCCCGGTCGGCAAGCTGAGCTTCGACGATCAGCGGCTGATCGAGAACATCCAGGCGTTCTTGACCCACCTGAAGACTCTCAAACCGGCCGCCGCCAAGGGCCAGTACATCCGGTCGGTCACCATCTCGGCCACGATGAGCCCGGGTATCCGGGTCGTCGCATAACCCGAGCCGGCACCCACCAGGAGGCGGCCCCCGGCCGACGACCAAAGCGATGAGCAAGTACGTCAAAGAGCTGATGATGGACCAGCTCCGTCGCGACCTCGACGGGACGCGATCGGTCCTGCTGCTGGATCTCGGCGGCCTGGACGCCATCAGCGAAACCCAGCTCCGGAACGACCTCCGCAAGAAGTCGATCCGCATCAAGGTGCTCAAGAACACCCTGGCCGGTCGGATCTTCGACGAGCTCGGCCTCGGCGGCCTTCGCCAGTACCTCAGCGGCCCCAGCGTGGCCGCCTGGGGCGGGGAAGGGGTCGCCGAGCTGGCCAAGGAGATCTCGGCCCAGGTCAAGAAACTCGAGAAGCCGAAGATCAAGGGCGGCGCCGTCGACGGCGTGATCATCTCGCCCGACCAGGTCGCCGACATCACCAAGCTGCCGAGCCGCGAAGAACTGATCGGCCGGGCCGTGGCCCTCGCCCTGGCCCCCGTTCAACGCGTCGTCAGCCTGGCCAATGCCCCGGCCGCCGGCCTCGCCGGACAGCTCAAGGCCATTGCCGACGCCGAAGGTTCGGGCGATGCCCCGGCCGACGCCGAGGCCCCCGCCGAAGGCTGAACCCGATCCAACCCGTCGACGGCCCCCCGGCCGTCGTCCCCGACCTGATTCGTTGCGTTGACCGGGGCCGGGCGAACCGACCGCCCAGCTCCACCCTCCTTCATCTCATCTGAATTCCGACCGATCCCGCCCGACCGGCGACGAGACCCGCCGCGTCGAGCACCAACCGGATCGCTCCGAACGAAAGGATCGCCGAACGATGGCCACTGCCGATGCCCCCGCCCGCGAATTCGCCGACAACATCAAGAACCTCGGCGAAGAGATCGTCAAGCTGACCGTCCTCGAGGCCAAGGCCCTGGGCGACTACCTCGAAGAGGTCCACGGCATCAAGGCCGCCGCCGCGGCCGTCGCCGCCGCCCCGGCCGCCGCCGCCGAGGCCGGCCCCGCCGCCGCCGAGAAGACCGAGTTCGACGTCGTGCTGGAGAACTCCGGCGCCCAGAAGATCCAGGTCATCAAGGTCGTCCGGGCCGCCACCGCCCTGGGCCTCAAGGAGGCCAAGGAACTGGTCGACGGCGCCCCGAAGGCGATCAAGACCGGCATCTCCAAGGAAGACGCCGAGAAGCTCAAGAAGGAACTCGAAGACGCCGGCGGCACCGTCAGCATCAAGTGACCCCGCCCGACGCCGGCCCCGGCACCCCCGCCGGGGCCGACCGTCGGCTCGTCACCCCGGCGGCCGATCGACGCCCCGAATCCTGCGTTCGAGGCCCGATCGGCAAGCCACCCCCGAATCCAACCGTCTTGTCTCTCCTGACCCGCCCCGGCCCGACCGATCGACGCCCCCCGGCAACCCCGGGCGCCGATTCGACCGACCGGGGCCGGCCGGCGCGCCGGGAACTCGTTTCTCCGGAGCCGCCAGGATGTCGACTCCCCCAGGACCATCTCCCGAGCCGCAACCGCCCGCGTCCCCGCCTCCACCATAAGGCCCGGACCCAAGGCCCGCCGAGCTCGTCAACGCCTCCAGCGTGACCGCGGCCCCGACCGAGCCCGGAACGGCCGACCCGACGCCGAGTCGCCCGCGACCGCGCCCGCCCTTCATCTCCCCTCGAGGAGCGCGACCCGATGCCCTACGCCAGCAGTGCCCAGCGGATCACCCCACTGCCCCCCAAGAACTTCGGCCGGATCGAGGACGAATACCCCATCCCCGATCTGACCCAGATCCAGACGGTCAGCTACGCCCGCTTCCTGCAGGCCGACACCGCCGCCGACAAGCGAACCGACTCGGGCCTCGAAGGCGTCTTCCGCGAAATCTTCCCCATCGAAAGCTACGACAAGCAGCTCAAGCTCGAATACATCCGCTACGACCTCGGCAAGCCCCGCTACGACCCGGACGAGTGCCGGCAGCTCCGCCTGACCTTCGGCCGCCCCCTTCACGTCTGGCTCCGCCTGAACAAGGGTGAGACGGCCGTCGAGGAGTCGGTCTACCTCGGCGACATGCCGATCATGATCGGCGGCGGCGAGTTCATCATCAACGGCGCCGAGCGCGTCGTCGTCAGCCAGCTCCACCGCTCCCCCGGCGTCGACTTCGTCGTCGAGATCGAGGCCAGCGAGAAGCGCCTGCACGCCTGCCGGATCATCCCCGAGCGCGGCAGCTGGATCGAGCTCCAGGTCACCAAGAAGGACACCCTCGGCGTCCGGATCGACCAGTCCGGGAAGTTCTCGGCCATGACCCTGCTGCGGGCCATGGACCCCCGCTTCTCGTCCGACGAGGCCATCCTCTCGGCCTTCTACGAGTCCGAGACGATCTCGACGACCGACAAGGTCGCCGCCCAGAGCCTCGAAGGCCGGATCGCCTGCGGCGACGTCGTCGACCCGAACACCGGCGAGGTCCTGGCCGACAGCGGCTCGACCATCTCCAAGGCCCTCGCCCAGATCCTCGTCGACAACGAGCTCGGCGACATCGAGGTCCTCAAGGACGCCCGCGACCCGCTCATCCTCCAGTCGCTCCAGGAAGACCCGACGACCGACCACGAGTCGGCCCTCCTGCGCATCTATCAGCGGCTCCGGCCCGGCAACCCGCCGCAGCTCGAGAAGGCCCGCGAGCTGTTCAACGAGAAGTTCTTCGACACCAATCGCTACCGCCTCGGCAAGGTCGGCCGCTTCCGGATCAACCGCAAGTTCAATCAGGATGTCCCCGAGGATCAGATGATCCTCGACGCGACCGACTACCTGAACTCGATCCGCTACATCCTCAACCTCCGCCGCGGCAAGGGGCACGTCGACGACATCGACCACCTCGGCAACCGCCGCCTCCGGACCATCGACGAGCTCGCCTCCGACGAGCTTCGCAAGGGGTTCCTCAAGCTCCGCCGCACCGTCCAGGAGCGCATGAACCTCAAGGATGCCGAGGACATGACCCCTCGCTCCCTGATCAACCCGAAGTCGATCAGCGCCGCCATCGAGTACTTCTTCGGCCGCGGCGAGCTGTCGCAGGTCGTCGACCAGACCAACCCGCTGGCCCAGCTCACCCACGAACGCCGCCTCTCGGCCCTCGGCCCCGGCGGCCTGAACCGCAAGCGGGCCGGCTTCGAGGTCCGCGACGTCCACATCTCGCACTACGGCCGCATCTGCCCGATCGAGACCCCCGAAGGCACGAACATCGGCCTGATCAGCTCGCTCGGCATCTTCGGCGGCGTCGACGAGTACGGCTTCCTCGTCAGCCCCTACCTGAAGATCGACGACGGGCGACGGACCAAGGACGTCGTCCTGATGCGGGCCGACGAGGAGTCGGAGGTCTACATCGCCCCGTCCGACGCCGGCACCGACGACGCCGGCCGCCTCGAAGGCAACGTCATCTCCCGCTTCCAGGGCGACTTCGTCGTGGTCAAGCCGGAGACGGTCCAGTACGTCGACATCAGCCCGAAGCAGATGGTCGGCGTCTCGGCCGGCCTCATCCCGTTCCTCGAGCACGACGACGCCAACCGGGCCCTCATGGGCTCGAACATGCAGCGGCAGGCCGTCCCCTTGCTCGTCTCCGAGCCGCCGATCGTCGCCACCGGCCTCGAACACGCCGTCGCGCAGAACTCCGGCATGCTCATCAAGGCCGAGCAGGAAGGGACCGTCACCTTCGTCGACGCCACCAAGGTCGTCATCGACGACACCCACGTCTACAAGCTCCGCAAGTACGTCGGCCTGAACGAGCGGACCTGCCTGAACCAGAAGCCGATCGTCGAGGTCGGTCAGAAGGTCAAGCCCGGCACCGTCCTGGCCGACGGCGCCGCCACCTACCTCGGCGAGCTGGCCCTCGGCCGCAACGTCCTCGTCGGCTTCATGTCGTGGGACGGCTACAACTTCGAGGACGCGATCATCATCTCCGAACGCCTCGTGAAGGACGACGTCTACACGTCGATCCACATCGAGGAGTTCGAGATCGAGATCCGCGAGACGAAGCTCGGCCGCGAGGAGTTCACCCGGGACATCCCGAACGTCTCCGAGAAGGCCCTGCGCAACCTCGACGACAACGGCATCGTCCGGATCGGCACCTACGTCAAGCCCGGCGACATCCTCGTCGGCAAGGTCGCGCCGAAGTCCAAGAGCGAGCTGACCCCCGAGGAGAAGCTCCTCCACGCCATCTTCGGCCGCGCCGGCGAGGACGTGAAGAACGACTCGCTCGACGTCCCCTCGGGCGTCGAGGGGATCGTCATCAGCACCCAGCGGTTCAGCCGCCGGATGAGCCTCTCCGAGGACGAGCGCAAGGCCTTCGAGAAGGAGCTGAAGGACGTCGAGACGGGCGAAGGCCAGCGGATCGCCGACGAATACAAGGCCATGATCTCGGCCATGGAAGAGGCCATCGGCGGCCCGATCCCCGACCCCGAGACCGGCAAGCCCCTCGGCCGCGAGAAGGACCCGATCAAGCTCGACGAGGAGAGCCAGCGGCTGAACATCGAGAAGCTCGACCTCCGCAGCCCCGACGTCGCCCGCGAGGTCCGCAAGATCTTCCGCGTCCACCAGCCGAAGATCGAGGCCCTCCGCGACGAGAAGGAGCGCAAGCTCAACAGCATGAAGCGCGGCGACGAGCTGCCCTCGGGCGTCCTCCAGATGGTCAAGGTCTACGTCGCCACCAAGCGGGTCATCTCCGTCGGCGACAAGATGGCCGGCCGCCACGGGAACAAGGGCGTCATCGCCAAGATCCTCCCGGTCGAGGACATGCCCTTCCTCGCCGACGGCACGGCGGTCGACATCCTGCTCAACCCGCTCGGCGTGCCCAGCCGCATGAACGTCGGCCAGATCCTGGAGACCCACCTCGGCTGGGCCGCCAGCAAGCTCGGCTTCCAGGCCGTCTGCCCCGTCTTCGACGGAGCCGACGAATCCACGATCCGGCAGTGCCTGCTCGACGCCGGCCTGCCCGAGAACGGCAAGGCCGTCCTCTACGACGGCCGCACGGGCGACGCCTTCGACCAGCGCGTCACCGTCGGCTATCTCTACATGCTCAAGCTCCACCACCTCGTCGACGACAAGATCCACGCCCGGGCCACCGGACCCTACAGCCTCATCACCCAGCAGCCGCTCGGCGGCAAGGCCCGCTTCGGCGGCCAGCGGTTCGGCGAGATGGAAGTCTGGGCCCTGGAAGCCTACGGCGCCGCCTACATCCTCCAGGAGCTTCTGACCGTCAAGTCCGACGACGTCGAGGGCCGGACCAAGATCTACGAGTCGATGGTCAAGGGCGAGAACACCCTCGAGGCCGGCACCCCCGCCAGCTTCGACGTGCTCACCAACGAGATCCGCGGCCTCGGCCTGAACATGCAGCTCGAGAAGAAGCGGATCTGAGCAGGAGGCGATCCGGCGGCCCGACCCCAAAGGGCCGGGCCGCCGTTGTGTTCTTCCCTCATTCCCCACGCACACCGGAGATGAGCCCGATGGCTTACCTGAGCGTCCTCGTGGCCTCTCTCTGCTGCGTCTTCGTCGATGCTCCGGAGACACGACGGACGCCGTCCGAGTCCTCACGTCCTGGATTCAGCGAGCCCGAACGCCTGCAACAGGAGATCCAGGAACAGATCGCCGAACGCGAGCGATTGCAGGCCCGCCCCCTTGACGAGTGGGTCGCGATGCTCGAGGCGGCCGACGCCGCGGGCCGCCGTCGGCTCCTCGGGACGTTCTCGGGAGCGATCAATCATCACATTCGCCGCCTCCGACCGATCTTTCTCCGATCGATGGAAGATCCGGATTTCGGCGTGCGCCTGGTGGCGGCGAATGTGGTCGCGATGAACAGCGAACACTGGCATCAGCCGCCCGATGAGGCGGCCCAGGATGCCGAGTTGAGCCGCGCGGTCGCGATCTTCGAGGAGGCCTTGGAGCAGCCGGACCCGGAGGTCTGGGGCAAGGCCCTTTACGGCCTCCGACACGTCGGCGAGAAGCCGCAGGCCGTCCTGCCACAGCTCGTGCGGTTCGTCCGCCTCGAGGCCATCTTCGATTCCGGTCACTGGTATCAGATCTCCAGGATCGTCGCCGGCCTGGGCGAAGCGGCGGCGCCGGCGGTCGACGACCTGACCGACGTGCTGAAGTCCGATCGGCCGCGCACGCGGGCCCTCGCCGCTCGGCTCCTGGGCTTCATCGGCGGGCCGGCCCGGCCGGCCATCCCGGCGTTGCTGGAGCACCTCCGGAGCCCCGACCCCGACACGGCCATCACGGCCCACATCGCCCTGCGCGGGATCGACGAAGGGGCCTTGCCCCGTCCCTCCCCGGCCAGGCGGTTCGTCCCCGAGCTGGTGGCGGCCGTCGCGGGGGATGATTTCGAAGCCGGCAGGTCGGCCGTGATCCGGCTCGCCCACATCGGCCCGGACGCGATCGAC
The DNA here is from genome assembly GCF_040717455.1 of Tautonia sp. JC769. Lineage (NCBI taxonomy): Bacteria > Pseudomonadati > Planctomycetota > Planctomycetia > Isosphaerales > Isosphaeraceae > Tautonia > Tautonia sp. JC769. Next base: position 69,732 of record NZ_JBFEFH010000002.1, read on the forward strand.
TCACTCCCGGCGATCCTCGGTTTCTTCCATCGCTACGATGACGCGAGGGAAGTGGATGAGAGGACCGGCCTCGCCGTGATGGCCCTGGCTTCCATGGTCAGCGAGCCGATGTTCGGCGCGGACCTGCTGCCCAGGCTCTTCGAGCAGGTCCGCTCCGCCCCGCCCGAGATCGCTTGCACGGCCTGCACCTTCATCGGCAATAACGCCCTCGTCTCGGATGTCGAGACCATGGCCCCCTTGATCCGACTCCTGGACGAGACGAGCGGGCAAGTCAAAGGATGTGTCGCGCAGACCCTCGGATCGATCGGAAGGAGTGACCCAGGAGTCGGCCCCCTGTTGAATCAGGCTTTGAAGGACCCAAGCCCTCACGTCCGACGCGGGGCATTGCAGGGGCTGTTCCTCAGCGAGAATCCGTCTCCGGAGGTGATTGACGCGGTGGAGGCCGCGACGGAGGATGCCGACCCCGAGGTCCGAGAGTACGCCCAGCGGGTCCTCGACTTCCTAAAGATCAAGCGGAAGAATCGGGACATGGATTCTCAGGATCGGCCACGGCAGCGAGGTCCGCGATGAGATCCCCGAGATTCGGTCGGGTCGGCCATGAGATCCTCGGGATCCGGTCGGGCCGGCATACCGGCGTCGCCGTCGTCGTGCGGGGAGCCCCGAGGGACGCAACGGGGAGGCTCCGGCCGGGCCTCGCCGTCGAGTGGAGTCTCATCACCCAGCTGCCGCTCGGCGGTAAGGCCGGATTCGGCGGCCACCGGTTGGGCGGAGATGGTGCTCTGGGCCCTGGGAGCCCGGGAAACCCGGTTCCCCGATCGGGACACGCCCCCCTCTCTCCCTTCCTTCACTTCACCTGGAGCGGCGCGGACCGTCCCGCCCGGTGGGCCGCGATCGCCGCGGCATGAGGCGGCACCTTTCGAGGGCCTCGGCCGGTGTCAACGCCTTCGAAGCGCCTCGAACGAACTCAGGCCGAAGTAGCCGAGCCAGCCGGCGATCCCGAGGAACTTGGTCGCGTCTTCGAGGAAAAACGACCGATCCACCGTGATTTTCACGGACAGGAGTGTCCCGGGGGCCAATCTCTGGTCGACCAACTCATCCCACCCCATCGACAGCGCGAACATGCCCAGGGAGACCAGCAACAGGCTCCAACGCGTCTGCCCGAGAATCACCTTCCGCCATCCCCAGAGCAGCACCACCATCCCCACGGCATACGCCGCCTTGAACACGGCACTGGGCGGGAAACGCTGGAGGATCTCCCTGACACGGCCTCCCGAGTTCGTCCCGTTGATCTCGTGCAGCATGTACACGTCGTCGATCATCAGGAAGGTGGTGAACAGCCCGGCGAACCCGAAGAAGCGAGCCAGCCGGACATCGCCCTCGTCCCTGAGCACCGCGAAGGCCAGCAGCGTGCCCCCGGCCGTGATGGCCCAGAGCAACACGCCGAGATTCGAGAGGAAGCCGACGTAAAACCGGACCGGGTCCGGCCTCAACGCCGGGTCGGCCACGACCGACAGCGGATCTCTCGTGAGAAGCCCATAGCCAGCTCCCCCCCAGACCAACTCCACGAACGCCACGAGCATCGCCAGCACCACCAGCGCCGGGCCATACACGCTTGCCAGGAGCAACGGCCCCCCGGTACCGATCCAGGAACCCCTCCTGACCACCACCCACGGCTCAACAGCGATTTCCCGCAGCATTCCCTTCGTCTCCGATCGACTCCTACACTGATCGTGCCGAGCGCCCCACACGGGCGATCGGCCGCGCCCGGACCAACGGCCCCGCCGAATCCCCTCTCAACCCGAGCGATCGCCGCGAACATGCCGCACAGGCCATCAAAACACGTAAGAACACTTCGACGAATCGGACAGCCGACACGCGGGGAAGACCCATCGGCTTCAGGACATCATTTGACTTCATTCCATCTTAACAATCTTCAAAAAAATTTCACAATCGCGTTTCGAACGCCCCGGCCCCCCGAGCCGAGTCGTCTCGGGCCAAGGGGCGCGGCGATCCCGGACCGCTCCGCGCCCGGGAGCCGGCACCTCCCGGCGCCGGATCGCTGCCAGGCGCGGCGCTTCGCGTCCGGGAGCCGAGCCCTCCCTGGGCGATCCGACTGCAGGCCCGTGGCCTAGAATTGCCCGGAGGACTTGCGAAGACGCAGCGACCCGGACAGCCTCGGCACGACCGCCCGATGCCGGTCGTCGCCGCCTCGAACTTCAAGGAGCTGGACCGCCCCCATGTCTCTCGCCGACCTGTTTGAACGAATCGTCATCGTCAGCCTCCCGTCCCGCACGGACCGGCGACGGGACATGGGCGCGCAACTCAAACGCGCCGGAATCCCTCTCCAACCGGGCCGGGTCGAATTCTTCGACGCCATCCGGCCCGAATCCGCCGCCGGCTTCCCCAGCATCGGGGCCCGCGGCTGCTTCCTCAGCCACCAGACGCTGCTCTCGCAGGCCCGAGACGACCGCCTCGCCAACCTCCTGGTCATCGAAGACGACCTCTCCTTCACCCCCCGGCTTCTGGCCGACCAGGACGCCGCGATTGCCCCGCTCCGCGCGTGCTCATGGGACCTCGCCTACCTGGGTTACCGGATCTTCGATCCCCCCCCCGGCGCGAGCCCGCCCCGGGGGGCGACGTTCGTCCCCTACGCGGGCCGCATCGACCAGACCCATTTCTACGCGATCGACGGCCCCCTCATCAGCCGCCTCGTCGCGGTCCTCGACCAGATCCGGAACCGCCCTCCCGGGCACCCCGAAGGCGGCCCCATGCACGTCGATGGCGCCTTCAACACCTTCCGCAGGCAGAATCCCGACGTCACCACCCTGATCGCCCTTCCCGAACTCGGGGTGCAACGCGACTCGCGCAGCGACATCGCCGCCGGCAAGTTCTTCGACCGGGTCCCCGTCCTCCGCGACCTGGCCAACATGGCCCGATCGGTCCGGCGATCCTACCAGGGCGGTCGTCACCGCGGCGAAGACGGGCCGGTCTAGCGGGCGACGGAGGCGGCCGCCCCCGTCACAGCGACGCCCGTCGTCGGGTGCCGCGGCTTCGCCCCCGGACCCGCGGCCCCCGGGGGACACGAGTCGAGGCGAGCCGGAGTCAGACGTTCGACCACTCCGCGGCGATGGCCGCGGGGGACCTCACCCCCGGGGCACGCGAGCCCTCCCGATTCGCCCCGGCCCCCTCAATCGGGACGGGCGTCATCGGCCGCCTCCCAGTGCGCCTTCGGGAACCGATGCTTCAGCGAGAACCGGTAGATCGATTCCAGCTTGTGATAATTGTTCGGGGCGATGTGCACGTCCTTGCCGAGCAGCAGCGCGGCGATGGCCACGTGGAGCCGGTTGGTGAAGATGTCGTCGAAGTGGTTCAGAAAACCGAGGAGGGCCCGCGTCGACCGCAAGGCCGAGTCGGGCAGGTAATACCCGTCCCGGGACGAGAAGACGACCGAGGCGTCGCAGTTGTTCGACGGCAAGGGGGCTTCGGTCCGCTCGGCGTCGTCCCGATAGGCCAGCAACGATCGGCGCCCGGTCTCCGGGTCTCGCGGGCTCGTGCGCAGATAAGCCGCCGATCGGACCGCGTATTTGAGGCGGTCTCGCCAGGCTTCCCGGCGCCAGACCGATCCCCGATCCTCGGGGGCCAGCGGCTGGCCTCGCAAGACCGTCGCCGGGTCGAGGTTCAGCGCCACGTCTTCCGACAGCTCGACCTCGGCCCGCAGCCCGAGCCCGTTGAGATAGTCGAACGACCTCGGCTCCCGGCACATGAGCAGGACATTCGGCCCCAGCTCCCGCAACAACGCCTCGTGGCCGCTGTAACTGTGGGGCAGGACGATCAGCCGCTTCGCCGACCGATGATGCTTCCGGACGAAATTCGCCAGGTTGTGGTACATGGAGACGAAATTGCCGCCGCCACTGCAGACGAGGACTCCCCCCTCGGGGACGCCGGCCGACCGGTAATTCAGGAACCTGGGCCTCAGCCCGAGCGTCGAGAAGAGCTGCATGGCCGCCACGTTGATCAGGGCATCGCCGGCATTGCCCGTCCCCATGAAATACGCGAAGTCCGCCCCGCGCAGCTCCCTCAACGTGTCTCGAACATCGGTCGGGGCGGGAGCAGAGGTCGGCATGACTGGTCATCCTGGGGCGTCTCGTCGTTCGTTTACGACCGGGCAAGACTCCAATCGTATGCCACGGGCGAAACCGGCCGCAATCCTCCTGGCCGCGAGGCCCCTCGCGTGTCCCCTCTCGTCAACCCGCCCCGGGCAGAATGGGGGCGAACCTCGCCCCCCAAGCCCCCTCGTCCAGGAAATCGAAGCTGTCAAGAGAATTTCGCTTGGAATTCCTGGAGACCTGGACTAGAATACCCGAATGCCGACTCCAAGGGCAGGACCGCCGGAGCCGCCAGTGCCCAGACGATTTCCGCTCGATTGTGCCGAGGACGTCGCCCGACGACGAGCCTCGGCCCCTTGCGCGCCGATGCAGCAACGCCACCACAATCCGCCGCCGATGACCCAAACCGCCCCAGATGAGTCTCCCCGCCCGGCCCGGATGCCAGGCCCGCCCGGCGGTCGGCATCGCCCTGAAGGCCGCGCCCGCGTCTTTGGCCTCGACCAGAGATCGGGATGACGGCCTGGTTGTCGTTCGCGAGCGTGCCCGATGGCCCCTCCATCACACACAACGCGAGCCGGGAACGCCCCCGGGGCATCCCCATGGCCCAGGACCCGACTCGGGAACGGACCGCCTCGCCCCTGATGACCCGATCGGACCCAGACCCCGGATCGAATCGAATCACCCTCCACGGCCGGCCTCTCGATGGTGCCGCCCCGCTGCCCGGGCTCCCTTGCCGAAGCCCCCTCGTGTCGGCGGCGGAATCGTCCACCCTCCCGCCGGCCCTTCGGCCAGAGCCTCGTGTTGTCCTTGTCCTTGATCCGAACTGACCCGACCCGAACCGAACCGACCAGACCCGAACTTGACCTGATCGACCGCGACCGGGAAACGTGACGCCACCACCCTCGGCCCGCTTCGAGGCATCGGCCGGCCAACCGCCTGCCGATGGCCGCTCGGCTGCCTCGCAACCCGGCGAGCCGCGAACCGAAGGCGACCGACGTCCCCGTCCCCCCCGGATCGCAGCGTGACACCCCACCCGCGATTGCACCCGCCAGGCGTGCAGAGGAGCGATTCCCGTGAGCATGGGCGAGAGTGCCTACGATCGTATCAACGACTACGGGGCCGTCAAGATTGGCCTCGCCTCCCCCTACGACATCCGGAGCTGGTCGTTCGGCGAGGTCAAGAAGCCCGAGACGATCAACTACCGGACCTACCGCCCCGAGAAAGACGGCCTCTTCTGCGAGCGCATCTTCGGCCCCGAGAAGGACTGGGAATGCGCCTGCGGCAAGTACCGGGGCATGAAGTACAAGGGGATGATCTGCGACCGCTGCGGCGTGAAGGTCACCCACTCCCGCGTCCGCCGCAAGCGCATGGGGCACATCGAGCTGGCCGCGCCGGTCGTCCACATCTGGTTCTTCAAGGCCATGCCCAGCCGCCTGGGCACGCTCCTTGACATGCGGACCACCAGCCTCGAACGCATCATCTACTTCCAGGACTACGTCGTCGTCGACCCCGGCGACACCCCCCTGAAGGAGCGCCAGCTCCTGACCGAGGAAGAGTTCCGGAAGTATCGCGCCGACTACGGCGACACCTTCGAGGCCGACATGGGGGCCGAGGCCATCCGCAAGCTCCTCCTGCGGCTCGACCTCGTCGAACTCTCCAAGCAGCTCCGCCAGGAGCTGACCGAGACCAACAGCCGCCAGAAGATCAAGGACATCACCAAGCGCCTGAAGGTCGTCGAGAGCCTCCGAGACTCCGACAATCGGGCCGAGTGGATGGTCCTCGAGGCCATCCCCGTCATCCCGCCCGACCTGCGCCCGCTCGTCCTGCTCGACAGCGGCAACTTCGCCACGAGCGACCTGAACGACCTCTACCGCCGGATCATCAACCGCAACAACCGGCTCAAGAAGCTGGTCGACCTCAACGCCCCCGAGGTCATCATCCGCAACGAGAAGCGGATGCTCCAGCAGGCCGTCGACGCCCTCTTCGACAACAACCGCTGCAAGCGCCCGGTGCTCGGCTCGTCGAACCGACCGCTCAAGTCGCTCACCGACATGATCAAGGGCAAGCAGGGGCGCTTCCGCGAGAACCTGCTCGGCAAGCGCGTCGACTACTCGGCCCGATCGGTCATCGTCGTCGGCCCCGAGCTGAAGCTGCACCAGTGCGGCCTGCCGAAGAAGATCGCCCTGGAGCTGTTCCAGCCGTTCATCATCCGGCGGCTCAAGGAGCTCGGCCACGCCGACACCATCAAGTCTGCCAAGAAGATGCTCGAACGGCGGACCGAAGAGGTCTGGGACATCCTCGAAGAGGTGATCCAGAACCACCCGGTCCTGCTCAATCGCGCCCCGACCTTGCACCGCATGGGCATCCAGGCCTTCGAGCCGGTCCTCGTCGAAGGCAACGCCATCCGCATCCACCCGCTCGTCTGCCGCGGCTTCAACGCCGACTTCGACGGCGACCAGATGGCCGTCCACCTGCCCCTCTCGATCGAGGCGCAGGTCGAGGCCATGACCCTGATGATGTCCACCAACAACATCTTCAGCCCGGCCAACGGCAGCCCGATCATCAGCCCGTCGCAAGACATCGTCATGGGCTGCTACTACCTCACCGTCCAGCGCCCCGGCGAGTTCGGCGAGTACCGCAAGGAAGACGGCCGCGAGTTCGGCGTCTTCGCCTCCCCCATGGAAGTCTTCCAGGCCTTCAGCCAGAAGAAGGTCGGAAAGCACGCCATGATCAAGCTCCGCCTGCCGGCGCACAAGTCGCTCCGCGGCGACGGCGAAAAAGAGTTCACCCCCGGCATGGTGATCAACACCACCGTCGGCCGCGTGATCTTCAACGACATGCTCCCGCCCCGGATGCCCTACTACAACATGGCACTCGGGCAGAAGCAGCTCCAGATGATCATCGCCGACTGCTACCTGCTGCTCGGCCGCCGCGAGACGATCCACCTGCTCGACAACATGAAGGACATCGGCTTCCGCGAGTCGACCCGCTCGGGCCTCTCCTTCGCCACCGACGACCTGAAGACCCCCGACAACAAGCAGAAGATCCTCGACGACGCCGAGAAGGAAGTCGTCAAGAACAACAAGCTCTACCAGCGCGGCATCATCACCGAGCTCGAGCGCTACAACAAGGTGCTCGACGCCTGGACCCACGCCCGAGAGCTCATCACCCAGCAGATGATGGCCGACCTCAAGAGCGACGTCCGCGGCGGCGAGGTCTACCTCAACCCGATCTACCTGATGGCCGACTCCGGCGCCCGCGGCGGCGTCGAGCAGATCCGCCAGCTCGCCGGCATGCGAGGCCTCATGGCCAAGCCCTCCGGCAAGATCATCGAGACGCCGATCAAGGCCAACTTCCGCGAGGGCTTGTCGGTGCTGGAGTACTTCTCCTCCACCCACGGTGCCCGGAAGGGCCTGGCCGACACGGCCTTGAAGACGGCCGACTCGGGCTACCTGACCCGCAAGCTCGCCGACGTCGCCCAGAACGTCGTCATCACCATGCGAGACTGCGGCACGACCCAGGGGATCACCAAGGGGACCGTCTACAAGGGGAGCTCCGAGAAGGTCGAGGTCGCCATCTCCCAGATGGTCCGCGGCCGCGTCAGCCGGGTCAACATCGTCAACCCGATCACCGACGAGGTGGTCGTCCGCGAGAACGAGATGATCACCGTCGCGGCGGCCAAGAAGCTCGAGGAGATGCAGGTCGAGAAGATCCAGGTCCGATCGCCCCTCACCTGCGAGGCCCCGCTCGGCGTCTGCCAGAACTGCTACGGCATGGACCTGGCCACCGGCCGCCTGGTCGAGCAGGGGATGGCCGTCGGCATCATCGCCGCCCAGTCGATCGGCGAGCCGGGCACCCAGCTCACCATGCGGACCTTCCACATCGGCGGGACCGCCACCACCGGCATCGAGGAGAAGGAGCTCAAGGCCAAGCGCGACGGCATCATCAAGCTCGTCGGCATCAACGTCGTCATCAACGACGAGGGGGACCAGATCGCCCTGGCCCGCAACGGCGAGATCCAGATCCTCGACGTCAAGGGCCGCGAGCTCGAGAAGTACGACGTGCCCGACGGCTCGATCATGAAGGTCCAGGACGGCCAGGAAGTGACCCGGGGCTCGACCCTCTGCGAGTGGGACCCGCACAACATCCCCATCCTCGCCGAGGTCGGCGGCAAGGTCCGCTTCGAGGACATCATCGAGGGCGAGACCCTCCGCATCGAGCAGGACCCCCGCACCGGCCACAACCGATCGGCCATCATGGAGCACAAGGGCGACCTGCACCCGCAGATCATCCTCGAGGACGGCGAGGGCAAGATCCTCGACTTCTACTACATCCCCGAGCGGGCCGGCATCGAGGTCCAGGAAGGCCAGCTCATCAAGGCCGGCACCGTCCTGGCCAAGACCCCCCGCGAGGCCCGCCGGACGATGGACATCACCGGCGGCCTCCCCCGGATCACCGAGCTCTTCGAGGCCCGTCGCCCGAAGGAGCCGGCCGTCATCGCCGAGGTCGACGGCAAGGTCGAGATCCTCGAGGAGAAGCGCCGGGGCAAGCGCGTCATCATCGTCCGCAACGAGTCGGGCGTCGAGCGCGAGCACCAGGTGCCCCACGGCAAGTACATGAAGGTCCACACCGGCAGCCGCGTCCGGGCCGGCGAGCCGCTCGTCGAGGGCCCGCTCGTCCCGCACGACATCCTCCGGATCTCCGGCGAGGAAGCCGTCCAGCGCTACCTGCTCCGCGAGATCCAGAACGTCTACCGGGCCCAGCGCGTCGAGATCGACGACAAGCACCTGGAGATCACCGTCTCCCAGATGCTCCGCAAGGTGAAGATCGAGTCCGTCGGCGACACGAACCTGCTGCCCGGCTCGATCGTCGACAAGTTCGAGTTCCGCCGGACCAACCAGGAGATGCTCGGCTGCGTCAAGGTCAAGGACCCCGGCGACACCGACTTCCGCACCGGCGACATCGTCCCCCGCGACACCTTCGAGGCCGAGAACAACCGCGTCGAGGAGAACGGCGGCGCCAAGGCCGAGTGGGTCCGCCCCAAGCCCGCCGCCGCCAGCACCCAGCTGCTCGGCATCACCAAGGCCGCCGTGCAGTCCGAGAGCTTCATCTCCGCCGCCAGCTTCCAGGAGACGACCAAGGTCCTCACCGAGGCCGCCCTGGCCGGCAAGGTCGACTACCTCGTCGGCCTGAAGGAGAACGTCATCCTCGGCCACCTCGTCCCCGCCGGCACCGGCTTCAAGGCCCACCAGGAGGCCGAGGTCCGCATCCGCCCCGAGGCCCTCGAAGCCCTCGCCGAGAAGGGCCCCTCCTACGCCCGCTACCGCGACGAGGCCCCCGCCCCCTCGGCCGACTAACCCCCGGCCGATCCCGGCCCCCTTGACCACCCCACGGCCCGCCCTGCTCATCCCCCCGATGAGCCGGGCGGGCTGTTTCCGTTCCGTCTGCCTTCGGGATCGTGTCGGGTGCGTCCCCCAGGACGCACCAACCGCCTTGGACCGAAGACGGTGCGTCTCGGGGACGCACCCTACAAAACTCGGACACCCAAACCGCCGAAGGGCTCATCCTGCCCGGCTTCCGCGTTGCCGTGGCAGAACTGCTCGCCCTGCCGGTCGACGACGGGCACGAGGAGGCTCCCCCACGGTCGTCATCGCCGGGGCTCCTTCGGCGGTTGATTGGTGGGCGAGCATGTGAGAGACTGACCATCCCGACGAAGGCCCCGTCTGAGCGGTCCCGAGGGCGCTCCCTTTCGATCGAAGGAGGTCGGTCCAGATGGCAGGCTCTGATCGGCCAGGTCGCTTGCATTCGTTCCGATTCTCCATTGCGGAAGTCATGGGAGCGGTCCTGTTCGCCGCAGCGATCCTGACGGTCCAGCTTCCCCTGACCGGTCCCTCGGGCCTCCCCGGCTCCCCCTGGACGGTCCAATGGTCGCACTTCCTCATGTGGGCATCGTACCGGGCCGAACGACTCGCACTCGTCGGAGCGATGGCCGGATTGGTGGTGATCGGGAGGGGCCTGCGAGGCGGAGCGCCCCCGAGCCGGGTGGAGTGGCTTGCGGTGGCTCTGGCGGTTTTCGCCGGAGTCGAGGCCAACGCCAGGGCCGGCGACGCGGCCGGCCGGGCCATGGTCCGGGTGACGGGAGGCTGGGTCGAGATGGCCGGAGTGATTCTCCCCGCCTTCTCGTCCGCGACGGTAGGCATGGTGGTCACCCTGACATGCCTGATCGCCCTGCAACGGGCCGAGGGCCGCGGGCGATCGCATCTGCGAGCGCCGCTGGTCGCGGTGCTCTTCGCGGCGGTCCTCTGGGGACCCTTGCCGGCCGTTGCTGACTGGGCCCGATGGACGGTCGGGGATTGGACCGCCCGATTCCACCTCGACCGACTGGCAGTCGGGCAACTCTATGCCCTCGCCGTTGTCTCGGCGATCCGGGACTTCGCCCGGCCTCGACCGGCTCGACCGGGGCATCGAATCACCGAATGGGCCGCGATGCTCTCCTGGCTGCTGCTCGCCCTGGCGTGGACCTGCCAGGCCATCTCCGTCATCCTCCCCAATCCGTCCCGGGCTCGAACCTCAACGCTGATGGCGCCTCATCCCATCCTCACGAAGCTCCTGGACCTCGCCGGGCCTGAACTCTTCGAACTGACGGCCTGGCTCGTCGCGATGGCGCTCAGCCTCCTGATCCTGCGGCTGGTCGACCAACGATCCGCCCTCGAACGACCGAGCGGGGTCCTGCCGTCGACCTACCCTCAACATGGGTGAAAGGTTCCAGGGATAGGGGTAGGGAAGACCCATTGGTTTGGGCCTTCCCTCCCTCGCTCACCGTCGGGCTCAGCCTCCCAGCGTCCGCCGTTTCGGCCCGGCCTGGGATCGCGCCTTGGTGATCGCGTACAATAACGGTCCTCGCTTCCTCGCCGGTCATCCCCTCGGAGGATCGCCCTGATGGCCTCGACCACCGAAACGATCCGCCTCGGCCCGCTCGACCACGGCCGACGGATGACATTGGAAGAATTCCTCGATGCCGAGGAAACTCCCGGATATCGCTATGAACTCGCGCGAGGAGTCGTCGAAGTGGTCGAGGTGCCGAACGACGATCACGGCCAGATCGTCTGCAACATCTACAGGGCCATTGCCCGGCACGACGTCGAACACCCCGGCCGCATCCTTCGTTACGGCGGCGCCTCGGAGTTCCGCCTCTGGCTGCCGACGATGGTCTCGGGCCGCAACCCCGACGCCGCCGTCGTCATCTCGGGGACCGCGAAGGGAGCCGATGGCCGACGACCCGCCTCCCTCGCCTTCGAGGTCGTCTCCTCCGGAGCCGAGGCCCGCGAGCGCGACTACCGCACCAAGCGCGAGGAGTACCTCGCCTACGGCCTCCAGGAGTACTGGATCGTCGACCCCCTCGAGCGCCGGATCACCGTCCTGATCCGCAACGGCGACTCCTGGGTCGAACGCCCCTTCACCGAGACCCAGACCGCCGAGGGGCTCGTCCTCCCCGGCTTCCGCGTCCCGGTCGCCGACCTGTTCGCCAGAGCAGCCGCCGACGAAGGGCAGGGGGGAGCCGCTCCTGGGGCTTGAGGCGCCGGCCCGCATGTTGAACAATGACTCCCATGTCCTCCATGCACAGGACCCAACCTCCCGCGCCCTGAACTCGGAAACGCGCTCGTTCATTCCCCTCGCCCCCGCCTGCGGGGGAGAGGGCGGCCGAAGGCCGGGTGAGGGGGTCCTCCTTCACCCTTGTTCGCATCACCCCAACTCCTGCACACTTCAACACCAAGGCAAATTTCCCATGAATTCCCTCCGCACCCTCGCACTTCTCGCCGCGGCCGCCCTCATCGTCCCCGCCGTCGCCGTCGCCACCATCGACCGGCCGGCCGAGGAGAAGACGATCACCCTCGAAGGCGTCCACCTCTGCTGCAACGCCTGCGTCCGCGCCATCGACGAGGCGGCCAAGCCGATCGAGGGCGTCGCCGTCACCTGCGACCGCGACCTCGGCACCGTGGCCCTGGTCTCCAAGGACGTGAAGATCCTCCAGACCACCCTCGACGCCATCACCGACGCCGGCTACCACGGCACCCCCGACTCCGACCTCGTCATCGTCAAGGACGACAGCGGCGCGACCGACAAGCCGGTCGAGTCCCTCACCCTGACCGGCCTGCACAACTGCTGCCGCGGCTGCGCCGTCGCCGTCGAGGAGGCCCTCGGCGCGGTCGAAGGCGTCGAGACCGTCAAGGCCGAGCCCCGCGCCACCACCGTCACCCTCTCCGGCAAGGTCATCCCCCTCGCCGCCGTCGAGGCCCTCAACGCCGCCGGCTTCCACGTGAAGGTCCAGGCCGACTGACGCGCCCTCACCGTCCGTCCGAGATACCGCCGGGAGGCTCCCCCCTCGCCCCGGTCCTCCCGGCGCTCACATCCCTGAAGGTCCACGCCGATGGCCCTGCTCAATCGGCTTTAACCCCCCCTGCGCCAAGCATCCACTGCCACCTGCACGCGCTCCCTCTCGATCTCCTGTCCCCTGTCCCTATCCGTGTTCCATCCGTGTTTCATCCGTGGCCCATTCCTCTGCACTCAGTCCCCATTGACTCTGCTCGACTCCGGGACCCACTGAATCACTCGTCCCCCAGTGCCGCCATCAACGCCTCGTGCGCGCGATCCCAGCGGAACGCGGCGGCGACCGAACGACCGACTTCCACCCGCCGCGACCGCCCGGCCTCGTCATCGAGCACCCGGCGCAGGGTCGCCGTGATCGCCTCTTCCTGCTCGGGATCGAAGTACCAGCCGGCCTCGCCGGCGATCTCGGGCAGGGCGGTCGAATCGGCCAGCGCCACCGGGCACCCCTGCGCCATCGCCTCGACCGCCGGGATGCCGAAGCTCTCGCACGTCGACGGGAACGCCAGCGCCTCGGCCTCGGCATACAGGGCACGCAGGGCCGTCCCCTGCAGATACCCCGGCATCACCACCTTCGCCTTCGGGCCGAGCGCGGCCACTTCCCGGCGGATCGCCTCGGCCGGGCCCGGCTCCCCCTCTCCCACGAGCACCAACGCCAGCTCCCCCGAGGCCACTTCCGGCAATCGTCCGGCGGCCCGGACGAGCCTCGGCAGGTTCTTCCTCGGCTGGAAGTTGGCCACCGAGAGCAGGAACGGCTGATCGGGCCTCAATCCCACCTGGCCGCGCACCCGGGCCCGCTCCCCCCCGGTCGGCCCGGCGAAGAACAGGTCATCGGCCGCGTTCGGCACGACCCGGACCTTCCCCTCGCACTCCGGGAACCGCTCCAGCAACTGCTCGGTGTTGAACGTCGAGACCGACAACACCCGATCGGCCGACCCGAACGCATGCCCCAGCAGGTCGCGCCGGCTGTTCCCGCCGTACCGCACATCCTGCAAGACGTCGTGGCTCGTCACCGCCCGCCTGGCCCGATGCGTCGGCACGTAATACTCGGCCGGGCAGTAGATCCAGTCGAGCCGCCCCGTCCAGATCTCCAGCGGCGGCCAGGGCAGGAACCTCCAGGCCCGCAAGGCGTTGCGCGTGCCGATCGGCAGCTCTTTCCGCCTCGGCGCGTGCTCCCGATCGCCCAGGGTCTCCCAGTACGCCAGCCCGTCCGGCTCGGCGATCCTCCCCGAGACGACCGTCAACTCGATCTCCGGCCTCGCGATCAACCGATCGAGCTGCGCCAGGGCGTGCCGGGTCACCCCGGTCGGCCCCCGGCAACTGTTCAGGTCGTACACCCAGGCCATCGCCATCGACGCCGACTCGGCCCCCATCGCCCCTCCCTGCCGCTCGCTGCCACCTCCCGGTGCGTTCGGGCCGTGATCGTAGGCCAACCCGGCCCATCCCGTCAACTGAGCCTGCCCCTCCCCGTTGCTCCCAATCGGTTGCGCCGGGGCAGCCAGCCGAAGGGGGGAGGGACCGCGTGCAGAGACGCAAAGACGCAGAAACACGGGCCAGGGAGGGTCTGGAGTTGGCCAAAGCCTCCTCCCCCTCTCTCCTCCGCGTCTTCGCGTCTCTGCGTGCGATCCGCCGCCACGCCATGATTCCTCCGCCGAACCCCGAAATTGTTGGCATCCTTCGCCCGCCTCCCGGCACCATCACTGTGAGTCGCGAGCCAATGCGACTGCCTTGGTTCAGATCGCCCCCGCTTCCCAGCACGAGGCAATGCCCGGATGGCCGACCGGCAGCTCAAAGGCGTTTCCCAGCACCTCGGCACGCTCTTCCGCGTGGGGGTCCTCGGCGGAGAGTCGGACGGCGCCTTGCTCGACCGCTTCCTCGACGACCCGGATCCGACCGCCGAGGCCGCCTTCGCCACCCTGGTCGAGCGGCACGGGCCGATGGTCCTGCGCGTCAGCCGCCGCCTGCTCCCCGACCCGAACGACGCCGACGACGCCGCCCAGGCCGCCTTCCTCCTGCTCGCCCGACGCGCCGGGGCCATCCGCAAGCGCGACTCCGTCGCCTCCTGGCTCTTCGGCGTGACGCTCCGGGTCGCGCACAAGGCCCGATTCCGGGCCAATCACCGGCGCCTCGCGCATCGCGAGTTCGCCGAGCACGCCGCCCGGACCCGCCCGCTCGCCGCCGCCGAGCCCTCGGCCGAATCCCCCTGGGCCGACCTCTACGCCGAGCTCGACCGCCTCCCCGAATCGCTCCGCGCCCCGATCGTCCTCTGCTACCTCGAAGGTCAGACCCACGAGCAGGCCGCCGACCGCCTCGGCCTCTCCCTCCGGACCCTCCGCCGCCGCCTGGCCCGGGCGCGCGACCGCCTCCGCGATCGCCTCCTCGCCCGCTCCGAGGCCGAATCCGCCCCCGTCGCCTCCTCCTCGACCCCCGGCGCGGTCTCCCTGGTCGCCACCTTGCCCGACCTGGCCCGCCCCCCCGCGTTCCCGATCCTCCTGGCCGAGCGGACGGTCCGATCGGCCCTCACCTTCGCCTCGGGCGGCAACGCGCTGCTCGGCTCATCCTCCGCCACCGCCGTCACCCTGGCCCAGGAGGTCCTCCGCACCATGCTCGTCTCCAAGCTCACCGCCGCCGGCACCGCCGCCTTGGTGCTCACCGGCGCCTTCGCCCTCGCCGCCGTCCCGATCGCCCTCGGGCTCCCCCTCCCGGGAAGCGACGACCCCGCTCCCCCCGTCGCCGCCTCGATCCCCCCGCATCAAGACGACGAACCGGAACCTCCCTCCGCCTTCTCCCGGGTCCCCGACAATCCCATCCCCGGCGGCCTCGACCGCCCCCCTTTGCCCGACTGGGCCACCGACATCCCCCACACCAGACCCGGCCGCACCACCACCGTCCAGGTCGTCTCCGCCGCCACCGGCCAGCCGATCCCGAACGCCGCCGTCCGCGTCTGGAAGGCGTTCGCCGACGAATGGCGTACCGCCGACGCCGACGGTCGGATCGCCGTCACCCACTCCACCGGCCCCGCCGATACGTGGTTCGCCCTCGACGCCTGGGCCGACGGCTTCGCTATGCAACGCCACTCCTTCGGCCAGCAGCCCGACGAAACCATCCCCGACGAGGCCACCATCCCCCTCCATCCCGGCGAGTCCCTCGGCGGCCTCGTCCAGGACGAGCAGGGCCGCCCCGTCGCCGGCGCCACCGTCTTCCTCTGGAGCCACAACTACACCCGCAACGCCCCCGAGGAACTCCTCTACGACCTCCGCGCCACCACCGGCCCCGATGGCCGCTGGCGGACCGGAGGCGCCCCCGAGACGACCGGCGATCTCCTCGGCTTCTACATCACTCATCCCGATTACGTCAGCGATCGCGAATATGTCGCCGGCCGAGTGAAGCCGCCGATCGAAGACCTCCGCGCCGGCACTGCCGTATCGATCCTGAAGAAGGGAGCCTATGTCGAGGGTCGCGTGCTCGACCCCGACGGCAACCCCGCCGCCGGGGCGCTCGTCGCCTCGACCCAGCAACCCGACACCCTGTTCACCTCGGTCCGCGACTTCGTCGCCGTCACCGATGCCGACGGCCGCTTCCGCACCGGCCAGCTCGCCCCCGGCACCTGGCACCTCGTCGCCTGGTCCCCCTCGGGAGCCCCGGTGGCCAGCGAGCTGGAGATCGGCACCGCGATCCCGAGCGTCGAACTCCGCCTCGGGCGTCCCCGGCCGCTCCGACTCCGGCTGATCGCCCCCGAAGGTGAGCCGATCGCCGGCGCCTTCGTCAACGTCGGGAACTGGGGCCGCTATCGACTCCTCGGCATCTTCCGATGGACCGACGCCGACGGCCGGGCCTCCTGGGATGCCGCCCCTGACGACCCGATCCGGCTCAACATCAGCGCCGACGGCTACTTCGGGAGAATCCAGGCCCCGGTGGAACCCTCCGACGAGGAGATCGTCTTCACCCTCCTCCCGGGGCTCTCGATCTCCGGCCGGGTCCGAGACGCCGAGACGGACGCCCCGATCGACCGCGCCGAGGTCGAGGTGGGCGCGGTCGACCCCGAGACCGGCGAGGTTTCCCAGTGGCAGTCCCGGCCCGGCGACATCGATTACCAGTGGTGGGTCGATGACGGCCAGCTTTACGTCGCGATCCCCGCCGAGGCCGACGCCTACCGCCTCCGGATCACGGCCCCCGGCTACGCCCCCTTCATCTCTCGGATCTTCCGCAAGGCCGAGGGCCGCGTGACCGACGTCAACGTCTCCCTCCAGCCCCCCGAGCCCGGCAACCCCGTCGCCACCGTCCTGCGTCCCGACGGTTCTCCTTTGGCCGACGCCCCCGTCCTCATCGGCCATCGCCAGCAGGGGGTCTCCCTCCGAGACGGCCGGCCGGATGACCGTTACGCCAACCTCAATCGCGGCCAGACGCTCCGGACCGGCCCCGACGGCACCTTCCCGATCCCCCGGCATGATCCCCCCTTCGTCGCGGTCGTCGTCGGCGACGACGCCTATGCGATCATCCCCGACGCCGAACTCGCCGAGTCGCGCGTGATTAACGCCCAGCCCTTCGCCCGCGTCGAGGGCCGCTACCTCATCGGCGACCGGCCCGGCGTGGGCCTCACGATCACGCTCCGCGGAGAGGCCGACGATCCCCCGGCCCCCTTGATCTCGGTCCGCAACACGCACGAGGCGACCACCGACGCCGACGGCCGGTTCACCTTCGAGCGGGTCATCCCCTCCGAGGGTCTCGTCGTCGCCCGGGACGATCCGGAAGACGCCCCCGGCCGCGTCTGGTCCCTCGGCCAGCCCGTCCGCGTCAAACCCGGCGAGACGGCACGGATCACGATCGGCGGCGTCGGCCGCCCCGTCATCGGCCGCGTCGCCCCTCCCGAGGGCCTTGCGGAGCCGATCGACTTCACCCGCCGATCAACCGCCTGGGTCGTGAGCGATCGGTCGACCATCCCCTATCCGCCGGAGTTGTTCCGCGGCAAGACGACCCTGAACGAGGTCGATTGGCCGGGATGGTCCGAATCCTGGCGGACCTCCCCCGAGGGCCGCACCTTCGCCGACCAAACCCGTCGCGTGAGCGTTGCGCTGGCCCCCGACGGCTCGTTCCGGATCGACGACGTCCCCCCCGGCGATTACCGGCTCATCGTGTTCGTCGGCCCCGCCGAGGTCGGCCAGGGGGACGGCCCCTTCGCCCGGATCTCCCGGTCCTTCACCGTCCCCGAGGTCCCCGGCGGCCGATCCGACACGCCGATCGACTTCGGGACCCTCCGCCTCCGCCCGCGGACGACCCTCGAACCCGGCGACCCCGCCCCGAAGGTTGCCGTCACCACCCTCGACGGCGACCGCCTCACGATCCCCGACGACTTCCGGGGCCGCCACCTCATCCTCGACTTCGGCACCCCCGCCAACGACCAGTCCCGCCTCCAGATCGCCCGCGTCAACGGCCTGTACGAGCGCTTCGGCACCGATGACCGCGTCGCCTTCCTCAGCCTCGTCATCGCCCCCGACGACGCCGACGCCCGCTCCTTCATCGCCGCCAAGGGGCAACCGTGGCCCCAGGTACTTCTCGGCCCGCTCCCCAATCCCACCGCCAACGCCTTCGGCGTCGAGGACACCCCGCTCGGCCCCGGAAGCCTCCTGCCCGGCTTCGTCCTGATCGGCCCCGACGGGCAGGTCCTCGCCGTCGACCCCTACGGCCGCGACCTCGAATCCCGCCTCGCCGAGACGCTCGACCCCGCCCCCTCCTCGTAACCTCCCGGGTTCCGCGTGATCCGGCGCCATGCCCTCGGTTTTCGCGGGAATGGCGTCACGCCTCAGACCGAATTGCCGGGTGCGGGGTGCCATGCCCTCGTCCTCGTGGGCATGAGTTCGAGCCCCGCCCGCCCGGCGACCATGGCCACGCGGACGTGGCCATGCCACCCCGCAGGGAATCCCGGGTCGGTGAGGCCCGACCTCGACTTCGATCCGCCCTCGCCGGCCGCCCCCTCGCGGACGCCCGCGGCCGCGCTCACGACCTCGACCGCTCGCCCCTCTTGACGCGAAGGATCTCATGCCGCAGAGTCGAGGCCCGAGGACGGCACTCCATTCATCCATCGACAGGGGCAGGGGCATGACCCATTGGTTCCGCGACCTCGACCGCATCCTGCGCGGCGAGGCGACCCGATCGAGGGCCCTGGGCCGGGGCTCCGTCGATGTGAGGCCCGGGGGCCTGACCGCCTTGCTCGTGGCCCTGGGCATGGTCTACGGGGCCTGCATGGGCTGCTTCGCCCTGTTCAAGGAGGGCGGGCCTTCCGTGATGCAACTGGTGGCCAGCGCCGTCAAGCTGCCCGCCCTGTTCCTGCTGACCCTGGTCGTCACCTTCCCCTCGCTCTACGTCTTCAACGCGCTGGTCGGCTCCCGGCTCTCGATGGGGTCGCTCCTGCGGCTGCTGCTGGCCGCGCTGGGGGTCACGGTGGCGGTCCTCGCCTCGCTCGGGCCGATCGTCGCCTTCTTCTCGGTCAGCACGACCAGCTACCCGTTCATGCTCCTGCTCAACGTCCTGGTCTTCGCCGCCTCCGGCACGCTGGGCATGGCCTTCCTGTTGCAGACCCTGCACCGCCTGAGCCTGATCCCCCCCGAGCCGGAGCCGGAGCCGGAGCCGACGCCGAGCACGGCCATCGAGCAGGTGGGCGAGCAGAAGGGGGAGGAGCCCGCCGGACCCTCGCCCGGGGCGCTGGAGCACGCCGGGGACGGGCCGCCGAGCCGCCAGGTGAAGCTCATCTTCCGCTGCTGGATCGTCCTGTTCGCCCTGGTCGGCGCCCAGATGGGCTGGGTGTTGCGGCCGTTCGTCGGCACGCCCGATCGCCCCTTCTCCTGGTTCCGCGAGCGGGACTCGAACTTCTTCGAGGCCGTCTGGCATGCCTTCGCGAGCCTCTTCTCGTGAAGTCCGCGCTGCGGCCGATCGACGACCTGCTCCGGGGCCGCCCCGCCGCGGCCGCCCGGGCCTGGTGGCTGGCCTTGCTCTGCGGCGTCTTCTACGGCGCCGTGATGGGCTCGTTCGGCGGGCGCCCGGGCCAGGCGGTCTACTCGGCGTCGAAGGTGCCGCTCTTGCTGGCGACGACGACGCTCCTGGGCCTGCCGAGCTTCTTCGTCCTGAACACGCTGCTGGGGGTGCGGTCGGATTTCGGCAAGGCGATGCGGGCGGTGGTCGTCTCGCAGGCGGGGCTGACGATCATCCTGGCCTCGCTGGCCCCCGTGACGGCGTTCTGGTACGCCTCGACGACCGACTACCGGACGGCGATCCTGTTCAACGCCGCGATGTTCGCCGTGGCCAGCGTCGGGGCGCAGTGGATGCTGCGCCGGGCCTATCGCCCCCTGATCGCCCGCAACCCGGTGCATCGCCGGCTGCTGGGTGCCTGGCTGCTGATCTATGGCTTCGTCGGGATTCAGATGGGCTGGCTCCTGCGACCGTTCATCGGTGCCCCGGGAGAGCCGGTCCAGTTCTTCCGGCCCGGCGCCTGGGACAACGCCTATGTGTTCGTCGCCCGCCTGATCTGGGAGGTCCTGGCCGGCCGGTAGTCCCCACGGGTTGGATGTCCGGTCGGTCGTCTTCCGAGGGCAGTTCCCCCGGGGATCGCAGCCGGGCCGGATCAACGGACACCACGATCTCCAACCGAGCGGCGCCATGCGCTCCTTCGTCCGAGGGCCGCGTATCGCCGCGACCGTCGGACAGTCCGGACGCCGCGAGCTCGCCGGATCACCAAGGCTCCCGGCCTCCCGGCCGAGAACTCCTCAAGGTCGGTGACTGCCCCGGCCGTTTTCCCCGATACTATAAGGCGAGGGCCATCTCCCGTCGACGGCTCCTCCCGCCCGATCACCCCGGCCTCGCTCGACGCGGTCGGCCTCCCCTCTCTTTGACAATCCGATCAGGTCCCCCCCATCCCCGCGCCGGCGTGCCCTGAATCCGCCTCCCCGCCTGCCGGATTTCCCGACCAGCCCGGCGCCAACCCGTTGCTCATCCACCATGGCGCGAAACGAACCCATTTCGCCCGCATCCTCCCGCGCGAAACGAACCCATTTCCCCGGCGCCCGATCCCCGAAACGATCCGAACGCCGTCGGCACAACTCCTTATCTACCAGGAGAAAACTCCCATTCCCGCTGCCCCTCCCGGGCGCACCATGCCCGCATCCCCGCGCCCCAAACGCCCCGGGCCGACTCCCTCCCCTCGTCCTTCCCATCCGTGTTTCATCCGTGGCTCATACCCTCTCTTCCCCGCGCAAAACGAACCCAAGCCCCGGCCGGGTCGATTCCCGAAACGAACCGGAGTGTCGCGACGTAACCCCCTGACAGGCCATCATCATTGGCCCCTCGCTCCCGGCGCACCGGGGCGCACCGGGGCGAGGTCGGGGCTCAGTCGCCGTGCTTCTCGCGGAGGCGGCCGGAGAGGCGGAGGATCAGGTGGGCCCGCTCGAACTGCTCGACCCACTCGGCCGAGACGGTGGCCAGCTCGTCGTCGGCGGGGGGGACGAGGCCCGTCGGGCAGCTCGGTCCGAGCTGGTCGGCGGCGATCTTCCGGTAGCGCGAGAGGGTCCGGTCGCCGAACCGGGCGACCTCGAAGAAGTCCTCGCTCAGGAAGACGACCGTCGGCACCCGGCGGCCGTCGTTGATCCGGAGGCTGTCGGAGACCTCGGGCAGGGCGTCGCGGTCGAGGTAGCGGAGGTCGATTGTCGAGGGGTTGGCCGCGGCGATGTGGTCGAGGATCGGGCACTGATACACGCAGTCGCCGCACCAGGTCCCCGCCAGGCAGAGCACCGGCATCGTCCGGACGAACCCGCCGACCACCCCCCGCTGGGCCTCGGTCAGCTTGACCCGGTCATGAACCGCCCCCCACTTCGCCCGTTCCGCCTCCGACCCGTACTTGGCCAGGAAGTCCTGATACCCCAACGCCTCGCCGAACACCTTGCCCCAGTCGATCATCACCCTCGTCATCCTTTCCGCGTTGCTTGATGCCTTGCCGCTCTTTGGAATCCCGAACGCTCGACCCAACCGGCCGGTACCCTGTCGCTTCGGGGAACAGCGATGGTAGTCCCTCCGCCTGTCCTCGCCCAGCCCCCCAGCCTCCTTGGAAAGGCGACGAGACGCCCCCCCGGCGGAGGGATTTCCCGCCGGAAAGGCGTCTCGATTCGACTCGAACCCGGTCAGCGGGGGATCACCAGCTCCCCTCGCCCCCGGCTCACGACTGCGGCGAGGCCGTCTGCCCGGTCGGCGCGACCTCCTGGGCCTGGGCACTGGGCATGACGGACTCGACCGGCACCATCACCGTCGTCGTCACCGGGATCTCGCGGGTGACCTGGCGGGGGACGCACCGGGTGACGGTCACGGGCACCTGCTCCGGGATCGTCACCGGGACCTGCCGGGTGATCGTCTCCTGCACGGGGACCATCTTGGTCGTATAGACCGTCACCGGCACCTGGACGGCGCGGGTCACGGGGACCTGGCGGGTGATCGTCTCGGTCACCATCCGGGTCCGGGTGGTCATGACGGTCACCTGCACCTGTTCCGGGATCGTCACCGGGACCTGCCGGGTGATCGTCTCGGTGACCTGCCGGGGCCGGAGGGTCTGGACGTTGTCGGTCCGGGTCTCCTGGGTCATGGTGACGCGGGTCGTCGGGACGGTCTCGGTGACCTGCCGGGGGACCATCTGCGTCACCGGCACCTGGACGTCGCGGACCTCGACCCGGGGGACCGTGCGGGTCACCTGGACCGGGACCTGCTGGTGGCGGACCTCCGGCACCTGCACGGTCGTCTGCACCGGGACCGACTCGCAGCGCTGGCGGGTCACATAGGAGGTCTCCTGAATCTGATGCCGGACCGGGTTGGGCACATACACCGTCTGGGTCGCGTAGCTCGGGGCACACGAGCTGCCGCAGCCGCCCCCATGGCCGAGGCCGAGGCACGAGAGCCCCTTGCCGTGATGGCCGCCGACCGGCACCGTCACCGTCTGATAGCCCCCCTGGTCGACGCAGACCTCCCGCGTCCGGGTCACCGGCACCTGCTCGGCGACCGTCCGGGTGACGAAGCTCGTCCGCTGCTGGGGGACCATCACCGTGTACGGCTGCGACTGCATGACCGTCTCGACCACCTGGTCGAGCACCGTGTGCCGCTGCTGGATCGTCCGGGTCGTGGTCACCGGCTCGCAGACGGTCCGGGTCACCTGCTGCTGGACCGTCTCATACTTCGGGATGTTCACCACGTATTGCCGGGGGACGGTGACCGTCTCGTAGACGGTCCGCGTGACCGGGACCTGCTCGGTCCGGTACTCGGTCCGGTACTTCGTCTGGGTCGTCTGCACCGGCACCTGCTCGGTCACGCAGCGCTGGACGGGGACCTGCTGCGTGACGTACTCGGTCCGGTACTCGGTCCGGGTCGTCTGGACCGGGACCTTCTCGGCGACGTACCGGGTGACCGGGACCTGCTCGGTCTTGTACTCGGTCCGATACCTCGTCTGCATGACCGTCTCCGGGACGGTGTCGTAGACCGTCTCGGTGATCGTCTTCATGGTCGTCACGGTCTGGGGGACCATCGTCGGGCCGCAGGGCAGCCCGACCGGCTCCACCGACAGACACGAAAGGCCCGGGCTCCCGACCCCGCACCGGAAACAGGCCGACGCCGTGCCCGACCCCGCCAGGACCATCGCCGCGGCCGCCGCCGCGACCAGGCCGCCCCGCTTCATCCGCCTCATGACTTCGCGCTCCCGGAAGGTGCTCATCGACTGTAGTTCACCGACGCCCAGGCCGACCCGACGCAACCGCTCCCGATCGCCCAGGCGCCTGCCTTTTCCCGACTGCTGCACCTTTCCGGTTTAGTCCAAATTCCGCGCCAACTCAAGGGGTTAATTTGGGGAATATGAGCAATTTGGGAAATTTTACGCCCTGACGGCCATCGGACCCCAGCGACCTGAAGGCCCGGGGCCCGTCCGATGCCCGCGGCCTGACCGGTGCCCGGCGCAAATAAAAAACGCCCGGTCCCCCCCGAGGGGACCGGGCATAGCCAGGGAGAACGACGCTTGCTCGTGACTTCGTCGGCTTTGGATCGAACAGTGGGCCGAGACCCGATTGCCCGAAGGGACGCGGTCAGAGGCGAGCGGGAGTGAGCAAAGCACCCCGGATGCCAGGCAGGTCCGATTCCCGGAATTCTCGGCAGGAACATTCGACACATCTCTTTAGGATAAAAACGGTTACACCATGAGAAAAATTTACGAAGAGAGACCGAACCTTCATCCTCCTGCCCGATTCTTCGGCGGCCGTGCTTGCCTGATCGACAGAGCCGCGACGAGCCGACGCCGATCCGGGTCGATTGCCCGGCCGGCGGTCGCTAGAATGTCGGACAGTTCAGCGAGGGGCGGGGCGCAACGATCATCAACGCAACCGAACGCGGTGAGGGTGGATACGGCCGATGACGACCAAGGTCTTCGTGCTCGGGCTCGACGGGGCGACCTGGGACATTCTCGGGCCGCTGGCCGACGCCGGCGCGCTGCCGAACCTGGCGAGGCTGCGGAAACAGGGGGCATCGGGCACCCTGCGGTCGATCTTCCCCCCGCTCAGCCCGGTCGCCTGGACCGGGGTGATGACCGGCAAGAACTCGGGGAAGCACGGCGTCTTCGAGTTCCTCGAATTCGAGCACGACCCGCTCGGCGGCCGGGTGAACACGTCGCGGTCGATCCGGGCCGAGCTGCTCTGGGAGGTCGCCGGCCGCTTCGGCAAGCGGGCGATCGCCGGGGCCGTGCCGATGAGCTACCCGCCCCGGCCGAGTCCCGACGGTTTCTTCCTCGGCGACTTCCTCAGCCCGCCGAACGCGAAGGACTTCTCGACCGACCCCGCCCTCTTCGCCGAGCTGGAGGAGGCCCTCGGCGAGCCGTACCGCCCGTGGGACACCTCCGTCCACGACGGCGGCAATGAGGCCCAGGCGCTCGCCTCGCTGACCGACTTCCTCGACCACCACCTCCGCGCCGTCCGGTTCCTGATGGACGCCCGCCCCTGGGACCTGTTCGTCTACGACCTGATGGCCACCGACCGCATCCAGCACGAGCTCTGGCACGCCTGGGATCCGTCCCACCGCCTGGCCAAGGGGCGGCGCGACCTGGCGAAGGTCCGCGAGGGGTTCATCGCCTTCTGGTCGAAGCTGGACGCGGGGATCGGCGAGATCGAGGCCGCCCTGCCGGCCGACACGACCCTGGTTTTGATGAGCGACCACGGCTTCGGCCCGGTCGAGCACTTCGTCAACTTCAACGTCTGGCTGCTGGAGAAGGGGTTCATCCAGCTGATCGACAGCCCTTACGTGAGGCAGAAGCACTGGTTCTACAGGCGAGGGGTGACGCCGGAGTGGATCTATAACGTCATGGCCCGCTTCGGCCAGGCGAAGCACCGGGTCAGCCGGTTCGGGGGCGGCCAGGACAACGTGCTCGATCGCCTGGCCGAGTCGGCCTTCCTCTCGCGCCGTCACATCGACTGGTCGACGACGAAGGCATATGCCCAGGGGAACTTCGGCCAGATCTTCCTGAACCGGGTCGGCCGCCAGCCGGTCGGCTGCGTGAGCGAGGCCGACGTCCGCCCGATCCTCGACGACCTGAAGGCCGAGCTGAGCACCCTGACCCACCCCGAGACGGGCGCCCCCCTGGTCGAGCGCGTCTACGAGGCCGACGAGCTGTACGACGGCCCGATGAGCCACCTCGCCCCGGATCTGACCGTCGTGCTGGGCGACTGGCGCTACCGGACGATCGGCCTGCACGACTTCACGACCCACAAGGTCATCTCCCCCGCCTTCGGCCCGACCGGCGACCACCGGATGGAAGGGGTCTTCATCGCCAACGGCCCCGGCATCCAGGCCGGCGCGACGCTGGGCGACTCCGCCACCCTGCTCGACATCGCCCCGACCGTCCTCCACCTGCTCGGCGTCCCCAAGCCCGACGACCTCGACGGCCGCCCCCTCACCGAGGTGCTCGACCCCTCCTTCCAGCCCGACCCGGCCGCCCAGCTTGCCCCCGCTCCTCCCGCTTCCTCCGACGGCGACGGCCAGCCCCCCGCCGGCCTCCACGAGGAGGACGACGAGGCCGTCAAGCAACGCCTGGCCGACCTGGGGTATCTCTGACCTTCTTTTGAACGGCCTCGACATCAGGGCGCTTGCAACGCCCTGGCGTCGGCCATTTTGTAGGGTGCTGTCGAGTCTTCGAAGACGCACCGATCCCTTCCCGAAGCCCGGTGGTGCGTCTTCGAAGACTCGACAGCACCCTACGAGGGGGGTGTTGCCATCATCCTGGCCTGGAAGTGAGAACGGCTGACATACGCCCGGGTTTTGCGCACAATATTTCTCCAACGATCGCTCCATTCAGGACGAACAATGGAGAATCAGAGGATCGACCTCGATCCGCCGCACCTGGCTTTTTGTTTGAGTAACCCGCCTCGCCCGGGAGCAATTGGTTTGATGATGATGCGATCCCAGATGATCCGGTGGATTCCGGCCTTGATCGTGGTCGGTTGCCTCGCCGTCAGCCCGCCGGCCCGGGGGGATGGCTTCGACCTGAACGTCAGGCCGCTCCTGCAGAAGCACTGCCTGAACTGCCACGGGGGGGAGAAGCCGAGGGGGGGCATCGACCTGGCGCAGTTCGAGGACGAGGAGGCGCTCCGGGAGGACCCGGAGACGTGGCTCATGGTCATCGACGCGCTGGTCGAGCGGACGATGCCGCCGCCGGGCCGCAGGGCGGGGCCGAACGAGGACGACCGGCAGCGGGCGGCGACCTCGATCAAGGCCGTGCTCGACGCGATCGAAGGGGTCGATGATCCCGGCCCGAGCGTCATCCAGCGCCTGACGAGACGCCAGTACAACAACACGATCCGCGACCTGCTCGGCGTCGATTCCGACCCGGCCCGCAACTTCCCGGCCGACGGTGGTGGCGGCGGCGGGTTCGACAACAATGCCTCGACCCTGTTCATCCCGCCGATCCTGATGGAGAAGTACCTCGCCGCCGCCGGAGAGGTCCTCGACCAGGCCGACCCCGATCGGTTCCTCGTCGCCCGGCCCGGGGGCGACCTGACCGCCGAGGAGGCCGCCCGGGCCTCGATCGCCGCCTTCGCACGCCGGGCCTTCCGCAGGCCGGTCGGGGACGAGGAGGTCGATCGCCTGATGCGGCTCTACCGCCTGGCCGACGATCGCGGCGACGACTTCGAGGAGGCCGTGCGGCTGGCGCTGCGGGCGGTGCTCGTCTCGCCGAACTTCCTCTACCTGGTCGAGCAGGACCGGCCGGAGGCGGATGATCGCTCCTACCGGATCTCGGACCACGAGCTGGCCTGCCGGCTCTCGTACTTCCTCTGGGCCTCGATGCCGGACGACGAGCTGTTCGCCCTGGCCGAGTCCGGCACCTTGAGCGACCCCGAGGTGCTCGACGCGCAGGTCCGGCGGAT
Organism: Tautonia sp. JC769; assembly: GCF_040717455.1. Lineage (NCBI taxonomy): Bacteria > Pseudomonadati > Planctomycetota > Planctomycetia > Isosphaerales > Isosphaeraceae > Tautonia > Tautonia sp. JC769. The sequence goes on from NZ_JBFEFH010000002.1 coordinate 96,646, forward strand.
GCTCGACGACCCGAAGGCCCGGGCGATGGCCGAGGACTTCGCCGGCCAGTGGCTCCGCGTCGGCAACCTGGAGGACCTGGCCGACGTCGATCGCCGGATGTTCCCCGAGTTCACCGACACGCTCCGCGAGGCGATGGTCGAGGAATCGATCGCCTACGTCCACGCCATCTTCCGGGACGACCGCTCGGTGCTGGAGCTGATCGACTCCGACTACACCTACCTGAACGAGATGCTGGCCGAGCACTACGGCATCGACGGGGTTGAAGGGCCTGAGTTCCGCCGGGTCGCCCTGGAGGACCGCAACCGGGGCGGGGTGCTCGGCATGGCCTCGGTCCTGACCCTCACCTCGTACCCGAGGCGCACCAGCCCGGTCTTGCGGGGCAAGTGGGTGCTCGAGGAATTGCTCAGCACGCCGCCGCCCCCGCCGCCGCCAATGGTCCGGGCCCTGCCGGCCGACGACCGGATTCGGGACGGCCTGACCTTCCGCCAACGTTTGGAACAGCACCGCGAGGACCCGAACTGCGCCTCGTGCCACGCCCGGCTCGACCCGCTCGGCTTCGGCCTGGAGAACTTCGACGTGCTCGGCCGATGGCGCGAGGAGATCAGCGAGGAGCCGGTCGACGCCTCGGGCATCCTCACGACGGGCGAGGAGTTCACCGGCCCGGCGGCCCTCAAGGCGATCCTCGCCGAGACGAAGCGCGACCTGTTCGTGCGGAACCTCTCCGAACGGATGCTCAGCTATGCCCTGTGTCGGGGGGTCGAATATTACGACACCCCCGCCGTGAACCGCGTGATCGAGGACCTGGAGGCCGAGGACTACCGAGGGGCGGCATTGATCGCCGCGGTCGTCCGCAGCTTCCCCTTCCAGCATCGTCGGAACGAAACCCCGGAGGACCGGCCATGAGCCGCAAGAACCACCCGATCAGCCGTCGGACCGTCCTGCGAGGGGTGGGAGCGATGGTCGGCCTGCCCTTGCTCGACGCCATGACCCCGGCCGCCCGGGCCTTCGGTGTCGACGGGAACGCCGACGACCGCCCGCCGGTCCGCATGGCCTGCCTCTTCTGGCCGAACGGCTGCAACCCCCACACCTGGACCCCCGAAGGCCACGGCCGGGACTTCACCCTCTCGCCCATCCTCCAGCCGATGGCAAGGCACAGGGACGAGATCCTCGTGCTGACCCACCTGAGCAACCAGGGGACGTTCACCGGCGACGGCCACTACGTGAAGGACGCCGCCTGGCTGACCGGCACGACCATCCACCGGACGACCGGCGCGGATTTGAACTCCGGCGGCATCTCGATCGACCAGCTCGCGGCGCAGCGGATCGGCCTCCTGACCCCCTTGCCGTCGCTGGAACTGGGCGTCGAGCCGGTGACGACGGGCGTCGACACGAACGTCGGCTACACCCGGCTCTACGGCTCGCACATCTCCTGGTCGACGCCGACCACGCCGGTCGCCCGAGAGATCAACCCCCGCCTCGCCTTCGACCGCCTCTTCCGCTCCGAGGCCGGCAGCCGAGGGGCCCAGGACGACGACCGGAGCGTTTTGGACCTGGTGGCCGAGGACGCGAAGGCCCTCCGCGACCGGGTCGGCCACGAAGACCGCCGCAAGCTGGACGAGTACCTCGACTCGGTCCGGGCCGTCGAGACGCGGATCGCCTTCGAGGCCAGCGACCGCCGCGCCCGGTATCGCGACGACCCCGAGGCCAGGGCCGACATCGAGGCCCTCGGCGGCCGGGTCGACACCTACAGCCACGACCCCGGCCGCGTCCGAGAGCGGTCGATGGACCACTCCGAGCACGTGGCCTTGATGCTCGAAATCCTGCTGCTCGCCCTGCGGACCGACTCGACCCGGATCGCCACGTTCATGTTCGGCAACTCGGTGAGCAACAAGAACTTCTCGTTCCTCGATGGCGTTTCGGGGGGGCACCACCAGCTCTCGCACCACGAGAACGACGAGGCGAAGCTGGCCGAGTATCAGGTCATCACCACCTGGCACATGGAGCAGTGCGCCCGGTTGCTCGACCGGATGCGGGAGATCCCCGAAGGGGAGGGGACCCTGCTCGACAACTCGATGGTCCTGATCGGCTCGGCCCTGCGCGACGGCAACCGCCACGACCCCCACAACCTGCCGACGGTCCTCGCCGGCCGCGCCGGCGGCACCCTGTCGCCCGGCCGACACCTGATCTACGGCCCCGACACGCCGCTTTGCAATCTGTACGTCTCGATGCTCGACCGCGTCGGCGCCCCGGTCCCCCGCTTCGCCGACAGCACCGGGCCGCTCGAAGGGCTGGATAATCCCGAATATCAGGGACGCCCCTACGAGGAATCGCAACGGCGAGGACGCCGCGAGCGGTCCTGATCGGACGCCCGACCACCCCCAGGCCGGTCGGTTGGGATTGTCTCAGCTCGATCCCAACCGGCGGCGTTCGGGTTGCCGGATGGCCGATCCGGGGCCTGGGAACGATTCCGGCCGCTTGACATGGGGGATTCTGCGGGTAAACTGGACGTTTTGCCGCATCGTACCGATCCGGGAACGCATCGATTCGTGCGCCTGGGATCTCGATGTGGACATGGATCATCCCGAGGAGCATGCCCGGAGGGCCGATGTGTCTGTCGGCCTTGGAGGGATCGGGGACGCCCGAGGATCGCCAGGACGACCGAAGACCTATGCCCACGATCAATCAGCTCGTCCGCAAGCCGCGGAAGCAGCAGTACACGAAGACGAAGTCGCCGGTGCTGGACGCCAACCCGTTCAAGCGGGGGGTCTGCCTGCAAGTCAAGACGATGACGCCGAAGAAGCCGAACTCGGCCCTGCGGAAGGTCGCCCGCGTGCGATTGTCCAACGGCAAGGAGATCACGGCGTACATCGGCGGCGAAGGCCACAACCTGCAGGAGCACTCGATCGTGCTCGTCCGCGGCGGCCGGGTCCGCGACCTGCCGGGCGTGCGCTATCACATCGTCCGCGGCGTGCTCGACTCGCTCGGCGTGGCCGACCGCAAGCAGGCCCGCTCGAAGTACGGTGCCAAGGCCAAGGCCGCACCGGCCGCCAAGGGCGCCCGCAAGAAGTAATCGCCGGGCCTTCGGGCTTCAAAGGCCGCTCCGTTTCGCTCGCCCGTCGCCTCCCCGTTCGGTGTGCTTCACGACCCAAGGGGAGCGTCGGGGCATCTGGCTTCTCGGGGCCGACCGACCGAAGCCTCGGGCCTTGCTCTCCTTGACCGGGGGCGATCGGGCCGCATCGAGGGGGTGCCTTGGAACGCCGGGACGGACCGATGCTCCTCACCGTGCCCGGCCTTGCCGTTTGTCGTGATTGAGGGCCGACGCGGGGGGCCGATTCCTCCCCACGACCTGCCTCGACAGCGCCCCTTGATCCTCGCGGTATTGAGATGATCCCCGCCCCGGCCTTGATTTCGAACGCCGATCGACTCGACTCAACCCGGACTTTTCTGGCCCCTCGCATTACGGAACCGATCCGACCATGGCCCGCAAGTTCACCGCCAGCAAGGCGCAGCTCCGCCCCGACCCGAGGTTTGGCTCGAAGCTGGCCAGCAAGTTCATCAACTGCCTGATGTACGACGGCAAGAAGAGCGTCGCCCAGCGCGTCTTCTACGATGCCACCGACCTGATCCAGAAGCGCCTGCCGGACATCGACCCCCTGGAAGTCTTCGTCCGGGCGGTCGAGAACGTCATGCCGGTCATCGAGGTCCGCTCGAAGCGCGTCGGCGGTGCCACCTATCAGGTGCCGATGCAGGTCAAGAAGAACCGCCAGCAGACCCTGGCGATCCGCTGGATCCTCATGGCCGCCCGCGAGAAGAAGGGGCGACCGACCCACGTCAAGCTCGCCGACGAGCTGATCGCCGCCTTCAACCGCGAAGGCGCCGCCATGAGCCGCCGCGAGAACGTCCACCGCATGGCCGACGCCAACAAGGCGTTCGCCCACTTCGCCTGGTAAAGGTAATCTCGGCCGGGCCTCGTCGGATTTCGATTCGAACGGACTTCGGGACTCCTCCGCATCGCTACAGGGGGGAGTCCCGTTTTCCATTGACACTGGATTGATGGCCGGTGATCGCCCCTTTGAGGCTCCGTCGAGCCGTGCCCGTCACGATCCGACCGTTTCAGAATGCTGATGCCCCGGCCTTGCTCGCCCTCTTCCGCGACACGATTCGCCGGGTCAACAGCCGCGATTACTCGCCCGAGCAGGTCACAGCCTGGGCCTCGGACGAGATCGACGAGGCCGCCTGGGCCTCGCGGTTCCTCGGCCGATTTGTGGTCGTGGCCGAGGCGGATGGGAGGATCGCCGGCTTCGCCGAGCTGGAGCCGACCGGCCGGATCGACCGCTTCTTCGTCTCGGCCGACCATCAAGGGCTGGGAATCGGCCGAGCCCTGCTCGACGCGATCGAGGCCGAGGCGATGCGTCTCGGCCTGCCTCGGCTCGACGCAGACGTCAGCCTGACGGCATTATCCTTCTTCGAGCGGCGAGGCTTCCAGACGATCGCCTCGCAGGTGGTCACCCTGCGCGGTGTCGCATTCCGCAACGTCCGGATGATCCGGGTGCTCATCGCGTAAACGAGACGCACTCGGCATGCCCGGCTCGGCTCCTCAGTCGATCGCCAAGCCGGGCCAGCGGTTCGCAATGCAACGCTTCCCGAGCCATCCGGGGATCACTTGCCGGGATCGTCGCTCAGGCTGGGAGCGTCCAGCCGAGGAGCATCAGAGGGGGCCTCGGAACCGGAGTCGGAGTCAGAGCTGGACTCGGAGTCGGAGGCAAGCGGGTCGGTCTCCGTGCGAACCGGCTGCTCGACCGGGTCGCTGACGGCGATGACCTCGTCACCGAATCGGATCTGCTCGGCGGCCATGGCCGGCCCGCCGTTGAGCATGGCCGGGCGCACGAGCAGGGCGACGGCGTCCCCTTCCTTCAGCTCCAGGCCGTCGAGCTTCGACTTCGGCCCGAGGATCACCTCGGCGCGGTTGCCGCCCCGCAGCTCGATCTCGGTGATCAGGTGGTCCTCGTCGTGGCCCCGGAAGATCACGGTGCGGGTGCTGACGACCTCCCCGCGGACGCGCTTGATCATGCCGTCGTCGGGGCTTTCCACCTCGACGTCGTTGTCTCCCTTCGACACGGATCGGGCCATCAGCACCGGCCGATCGTTGATCATGCCGCGGTGGCCGATGACCGTGACCTCGTCTCCCTCGGCGATCTCGAGCGCGTGCAGGGCGTCGGCCGGGCCGAAATCGACCTTGGCCGTCCCCTGGTCGGTCGCAACGCGGGCGATCCGGTGCGGGCTCGCCGCGCCGGAGAGCGGGAATTCCTGGATCTCCCGGACCGTGCCCGACAGCGTGATGGCGTCGTCCCGGGGGCGCCGGTCGGCCCGGCTCGGGTCGATTTGAGGGGATTGCTGGCCGCCGGCCTCGCCGCCGCTCATCCGGCGCTGGCGGTCCGCGCCGGCCATGCGGGCCCGGCTCAGGTCGTCGAGGTGGAGGGTTTCGATGGTGTCGAACGTCCCGTCACCATCCAGGTCGACGGCGACGCGGACCCACCCGCTCGGGATGGCCACTCGGGTCGAGTCGGGGTCGGTGACCGTCTCGGTCCGGATCGAGTCGGCGAGCTGGCGGTCTTCCCGCTCCTGCTCGGCGGGGGTCTCTGGGGCCACGGTCGGGGCCGGTTGGCCCACCTGGCCGGGCGCGGGAGCCGGGGCCGGGGCCGGCGACGGGGGCACGGTGATGGGGCGGGGGGGCGGCGGGTCGGGCTGCTGGGCCGTCGCGATCGGGGGCATCAACAGGGCAAGCAGCGGCGATCCGCCGAGCACGACGGCCAAAAGCCTGGAGCGTCGCATCGTGGGGGGTCTCCTTTGATTGGGATGCTTCGATTGGAAGTAAGGAGGGAACAGAATCTCCCCAAGGCGAGTGATCGCTTGAGGAGATCCCGAATTTCAGAGGTTCTATACACGTTCTGGCGGCACAACCGGGCCGCGGTCATCGCCGTCGAATCACGGCCTCGGCTCGGGACTGCCCGGCTCTCGGAGGGATCCGGGCGAACCCGGCTCGACGGGGGCGGCCGGCCGTTCGAGCCCGCCGGGGGCGTCGAGCGGCTCGGGGGAGTCCAGGGCACCGGGGGCGTCGAGCGCCCCGGCCCCCTCACCGGACGGGCCTTCGGCGGGAGCGTTGTCGTACCAGTCGTCGAAGGCGGCCGAGTCGCTGTACCAGTCCGAGGTGTAGTAGCCTCGATAGCGAGGGCCGATCCCGTACGACGGGCTCGGCAGCGCGCCCTGTTCGACGAAGTTGTAGCGGCCGAGTCGGCTGTAGATCGCCGAGTCGCGGTCGATTCGGCCCGACCGGGGGACGGTGCCCCGCTCGCCGGAGACGCTCACCTCGCCGCTCGTCCCCAGGCCGGTCCCGGCCGTCTCACCTTCCGGGCGTCGCGCCGAGGGATCGGCGGCGGGATCGGTGCGGGGGACGCCCTCGGTCGTGCCGGGGCCGAACTCCTCGCCGCTCGGGCCGAAATCCATGCCGGCCGGCTCCCGGTCACGGGCGGGATAGCCGCCGTGCGTCGGGTCGTAAAAATCGCGGGAGCGGTCGCTGTATCCCCAGCCGTAATACGGCGAGAAACTCTGCTGGAAGTACGGGGAGCCGCCCAGGGCCGGCCGGGCCGGAGGCGCCGCTCGGCCGAGTTCACCGGAGAAGCCGGGCCCCATGCCCCGCCCGCTCGGCGGCAGCTCGATCCCCAGGCCCCTCGGGTCGCCGGTGATGCCGCTCTGCAGCGGGTCGCGGGCCCGGCCGAGCGCCGTGCCGCCCATCTCACCCTGCCGACCGAGCCGGCTCCGCACGCCGAACCAGTCGCCGGGGTCGTACCAGCGCTCGGCGAAGGTGTCATAAGGCGAGTAATTGCCGCCCGTCGGCAGGCCGGTCACGATCTGGGCGGAAACGGGCGTGCTCGCCGCGACGGCCAGGGCCAGCGCGGCTCCTCCGACCATTGCCGAGGCGGAGGTGGTGATCCTGAAATTCATGGATGTCTCCTCGTCCGGGGGAAGGGCCGGGCGATCGCATCGAGGGATCCCCCCGGCCGGGTTCGATCGCTGGACCGACTCGCACTCGGGAAATCGCTCGGGCGAATTGCGTCGGCTCAGCGGCGGCGCCACCCGCGGTCTCCCCGTCTCGTGCTGGTCCAGCAACCGGGGAGCGACGGGGCAGGGCCCGAGTTCATCCCCCTTCAACCCTGCGAACCGCGCGCCGGCCATCGCGAAAAATCACGAGATTTTGCACGGATGTGGATGGAAGCGTTTGTTCTTCCCACCGCTTCCACGGAAAAAGGCCGTGGCCAGAACCGGCCGGACGCGGTAGGCTCGACCGCACCATGAAACCGACCCCGACACCTCCCGCCGACCGCCCCGACGACGGCCCCGATCGCCCGTCGCGATCGCGCCCCGCGCCGGATCTCGGCACCTCGTTCGTCGTCACGGCCGACGCCTCCCGGGTCGGCCCGGCGATCGTCGATCTCCCGCCGGCCCGGGCCGACTCCGGGCCCTCCCCAACGCCGTCGCCGTCGCCCGCCCCGCCGTCCGGCCCGCCGACGACCGAGGCCTTGCCCCCGTTCGAGCTGCGGGCCCTGCGCATCACCGATGCCGGCTGGGGGGCCGGCTGGGAACTCCGCCCGGCCCCCCCCCGGCGCCCCTGGATGGACGGGCATCCGCATGCGTACCACTGCCTGCCCCTCGTGGTGGCGAACCAGTGGGGGTGGCAGATTCACTGTCCCGTGGATGTCAGGGTCGTCTGGGACGGCTCGCCCGAGCCGGCGGGCCTCACCGTCGAACTGCACCCCGAGCACCGGGCGGCCATCACGAGCCAGTTCGGCCAGGGGATCGTCACGTTCTCCCCCCCCTGGATGTTCCGGACCCCTCCCGGCTGGGACCTCTGGGCCAAGGGGCCGGTGAACACCTGGAGGCGCAATTGCGTGCCGCTGGAAGGGATCATCGAGACGTGGTGGCTCCCCTACACCTTCACCCTCAACTGGAAGCTCATCGAGCCGGGAGAGGTCACCTTCGCCCGGGGAGACGCCGTCGGCCAGCTCCTCCCCGTCCCCCATCAGACCTTCGCCGAGGCCCGGGCGATCGAGGAACCCCTGGGCTCCGAGCCCGACCTGATGGCCCGGATGACCGCCTGGCGCGAGGAGCGGGAGCGGCGGGCGGGCCAGCGGCATCAGAATCACCTGATGTACCGCAAGGCCCAGGACGTCGACGGCCACCTGGTGCGGGTCCCCGTGCCCCCGGTCGGCCCTCGCCCTCGCTCCTCGGCCGCCGACGCGCCGAACGACCCCCGGGAGGGCCGTTGAGGCTCGGGCCCGTCATCGCCCCCTTCTGCCCGATCCGGGCACGCCCCTCGCCGGCGTTTTGACAGCCCCGGGCCGGCGGGTTAGGCTACACAACGACCGCGCGTCTCCTCCGGGACGCGCCTCGCGGGCCGCCGTCCCCCAACGAGGTCGATTCCCCCGTTTGCTTCGCGACCGCGACGCCCCGGCGCGGGCGAGTCCCGGGCCGTCGCCCGATCGGACCCGGTCCCCCCGGGTCCGATCGAGGGGCGCGGACGCGCCGACCGGGTGTGATTCGCTCAATTAAGAGAATCAAAAGGGCAGGGACTGGCCCGATTCGAGTCGGATCGAAGGGCCAGAGCCAAATGTCGACGACCACCAAAGCCCACGTGACCTGCCCCGGGTGTGCCCGAGTCCTCCGGGTCCATCGCGAGCACCTCGGCCGGCGGGCCCAATGCAAGTACTGCGACGCGAGCCTCACGCTGGCCGAGGATCCCCCCACTCCCGCCCCTCAGGCCGACGCCCCCTCGGATCACGAGCGGCTTGCCCCCGAAGGCGACGGCAACCACACCGCGTCTTCCCAGGCGAATCCCGCCGCGTCCGCCCCGAACCAGGACGCCTTGATCGCCGAGCGTGACGCCCTGGTCGCCGAGCGCGACGCCCTGCAATCGCGGCTCGACGCGGTCGAGGCCGAGCGCGCCGCCGAGCGCGACGCCCTGATCGCCCGGCACGATCGCGCCCTCGACGAGCTTCGCGCCGGCCTCGAATCCGATCGCGATCGCCTCGCCACCGATCACGACGCGCGACAACAGGAAGCCGATCAGCTTCGCGACCGCCTGGCCGCCGACCGCGACGCGATCGCCGCCGAGCGCGACGCCCTGCTGAGCGATCGCGACGCCCTGCGGGCCGAGCGAGACACCCTGCTCGAACAGGCCGAACACCTTCGGGCCGAGGCCGGCCGGGCCGCCGACGCCCTGGACGCCCTGCGATCCGGGGCCGAGGCCGAACAAGCTCGCCTGAGCGAAGCGCTCGCCTCGACCCGATCCGAGGCCGAGGCCGATCGGGCTCGCCTGACCTCCGACCTCGAAGCCGCCCGGGCCGAGGCCGATCGTCGACTGGCCGAGCGAACGGCCGAACGAGACGCCGCCCAGGCCGAGGCCGAAACGGCCGATCGCGAGCGCAACGCCCTGCGGACCGAGCTTGCCACCGTCAACGATCGACTCCGGCAGGCTGAGGCGTCGGTCGAGGACCTGCACCGTCAGCTCGCCGAGGCCCGGGACCAGGCCTCGACCGCCATCGATCGCCTGACCGTCGAACGGGACGACGCCCTCCGCTCCGGCGCCTCGGCCGCCGATCGCGGCAACGCTCTTGCCTCGCAGCTCGAACAGCTCCAATCGGACCACCAGGCGATCAGCGACCAGCTCTCGCAGCGTCAATCCGAGCTCGATTCCCTCGCCGATCGCTTCGAGGCCCTCCAATCCGACCGCGACGCCCTCGCCAAGCAGCGTGAGGCCCTTCAATCCGACCGCGACCGACTCACCAAACAATTACACACGGTTCAATCCGACCGCGACTCCCTGGCCGACCAGTTGCGCACGCTCCAATCGGACCGCGACGCGATCGCCGCCGATCGCGAGGCCACGCAGCGGAAACTGGCCCGGGCCCAGCAAGACGCCGAGCAGGCCGCGAGCTCTCACGAGCACGCCCTGGCCGAGGCCGCCCGCGCCCTCGAAGCCGAGAACGGCCGATCCGAGTCACTCCGCAGCGAGATCGCCGACCTCGCCGAGGCCCGCAGCAGGCTCCGCGAGGAGCTGACCTCGGCCCAGGAGCGGATCAAGACGCTCGACGCCCAGCTCGCCGAGGCCCAGACCTCCAGTTACCAGCTCCGGGCCTTGCTCCGCCGCATCGGCCTGCCCTTCTGACGGCCACGACGATCGCATCGGTCACGACCTCGGGAGGCGCCGCCTGCGAGATGACGGGGGCGTACCGCGACGAGACGCGCCGCGACGCCCCCGAGTCGGGCCGATCCGGTCCCGGCCCGCCCTCTCGATCAGCCGACGATCACCCGGCCGGGGCCGTCGTCCGGCTCCTCCAGGACGATCCGGCGATCGAGGAACGCGGCGATCGTGCGGATGTTGGTCCGCAGATGCTCGGTGACGCGAGAGACGGTGAAGAGGCTCCGCCCCTCGGCCAGGGCGAGCGGCAACACGAGTTGATCGGCGCTATGGGGGTCCACCGCCCCCAGGCCCGGCGCGTGCAGGTGGTCGAGCAGCTCGGCCACGGCCTCGGCGGCCACCTCCTCGGCCGGTTTCCCGCGGGCCCCGAGGCCGACGAACGTGCTCGGCGGGGCCTCGCCGTCGTGCTCGAGCACCAACGCGATGGCCGCCCCCGGGGACGGGCCGGGCCACTGGGCCAGGTCGATGGCGACCTCGGCATCGATCCCCGCCTCGCCCAGCAGGGCGACGGCGCGGTCGCGCATCCGCTCGGCCACCTGGCGCCGGTCCAGCTTGCAGGTGCCGGCGACGCCCGAGATCCGCGTGAGGGCTCCTCGACGCTCGGCGACCCACGGCCGGGGCCTGCCCGGCTCGATCCAGGCGTCGAGCCGACCGCCCCCCTGGGGGTAGAACCCCGCCTCGGGCATCGCCAGGGCCAGCGGGAGCCCCATCCGATCCAGGTAGGCGCGCCAGGTCCGGTCGAGGAACGGATAGGACGGCGCCTTCGTGTTGAACGTGCCGCCGGTCAACGACACCCGGACCCCGTGCCCGGCCCGCAGGGCGATCGGCAGCGCGAGGGTCTGCAGGACGAGGCCGGTCGACCCGGCCGTGCCGATGTCGATGTCCAGGTCGGTCGGCTCGAACGGCCTCGGGCGGAAGGTCAGGGCCTGCGAACCGACGGTCGCCCCCTGGACGGTCGCCCCCGAGAGCCTCGCGGCGGCCATCACGGCCGATCGGTGCTGCGGGCGCAAGCCCGGGCGGTCGCGGTTGGCCCGGATCCGGGAGATCCGGAACGGCCGGCCGGTGAGCATCGCCAGGGTCAATGCGGTCCGCAGGATCTGCCCGCCCCCTTCCCCGTCGGCGCCGTCGAGCTCGACCAGGCGGTTCGAGGAAGTTCGGACCGGGAAGTCGGCGGCGGGCCCCGGCACGGGGGTCGGGCGGTTGTCGTCGGTGTCGTCGTCCATCGGGGCGAATCTCGGGAACGGGGGAGAGGCCGAGGCCGAGGCCGAGCCGCTCCCTCGGCCCGCCGACAGGCGATGCGGCCCGAAGGAGGGGCCGTGGCCGGCGTGCGACCGCCAGCGCCGGGCCGGCCCGATCCTCGCATCGTCATCCCCGGTCGGGGTCGGCGTCCATTCCATTTCGATGCGCTCCCTGGTCTTCCGGTTCGCAACCCGAGTGCCGCGCCGCGGGGATTTCTGGAACGGGGAGGGCCGGGCCGGGCCGTTCGGGCGAGCCGAACCGAGCCGAGGCCCGGGCGCCGGTCACTGCCGGCCTTCCGGCCCTCCGGACGCCTCCGGGCCGACGCCCAGCTCGCTCGGGTCGACGCGGAGGAGGCTGCTGGGCGGGGTGACCGGCTCGACCCACGGGATCTCGGTCGCCCCGGTCGGGGTCGCCCAGATGAAGACGACCGTCTGCAGGAGGCGGTCGCTCTTGGGCTCGGCCTTGGTGAAGAGGAAGTGCCCGAGGCTCCCCGGCCGATCGGGCCAGCAGCCGAGGATGAGCACCTGCTCCGGCCCCAGCGTGAGCCGCGCCGTCAGGTCGCGGAAGCTCTCTTCGAGCTTCCCCTCCCGCATCACGAACTGCTCGGGCTCGAACGGGCCGACGTTCTCGGCCGGGGCGTAGCGGAGCTGGTCCGAGCCGTGGTGGATCTCCGGCACCACCCGCATCGCCATGCCGCCGTCGGCCTGCGAGGCCGAGACCCGCACGGCCCCCCGGACATGCTCATAGTCCCGACCGACCGCGCCGCCGCCGAGGCTCAGGAAGAGCGTCTTGTGCGCGGCCGCCTCGTCCGGCCCGAGCATGATCGGCGTGGCGTGCCCGTCGGGCACGGCGACGATGGTCGGGTCGATCCGCTGGCCGACCGGGGCCTCGGGGCTGAGCAGCTCCTCGACCTCGGGCGGGAAGACGGTGTCGACCACCGCCACCCGCAGGCCGTTGGCCTCGAGCCGCTGCCGCTGCTCGGGGGGCAGGACGTGCTCGTCGGCGGCCGTCCAGACGATCTCGCGCAGCTCCGGGTCGTCGATCGGCCGGGTGGCGATCATCACCTTCAAGGCGATCCGACGGGGGGCGAGCAGGTCGACCAGTTGGTCGTTGCCCATGCCGCCGAGCGACACGCCCGAGCGCTCCGCCTCGGCCGGCGGCTTGATCAGGGAACAGCCGACGGCCATCGTCAGCGCGGCGATTGTGGAACAGGCCAGGGCCCACAGGTTGCGGTCCATCGGCGGAGTCCTTTCCGCTCGGTGTCTCTGGCAAACGGCGGACGGATCAGCCCATCCACTCCGCCCGAGACGCCCGGTCCATCCCCCTTTGGCGTCTCGCGATGGCGGACTCTAGGCAACATGCCGCATCCTGTCAATCGCGACCTTCGGGGCCGTTCCCGACGCACCGATCGCAGGATCGTCCTTTTCCGTCTTGGATGGGACACCGGCGAGGGTCGAAGGAATCGCGGCGTGCCCATGCATCCCCTCTCCGGCCGCGTCTTCGATCTTCTGAACGGGACGGGCCGAGGGCCGGGCTCGGCAAGGCTCAACAGGGGCCGGCACCCCTGCCCGCATCGCGATCAACGGAGCCGGGGAGCCGAGGGGCATCCCCGGCCCGGTCCGTTCATCGGGTCGGCGGCGGGTCGACGACCGGCACCGCCGCGGCGGCGTGAGCCGAGACGCGGGAGTCGGGATCGTCCTCCGCCAGCCGGGCCAGGGCCGACGAGGCCGACACCGCCGCCGGGCCGAACCGGCTCAGGGCGTCGGCCGAGGCGATGCGGACCTCGGCTTCGGGGTCGTCGAGCGCGTCGATCAGGGCCGCGATCACCTCCCGGGCGCCGTCGGTCCTCGGCGAGACGACGCCGAGCCCCCGGGCCGCGAAGGCCCGAAGCCTGGGATCGTCGGATGAGAGCCTCTCGACCAGGAGGGTTGCCCCCTCGGCCGCACCCGCCTCGATCGCCCCGGCCAGCTCGGCGCCCGCGTCCTCGTCGGAAACGCCTTCCCTGATCGCGTCGATCAGGGCCCGGCCCGCCTCCTCGGCCGATCGGGACGGGTCGGCCAGCGCCGCGGCCGACGCGACGCGGACCTCCTCCGCGTCGTCCTCGGCCGTCGCGGCCCGGAGGGCCTCGGCGGCTCCCGGGTCGTCGGCGGCGAAGGGACGCAGCGCCGTCGCGGCGGCGACCCGGACCTCGACCTCCGGGGCGTCCGAGAGGGCCGCGATCAGCCGGTCGCGTGCCGCCGAGGTCGCGGTCGGGAACCGGCCGAGCACCATGGCCAGCAGGGCGCGATCCTCGGCATCGTCGTCCCGGTCCATTGCCCCGGCCACCGCCTCGGCCCCGGATTCGGGATCGAGCTCCAGCGGCGCCATGGTCAGGCCCATCCGCGAGGCTCGCCGGACGACCTCCGCGTCGTCGTCGAGCCCATCGAGCATCGCATCGAGATGCTCGGGACCGTCGATCGGAAGCTCCGACAGCGCCACGTCGGCGTCGTCGCGGACCGACATGCTCCCGCTTCGCAGGGCGGCGACGAGGGCCGAGGCGATCCCCTCCGGACGCTCCCCGATCCCGAACATGGCCACGGCCGAGGCGTGCCGGACCTCCGGATCCGGGTCGCTCATGCCCTCGGCCAGGGCCCCGACGGTTTCCTCGTCGAAGGTCAGTCCGTGCCGCCGGATCAACTGCCCGAGCGACCGGGCCGACGCGGCGCGGACCCCCGCATCCTCGTCACCGGCCAGCGCCGCGGTCAGCGGCCCAACGGCCCTCGCCGCCTCGCTCGGATCGTCCCAGGTGCCCATCGAGGCGGCGGCCTCCCTCCTCGACTCGGGATTGCCGGTCGACAACCCCCCGATCCCCTTCGAGGTCGGATCCGACGGCACGCATCCTGGCAGTATCGGCAGCAAGAGCAGCGTACCGGCGAGGCTCCTGGCGAACCATCGCGGCCGGCCCCCCCCGAAACCTTCGCGTCCTTGAGTCATCATGCGATCGAACTCCCATGACGAAATCCCACCCAATCCCCGCATTTGACGCCATCGGGGCGCCAAGGGGATCCTGAATTCGGGAAAATCGGCCTGAGATGGCATATTTTTCCGACTTTCCCGTTGCGTTCACATGAGCCACCGATCATACTCCTCCATTGCAGACTTCGCATCACTTTGATCGGCCGATCCGTCAAGTTCTTGACCCATCGGCCGGGAATGCTGTCGGGATTCGTGCGTTTCAGCGTCCTGGGCCCGAAGTTGGCCCGGCCCGCGATCCGATTCCGTACCCTCCGGGACCCTGAACCCGCGAGGGAGACGATCGCCCCACGCCCTTCCCGGGCCCGGGAACGTTCGGCTCCCGATCCGGGAGAGGGGGCGGTGCGCTCGGCGGATTCGCGCTTCCGTGCATCATGATCTCGTCTCTTCGTCGAATCACGAGGTTTCCATGCGCCTGTCACGTCATCGATCCGGCTTCACCTTGATCGAATTGCTCGTCGTCATCGCGATCATCGGCGTCCTGATCGCCCTGCTGCTGCCGGCGGTCCAGAGTGCCCGGGAGGCGGCCCGCCGCGCCCAGTGCGTCAACAACCTCAAGCAAATCGGGATCGCCCTACACAACTACCACGACACCGTCGGCGCCTTCCCGTGGGGCCAGGGGCCGCTCGGCTGCAACGACTGGAACCACATCACGTTCATGCTCCCCTACATGGAGCAGGTGCAGGTCTTCAACGCCATCAACTTCACCTGGAGCTGGGGCTGCACCGGCCACCCCGCCAACACGACGGCGACCTTCACGCGGCTCAACACCGTGCTCTGCCCGTCGGACGAGAGCCGGCTGACCTGGCCCGCCGGCCCCAACAGCTACCACGCGAATGCCGGCTCGACCCCCGTCCTCTACTCCTGGAACACCGCCCGGCCCAACGGCCCCTTCGGCGCGGTCCCCGAGATGAAGGTCATCCGCATGGCCGACATCCGCGACGGCACCAGCAACACCGCGTTCCACAGCGAGCGCGTGATGGGCATCGGCACCGGGAACAATCAGATGATCGACTCCACCACCCCGACGGCCACGATCGCCCGGGTCGCCAGCGCCGATCGGATGGACGTGCCCGGCCCCTACTGGGAACTCTGCCGGGCGTCCGACCCGAGGCTTCCCGGCATCACGCTGGGCAGCGGCCGGCCGGTCGGATCGCACTGGCACATGGGCAACCCGCAGTCCAGCCGATACAACCACGTGATGGCGCCGAACACCTGGTCATGCACCGACGCCGGCGGCAACAACGGCAACGGCGCCCAGACCGCCAGCAGCCGCCACCCGGGCATCGTCAACGTCCTCTTCGGCGACGGCACGGTCCGCGCCGTCAAGAACACGGTCAACATCGAGGTCTGGTGGGCCATCGGCACCCGCAACGGCGGCGAGGTCGTCTCCGCCGACCAGTTCTGATCGGACCCGAGGCCGATCCGATCTCGGCGTACCGCCACGGTTCGGATCGGCGTCGGCTCGAATCGCCCCGCCGCCCTCCCGGCAACGGCCGGGAGGGCGGCGGGCCGTGTTCACATCGGCAGGCTGATGTCCTTCCGGTTCTCGCCGGGCTGGACCTCGAGATAATCCTCGGTGTCGGAAAGCTCGCGATCGCTCATCGTCTCGGGCGACTCGACCCGGATGCGGTTGCCGCCGATCAGCGTCGTGATCGTGTAGGAGCCGTCCGGACCGATCGGCGCGTCGCGTTGCGGCGCGTCCTTCCTCAGATGATTGGACGCGTCGAAGACGATCCGCCCTTGCTTGGGCGCCTTGCCGTGGATCGTGATCGTGCCGGTGACCGTCGCCTCGGTCGTCGAGGTCTCGACCGGCGGCTTCCCCGACCCGCAGCCGATGGCCACGCCGCCCGCCAGGGCGACCGAGGCCAGCCGGAGCCATCGTCGATTCGGGACTCGCATGGGTGTTCCTCCCGCTGATCCGAATCGCCCCGCACCGATGCCGAGCGATTTCGAACATCGAGCATCGCACAGGTTTTTCGAAAAAACAAGCGAGTTTATCTGCGATTTTCCCTGTGTTCCTGGCCGGCCCCGCGACGGACGGCGACCGACGATGCCGGGCAGTAGGTCAGTCCGCCGCTCGGGAAGATTCGAACGCGGGGTGATGACTCCCCGGCCGACCCGGCGAGCAACGCCAGGCGTTGCCGCAGTTCCGCCAGGTCGGAGTAGAGTCGGATCGGCCCGAGCCGGGGGCCGATCCGGTCGCGCAAGGGGGGGGCATACACCAGGACCTCTCGGTCGACGACCAGCTCCCGGGCCCATCGGACCATGAACGAGGCGGCGCTGCCCGAGGCCGCGGCCACGCGGTCGGCCATCGCCAGGCCGCGACGCATGACGACCCCGCCGGGCGCCCCCGTCGCGGCGATGGCCCGCATGGCGGGCATCGGGAACGAGCGGTCGATCTCACCCGGGTCGGTCCAGAAGAGGCCGACGAGCGCCCCGCCGCTCCGGCAGGCGGATCGGTGGTTGAGCAACACCTTGAAGCTCTGCATCGGGTCGCCCGGCCAGGGGGCGTTGCCGGCGATCACCACGTCGGCGAGTTCGGCGTCGGGGGCCCGGTAGCGCCTCGCGACCTCGGCGGCGAGTTCGTCCTGCACGGCGTCGGGATGCCCGCTCGCCACCCGGAAGACCTGGCCCGGCGGCCCGAGCACGTGGCTGATCGACACGCACGGCCCGAGCAAGCCCGCCGCCCCCCGGATCGCCCGGCGCATGGGGTTGGCATCGGCCGTCGAGCCGAGCAGGGCCCCGGCGTCCCCCCCCAGGCCGACCCGGTGGATCGCCCCCAGCGTCGAGCGATGGCTCGTCCCCGGGAAGATCAGCTTGTATCCCCCCCCGAACCCGGCCTGGAGGTGCGGCAGGACAGAACCGATGAGGATTCGCAGATCCGCCTGCGCCACCGGCCGGAAGACCCGGACCGGGATGCCGTCGGCCGAGGTCCCGCGATCCTCGTACTGCGCCAGGTCATCGACCGGCGGGCTGAAACAACGGTACGAGGCGGCCACCTCCTCCCCGACCCGCCGAGCCATGGCCTCGGCGTCGACCGCGTGATGCCGGCCGACCCCGATACTGATGCTGATGTCCCGATCCAGAACCCCCCGCGACTTCAGGCGCCCCAGGACGACCGGCAAGGCTTCCCGCACTGGAGTCCAGCGCGAGGGGTCATCGACCACGATCGCGACGGTCGATCCCGGCGTCACCATCGCCTCGATGGGGGATAGGCCCCCGAGGGGGTGGTCCAGGGCTGCGGTCAGGGCGGCCCGATACTCGGCGATCGGCCCGTCGAGCGCCGGCTCCATCACGTCCGGATCGGGCCAGCCGTCCGGGAGGCTCAGGTCCAGGGGCGGCCCGTCTCCCCAGGGAATCGCGACGGAGGCAGGCATGACGAATGATTCCTTTTTTCTTCAAATGACAGAATGCTTTCAAATGCTCAACTTCGGACCAATGTTCCCAGAGGGATGGGGCCGTTCCGGCCTCCCGGCGAGGGGTCGAGATGGTGCCGGAACCAGAGTTCGAGCATGAGCAGGGCCCAGAGGCGGTAGGCGTGGTCGCGTCGGCCCTCGGCATGCTCGGCGATCATCCGCTCGACGGCCTCGGGGCGGAAGAGGCCGCGGCCGAGGCTGACCGGGTCGAGCAGGACCGCGCGGAGTTCGTCGCGGAGGTCGCCGCGGAACCAGCGGTCGATCGGCACGCCGAATCCCATCTTGGATCGGGTCCGGATCGGCGGCGGGATCAGGTCGGCGAACGCCCGCTTGAGGATGACCTTCGATCGCCCCCTGCGGAGCCGGAGCTTGCGGTCGAGCGGCATGGCCAGGGCCAGCTCGACGACCCGGTGATCGAGGAACGGCCCCCGGCATTCGAGGCCGTGGGCCATGCTGGCCATGTCCACCTTCGTCAGCAGGTCGCCGGGCAAGTACGTGAGCAAGTCCGCGACCATGGCCTGCGTGACCGGGTCGCGCCCCGAGGCGACGCCGAGCGCCCGGTCGAGCACGAGGGCGGGGTCGGCCTCGTCCGGCTCTCGCGCGGCGGCCTGGGAGAGTTCGTCGAGAAACGCATCGGCGTAGAGGCCGGCCCGCGTCTCCTCGTCGAAACTGGTCATCCAACGCAGATAGCGATCGGTCCGGGAGAGGCCGACGGCCTCGAGCCAGCGTTTCGCGGCCCGGAGCCTCGTCTTGGCCCGGGCCGAGGCCGGCAAAGCCCGGGCGACCGGGCCGCCGAGCCACGGGCCGATCCCGCCGGGAAGCTTGGCCACGAACTCGGCCAGGGCGATTCCCCGGTAGCGGTCGTAACCGCCGAACAGCTCGTCGCCAGCGTCCCCGGTCAGGGCGACGGTCACATGCTCGCGGGTCATCCGCGAGACGTGCCAGGTGGGCAGGGCCGAGCTGTCGGCGAACGGCTCGTCGAAGTGCCAGGCCAGCCCCGGCAGGGTCTCCCAGGCCTCCGGCTTGACGAGGAAGGCGTGGTGCTCGGTCCCCAGGAACTCGGCGGCCATCCGGGCATACGACGATTCGTCAAACGCAGGATCATCAAAGCCGATGGAGAACGTCTTCACGCGATGTCGTGCGTGCTGCTGCATGAGTCCGACGATGATCGTCGAGTCGATCCCGCCGGAGAGGAAGGCGCCGAGGGGCACGTCGGCGGCCATCTGCTCGCGGACGGCGTCGGAGAGGGTGGCGCGGAGGTCTTCGACATCCTGCTCGACGGGCCGCTCGATCTCGCGGTCCCAGTCGGGTTCCCAGTAGCGTTGCAAGCTCAGGTGACCGTCGTGCCAGACGAGCGTGTGGGCCGGAGGAAGCTTATACACTCCTTCGAGGATCGTCCGGGGATGCGGGACGTATCCATAGGTCAGATAACGATCGAGCGCGAGCGGGTCGACCCGACGCGGCAGGTCCGCCTCGGGCAGGGTGAGCAGGGCCTTCAGCTCGCTGGCGAAGAGGATGCGGTCGGCCTGGACCCGGTAGACGAGCGGTTTCTGGCCGAGGCGGTCGCGGGCCAGGACGAGCCGCCGGCGGGGGGCGTCCCAGACGGCGATGGCGAACATGCCGCGGAGCAATCGGGGGAAGCCGGGGCCCTCGTCCTCGTAGAGGTGGCTGATGACCTCGGTGTCGCCTGCCGATCGGAGGGTGTGGCCGCGAGCTTCGAGGCGGTTGCGAAGCTCGGGGAAGTTGTAGATCTCTCCATTGAACGCGACATGGATCGTGCCGTCCTCGTTGCCCATCGGCTGGCGGCCGCCGGGCAGGTCGAGGATCGAGAGGCGGCGGAACCCGAGGGCGGCGTGAGCGTCGCGGAAGGTCCCCAGGTCGTCCGGACCCCGGTGTTCGAGGCGGGCGATCATCGCGCCGAGCTGCCCATCCGTCGGCCCGGCTCCCGAGGTCGTCCAGGCTGCTCCGCAGATGCCGCACATCGCGTTCACCGATCGTTTGGGTAGAATGGACGAGGGGTGGGTGGCCGAGGTCGCGCACCGCCCGGGGATTCGAACCGGAGGATCGCCTGATGCCTGGCCCGTTTCCTGGAATGGACCCGTACCTGGAAGAGAAGGCCCTCTGGCCGGGGGTCCATCAGGCGTTCATGACGTTCGTCTGGGGGACGCTCAACGAGCTGCTGCCGGAGCGGTACGTGGCCAACTTGAATGAGCGGCTGTACATCGACGAGCCGAATCGGTCGATCATCCCGGACGCGGCGATCCACGAACGATCATCGCCGGGGGGCAGGGGCTGGGGCAACCCGGGGGCGTCGGCGGAGGCCGGGGTCGCGGTCCTGGACGAACCGTGGGTGCTGGAAACGCCGTCGGAGCCGATCCGGGAGGGGTTCGTCGAGATCCTGCCGGCCAGGGATCCGGATCGGGTCGTGACGGTGATCGAGCTGCTCAGCCCGTCGAACAAGGCGAGCGGGACGACCGGCCGCGAGGCGTACCTGGCCAAGCAGGACGAGGTCCTGAGGAGCCCGGCCCACCTGATCGAGATCGACCTGCTGCGGTCGGGCCAGCATACCGTGGCGGCCCCCCGGGATGCGCTGGCCCGACGGGGGATCTACGACTACCTGGTGAGCCTGAACCGGGCCACCCGGCGGATTCGGTTCGAGGTCTGGGCCAGGACGATCCGTGATCGGCTCCCCCGGGTCGCCGTCCCCTTGCTGGGCGACGACCCCGACCTGGTGCTCGACCTGCAGCCGATGCTCGACCGCTGCTACGACCTCGGGGCCTATGCCCGCCGGATCGACTACGGGAAGGACCCGGTCCCCCCCCTCACCAGGGCCGACGCCGAGTGGGTCGACACCTTGCTCCGCGAGCGGGGCCTGCGGAACTGAGCGGCGTCCGGGGCCCCGAAATCGCATCAACACATCCACATTCAATCTGCAGACTCAGCCGCCGAGGGACCAGGCGGCGAGCTGGACGGTCCCCTTGATGGTCTTCATGGCCTCGGTCACGGCGCTGTGCTCGAAGCCGGAGTGCATCTTGCAGTTCTGGCAGCGGCGATCCTGGCGGCTCTCCCAGTAGGCCCAGTCGGTGGTTTGCCAGAATTCGGACCAGTCGGGGTAGTAGCCTTCGCCTTCGATCAGGTAGCAGGGGGCTTTCCAGCCTTTGGGGGTGTAGTTGACGGTCGACCAGGGGGCACAGGGCAGTTCGCGGAGGCCGGCGGCGAATTCGAGGAAGGCGGGCGTGGCGCTCACCTTGTATTTCTTCGAGAACGCGCGGATGGCCTGGAACTTCTCGTGAATCTGCTCTTTCGTCAAAAAGACGTCGGCGTCGACGCTCTCGTATTCGTAACCGGGGGAGATCAAGATCCCCTTGGCCTTCAGCTCGTCGACGAGCTTGCAGAGCTGCTCGACCTCGGCCACGTCGGTCTGCTTGTAGACGGTGGTGTTCAAGTAAAGCGTATACCCCAGATCCTTGCCCTGTCGGATGGCGTCGATGGCGGTGTCGAAGACGCCGGCGCGCTTGGTGATGTAATCGTGGGTCTCGCGCATGCCGTCGAGGTGGATCATCAGGAACAGGTGGTCGCTGGGCGGGATGACGCCGTAGAACTTGTCGTGCAGGCGGAGGGCGTTGGTGCAGATGATGATGTACTTCTTGCGGGCGATCAGCTCGTCGATCAGCTCTTTCAGCTCGGGGTAGAGGGTCGGCTCGCCGCCGCAGATGTTGACGATCGGGGCGCCGCAGTCGTCGACGGCCTTGAGGCACTGCTCGACGGTCATGCGGTCCTTCAGCTTGCCGGTGTAGCGTTCGGTCGAGCAGCCGATGCAGGAGAGGTTGCAGGTGTAGAGCGGTTCGAGCATCAGGACGGTCGGGTAGCGGTCGACCCCGGCGCGTTCCATGCGGCTGCGGTGCTTGGCCTGGGCCAGGGTGAATCCGAAGGGGTATCGCATGAGCCCGCTCGCCTCCTTGCTCGTCTCGCGGAGCGGCCGGGCCGTGGTCGCGGGGCCGGCGCCGTCCGTGGGGATGGATGCCTGGTTGGTGTCGGTCGGTCGATCGGTGGTCGAGGGCGGCCGGCGGTCGGACGGGAGCCCTCGGGGCGTAACCCCGGCATCATTCCGCATTTGGCTCGGCGACGCAAGCCCAAGCGCGGGGTGACGGCTCGGCGGACTCAAAATGGGTAAGTTGGGATGTCAGTTCGGGTTCGGGACGATCGGATCGCCGAGCAGGCCCATGCTGACGAACGAGGCGAGCATGACCAGGCCGAGCAGGGCGAGGACGAGGGCGACGGCGGTCCCCATGCCCGCGCCGGGCAGCTTCAGGTCGCCGCGATGCAGGGCGCGGAGGTAGTGGCGGTAGCGGAGGGTCGATCCGACCAGCACCCAGATGCCCAGCGCGACCAGGATGGTCCCCATCCAGAGCGAGGCCCGCGAGCCGCTCGGGTCGGGGGCGAGTTCGCCGCCGAGGTTGGCCATCTCGCGGAGGAACCAGCCGAACCGGGCGACGACGAAGCCGAAGCCCATCAGGGCCAGGCCGGTCCTCATCCAGGAGAGCAGGGTCCGCTCGGCGGCCAGGATGATCCGGGGGTCGGTCTCGGCGGGGGTCTGCCGGGGGATGGGATCCTCCATCTCGGGCGAGTCCTTTCCTGCGTGCAAGCTCCGGGGCAACCGGTCCGGCCTGCGGGAGCGGCAACGGCCAGGACCACGGCTCAGGCATCGGATTATCCGGAGCGGGCCGATCGAGGGTCAACCCCGAGCGGCCGGGGCGGAAACCGGCCCCCGGTGCGCGGGTCGGAAACCGGCCCGGTGCGCCCGAATGCGGCAACCGAAATCCGACGATCTGGCTTGCGGGGAAAGAGGTTAGGGCGAAGGCGTCCGGATCGTTTCGGGGACCGGGCGCCGGGGCATTGGGTTCGTTTGGCGCGGGGGACAACGGGGTTTTGGCCACGGATCGAACACGGATGGAACACGGATGAGGGGGCAGGGGATCGGGAGGGGAGGGCGGGGCCTGGTGCGCGGTCGGGAGGGGGCATGGTGCGCCCGGAATCGGCGGCGGGGACGGGGCGATCATGTTGGAGGGCAAAGGGGTTGCGCCGAGGGCGCTCGGATCGTTTCGGGAAGCGGGCGCCGGGGCAATGGGTTCGTTTCGCGTGGGCCATCCGGCCCCATTGGGTTCGATTCGCCCGGGCCATCCCGCCCCGATGGGTTCGTTTCGCGCGGGCGACTTGGTCCCGACGGGTTCGCCTGGTGAGGGAGGAGGCGGAGGCAATGGCTTCGTTCGGCGAGGGCGATCCGGCGCGAATGGGTTCGTTTCGTGACGGAAGGGGTGGGGCGGTTCGCTCGGGTCGGAGGAGGGGCGAGGGCGCGGCGAGGCGTCCGGGTCGGGAGGGGCGAGAGACGGCCCCGACCGGGCAAGGAGGGAAATCATTGCGTGATTGCGGGCGCGCATCATGGCCGAGAGTACGAAGGAGCCGGAGGCGAAGACGAGGGCGGGCCGGAGGAGGGATCGGGGGCCGACCCCACGACCATAAGATCGAGAAAATCGGCAGGGGCAGTCACCAAATCCGGGAAAGCGCGGCCAGAAGGGCGGGACGGGGGGGAACTGGCCCCGGGGCAGGAACAATGGTATACCTCCGTGTCCGGAGGGGTGCGCGGTGGCAGAGTGATCGGTTCGGCCAGGAGCGTTGGGGCGATGGCGAAGAAGAAGGCCGAGGCGCCGTTGTTGGAGGGCTTCCCGATCGAGGCGGCCGGGGCCGAGATCCGCCCCCTGCCGCCGGGCATCCGGGTCTTGCTCTTGCCGAAGCTGGTCCGCCAGGCGGCCGAGAGCCTGCGCGATGTGAACCGGGAGCAACGAGACGCCGCCCATGAGGTCTTCCGGAACTGGATCAACCGATTGGTCTCGGGGGGGATCGGCAAGCTGACCGAGACGCAGGTCGAGCACGAGTTCTATTCCGGCCTGATGGTGGCGCTCGGCTATACGAACGTGACGAACCCGACGGCCGACCAGTCGTGGAGCCTCCAGCCGAAGTGGCCGATCGCGGGGGAGGGGGCGGTCGATGCGGCCATCGGCCGGTTCGGCGTGGACGACTCGGGCAAGGTGGCGGGGGAGCCGACCGTCCTGGTCGAGATCAAGGGGGCGGGGACGGACCTCGACGCGAAAGGCTCGCGCAGGGAGTCGCCCGTGCAGCAGCTCTGGCGGTACCTGAACGCGACCGAGTCGGCCCGCTGGGGGATCGTGTCGAACTACACCGAGATCCGGCTCTACAGCCGGGAGAAGACGAGCAAGCACGTCCACCGGGTGATGCTCACCGGCCTCGACGACCGCCAGGCGTTCGCCGAGTTCTGGGCGGTGTTCAGCCGGGTCGGCCTGCTGGGGTCGGGCGAGGTCGAGCCGCTGGCCGCCCGGCTCCTGCGCGAGACGAGCGAGGAGCAGGAGGAGGTCAGCGACAAGCTCTATGCCGAGTACGCCGAGAGGCGGGTGGAGTTGATCCGGGAGTTGCGGGACAAGGGGGTGGACGACCTCGACGCGGCGATCGCGGCCGCGCAGAAGCTGCTCGACCGGGTCCTGTTCGTCGCCTTCGCCGAGGACCGGGGGTTGATCCGCAACCGCCGGCAACTGGAGCAGACCGCGGCGACCCGGTATCCGGGGATCACCACCTGGAACGCCTTCCAGTTCCTCTTCCGGGCGATCGACACCGGTGACGAGGGGATGGGGATCCCCGGCTACAACGGCAGCCTGTTCAAGCCCGACCCGATCCTGGACGACCGGGGCCTGGCGCTGAGCGAGTCGTGGGCGAATGTCTTCCGGGCGATCGGCGGCTACGACTTCCGGGACGAGGTGAGCGTCGACGTGCTGGGGCGGATCTTCGAGCGGTCGATCACGGACATCGAGGCGATCAGGGACGAGGGGCTTGAGCAGCACGAGCAGGCGCTGGCGGCCGAGCGCCGCAAGCGGAACGGGCAGCGGAAGCGGCACGGGGTGTACTACACCGATGCGTTCATCACCGAGTACCTCGTCTCGGCCGCGCTCGACCCGGCGTGGGAGGCGGCTCGGGCCGATCGGATGGCGGCGGCCGGGCTGGGCGAGGAGGAGGAGGGGGCGGGCGAGCCGCCGGCCGGGGCGCTGGCCTCGTACGCCCGGGGGATGCTCGACTGGCTGGACGGGCTGACGGTGTGCGACCCGGCGTGCGGGTCGGGGGCGTTTTTGATCGCCGCGTACGACTGGTTCGAGGGGAGGCGTTGCGAGCTGCTCGACGACCTGCGCCGGGCCGATCCCGACGCGCCCGAGTGCAAGGGGGACCGGGAGGATTGGAAGGCGCGATCGGCCGACGTGATCCTGCGGCGGAACCTGTACGGGGTGGACCTGTCGCCCGAGTCGGTCGAGATCGCCCGGCTCTCGCTCTGGATCCGGACGGCCCGGCCGGGGCGTCGCCTGACCGACTTGTCGGACAATGTCCGGGTGGGGAACAGCGTGGTCGATGACCCGGCGCTCGACCCCCGCGCGTTCGACTGGACGGCCGAGTTCCCGGCGATTGTGGAGGGCGGGGGGTTCGACGCGGTGATCGGCAACCCGCCGTACGTGCGGCAGGAACGGCTCGGGCCGTTCAAGGAGCACTTCAAGGGGCGGTTCCGGGCGTATCACGGCATGGCGGACCTGTACGTCTACTTCTACGAGCTGGGCGCCAACCTGCTCCGGCCCGGCGGCCGGCTCGCCTATGTGGTGACGAACAAGTGGATGAAGGCCGGTTACGGGGAGCCGCTGCGGACGTTCTTCGCCGAACAGACGTGGGTCGAGTCGGTGGTGGACTTCGGGCACGCGAAGCAGTTTTTCAAGGATGCGGATGTGTTCCCGTGTTTCCTGGTGGTGAGGAAGCCGGATGACGAACCACGGCCGGAAACGGCGCGGGTGTGCATCATCCCGAGGGAAACGGTCCGGCTGGACGAGTTGAGCAATCAAATAATCACGGAACGAATCGCGGTTGAGCTTGATCGATTTAGTTCTGACTCCTGGTCACTCGAACCGATCGCTGTCCATGATTTGCTCTCGAAAGTTCAGGGTGCGGGCCAATCTCTCTCTCAGGTCGCCAACGCCCAACCGCTTATGGGAATCAAAACGGGTTACAACGAAGCCTTTTTGATCGACTCATCGACCAGGGAACGAATTCTCGCCGAGGACCCGGGATCGGCCGGATTGATTCGGCCGTATTTGAGGGGCCAGGACATCGCCCGGTGGCATCCGGAATGGGCCGGGCTTTGGATGATCGCCCTGAAGTCGAGCGGAGATCATCCCTGGCCCTGGGCCGACCTGGGAGCCGAGGCGGAAGCATGCTTCGCGGAGACCTACCCGGGGATTTACGCCCATCTCAAGCCGTTTGAACCGGCCCTCATCCAACGGCAGGACAAAGGGCGGTATTGGTGGGAATTGCGTTCGTGTGCATACTGGGATCACTTTGAGAAGCCGAAAATCATCTATCAGGAAATTCAATTTCATCCTTCATACTCGTTCGATTCGACCGGCATGCTTGGTAACAACAAAACATTCTTCATCCCTGTTGAGGCCCGCTATCTCCTGGGCATCTTGAATAGCCCAACGATGTGGTGGCATAACTGGCGGTATTTGCCTCACATGAAGGATGAAGCGCTGTCGCCGGTTGCATATCTGGTCGAAAAATTGCCGATCCCAAAGCTCGCAAAAAAATCAAAAGATTTGATTTGTGAATGCGTTGACAAGCTCATGGCCATTTCGGCAGAGTCTCAAGAGTCCAATCGTGACCTGCTCGACTGGCTCCGCGTCCAGTACGACATCGCCACGCCCAGCACGAAGCTGAAGAACCCGATCGGCCTGAGTTCCGACGACTTCGTGACCGAGGTGCAGAAGTTGCGGGGCAAGAGCAAGGGGTTGACCTCGGCGGGGCTGAAGGGGTTGCGGGAGGAGTACGCGAGGACGATCGAGCCGGCGCGGGAGCGGGCGGCCGAGGCGCTGCGGCTGGAGGAGCGGTTGCACGACCTGGTGAACGAGGCGTACGGCCTGACGCCCGAGGAGGTGCGGTTGATGTGGGACACGGCGCCGCCCCGGATGCCCATCCCCCGGCCGGCCTCGACCCGGTGAAGGGGGGACTCGCCTCGATTGCGAGCGGCGAGCGGGGGATGCCTTCGCCGATGAGGACGCGGGGCGGACACCGACGCCTCGTTGCCTGCGGCACCCGGACACCGTGGCCGGTGTCCGGGCCACCCGCGCAAACACCGGGGCCGGTGTCTGGGATACCCTCAGGCCACCGCGGCAGGGGGATGGCGAACTTTGACAGGGTGCGTCATCGAGGAGTATCGTGATGGGAGGTGGCCACCGCGATCCCCATGGAGCCGGTTTGATGGACGTTTCCCTGACGCCGGAGCTGGAGAAGCTCATCCAGGACAAGGTCGAGAGCGGGATGTATCCGTCGGTGAGCGAGGTGGTGGGGGAGGCCCTTCGCCTGCTGGAGGAGAGGGACCGGATCCGTGACATGAGGCGTGAAGACTTGCGCAAGGAGATCCAGATCGGCATCGACCAGGCCGACCGGGGCGAGGTGGCGCCGCTGGATGTTCGAGGCACGCTCGCGACGGTTCGCCGCCGTCGGCGGGACGGCAAGGACCTGGGCTGATGCCCCGGGTCATCCGCACTCGACAGGCTCAGGAAGACCTGGAGAGCATCTTTGATTTCCTGGACACGCAAGGTTCGCAGCTCGCGGATCGCTTCGCCGAGATGCTTGACGAAGCATGCGAGCGCTACGGGAACCATCCCTTGATGGGGGCTTCCGCCGAAGAGTTCGCGCCGAACCTGCGTCACTTTATCGTCTGGAATTACGTCATCTTCTACCGACCGACCGCCGATGGCATCGAGATCATCCGTATCCTTCACGGGGCACGCGATCTCCCGTCCTTCTTCCCTCGGTGATGGCGCCGAGCGATCACGTTGATCGGATCGTCGATGACGAGCGGATTGACGTGGTGGCGGTCGTTCATGCGGCCCGACGGTTGCCTCGGCTTTGACCCGGACGACGAAGCCGCATGCAGCGACGCCGGGCGGAGCCCGACGCCTCGTGTGCCTGCGGCACCCAGACACCGTGGCCGGTGTCCGGGCCACCCGCCGATCGGCTCGTGACCGACGACTGCATCCGGGCGTCGTGACCCGCGACGTGTGGCCGGGGCAAAGCGCAGCGTGCCCCGGGGTCGGGAGCCTGACTCGGACGGGGCACGCTGCGCTTTGCCCCGGCCACACGTCCGGACCCGGACGGGGCACGATGCGCCTGGCCCCGAGGGCGGGAACCTGACTCAGCCGGGGCATGATACGCCTGGCCCCGGCCACTCGTCGGGCACGGGGCGGCACGGTTCGGGGCGATGCGGGATCAGCCGCGCCACTCGGCGTACCAGCTCGCGTCCTCGTAGGCGGCGTTCAGGGCGACCATCGCGGCGGGGTCGCCGCCCCGGTCGGGGTGGAGGAGGAGGGCGCGGCGGCGGTAGGCGGCCTTGATCTCGGCGAGGGAGGCGGCGGTCGGGAGGCCGAGGGTGGCGAAGGCGACGGAGGGGATCCCGGAGGGCCAGGAGGCGGCCCGGGCACGCTCCCGGGCCTGCCGCTCCCGCTCCTCGCGCCGGAGCAGGAGGTCGTCGGCGAAGGGGGCGATCCCGCCGGTGCCGACGCCGTGGAGGAGGAAGCGGGCCCGCGCCTTGCGGTCGGTGAGCACGTCCTCGGCGTTCGCCGCCCAGCGCTCGGCGACGGCGCGGAGCGTGGGGTTGGTTTGCAGGCGATCGAGGAAGGCGGCCTCGGCCTCGTCTCGCCCGCGATACTGGCCGAGGTGGAGCACGATCCGGCTGCGGATGCGGCGTTTGGGCCGGTGCTGCTCGACGACGACCCAGATGATCCGGTCGTCCTGCTCGACGGCCATCAGCAGCATCGCGGTCGGCCTCCTGGGGATTCCGGCCTGGGGTGGAAGGGGTCGCTCACGGCGGTTCGGCCCCCGTGATCCCTGGAGTTTACCTGATGGATTGGTGCGTCTTCGAGAGACGCGACGGCCGACTCCCGCTTCCCGTCGAACCCGGTGGGATTCGGGTGCCCCGGGTTCCGCGCCGCGGACCCCGGGCCGGGGGGCGGCAGGTCCATGCAACTCCGCCCGGGGTCCGCGGCGCGGAACCCGGGGCACCCGGCGAAACGCCGTGAACCCGCCGATTGAGACGGGATCCGGTACTAGAGTCGGGTGGGGGAGGCGCGGCGTGGCGCCCGGATTCGGAGGGGGGGCGGTCGACGGAAAGGGGAATCGCGATGAGACGGATGCCGAAGGGTGTGCTGCTGCTCGTGCTGCTGATCGTGGGGATGGTGGCCTCGGGCGGGATGGTCGGGAGTGGGGCCGGGGTGCCCGAGGTGGGGAAGGAGCAGGGAGAGGGGTATCGGTCGCCGTATCGGGTGGCGTTCTCGGTGCCGGCGGCGGGGCTGGTGGCGGACCTGGAGGGGACCGAGCGGGGGGACCCGAGGCGGGAGGGGTCGGTGCCGTTCTCGGAGTGGTATTCGCGGGGGGTCTTCGAGCGGTTCGGCTCGTGGGGACCGAGGGCGAGGGCGTATCCGCCGGCGCCGGGGGTCGAGGGGTGGCCGGTCGACCGGCTGAGGGAGCGGGTGATCGCCGTCGCCTTGCGGTTCGAGGGGTACGCGTATCAGCATCACCACATCCCCGACTGGGACCCGCCGCCCGGCTGGCGGTGGAAGTCGACCTGCGCCGGCGCGAACGGGCCGGGGGTCGATTGCAGCAACTTCACCGGGTTCGTGTACAACCAGGGGTTCGGGATCCGGCTGAATACCGACGTGACGCGGCAGGCCGGCCTGCGGTTCGCCGAGGGGCCGGGGAGGGCTCGGACGCCGCTGGAGCGGGTCGAGCTGCCGGGTTCGTATGGGGATCGGCTCGCGGCGCTTCGGACGGGCGACCTGCTGTTCGTCCGCAATCGGGCCGGGTCGATCAGCCACGTCGTGCTCTGGGTCGGGCCGATCGGCCGGTCGCCCGACGGCGAGCCGCTGGTGCTCGACAGCCACGGCGAGGACACGCGCGACAGCAACGGGGAGCTGATCCCGTGCGGCGTCCGCCTCCGCCCGTTCCGCGAGGACTCGTGGTACAACCGGAGCGCCAGCCACGCGTTGCGGGTGTTCTCGTCCTCCGGGGAGTGATGCCGGGTCGTCCCGATCGGCGTCGCCGGTTCGGGGGCGAACCGGCGGCGGCCGGCGAGCGGATTCGAGGACGGGCGCCCGAAGGCGATTCGGGATGAGGCCGGCTCGCCGGGGCGATGGGACCCGTCAGAGGCCCACTCCACCCCGGCCCTCTCCCCCGGGGCGGGGGAGAGGGGGGAGGATGGAAGCCGAGTCAGTGCGAAGGGGGGGGAGAGGACAGGCGGGGTTAGCGGCAGGGAGAGGGAGGGGGGGGGTCGAGGAGATCGGCACGGATCGCGCGGTCGCGGCCGGCGGCCTTGGCGGCGTAGAGGGCGCGGTCGGCCTGCTCGATGAGGAGGTCGGCGGGGTTGGGGTCGTCGCGGGGGTCGTCGCCGGGGGGGACGACCGCGGCGGAGCCGATGCTGAGCGTGATGATCGGCCCGGCGCCGGGGGCGGCGTGGGGGAGGGCCTGGCGGCGGAGGCGGTCGGCCGCCTTGATTGCCAGGGAGTGGGCGCCGTCGCGGTCGGTCTCGGGCAGGATGGCGGCGAATTCCTCGCCCCCGTAGCGGGCGACGAGGTCGCCGGGCCGGCAGATCGCGTCGCGGAGCACGTCGGCGACGGCCCGGAGGCAGTCATCGCCGGCGAGGTGCCCGTGGAAGTCGTTGTATGATTTGAAGTGGTCGATGTCGATCAGCAGGAGCGCGAGGGGCGTCGCCGACCGGGCGTGCCGCCTCCATTCGAGGGCCAGCGTGGCGTCGAAGTGGCGGCGATTGGCCAGGCCGGTCAGGCCGTCGGTGGTGGCCTGGGCCTCCAGCCGGCGATTGGCCTCCCGGAGCCTCAGCTCGGCGAGCTTCTGCTGGGTGATGTCGTCGTGCGTGACGACGATGAAGACCTGCGCGCCGACCGCGAACCGGGTGATCCGGATCGTGAACCACTGGAGGATCGCGGGCGAGTGGCAGGGGTATTCGAGCTGGAAGGCCGGGATGCGCCCGGCGCCGACGTCTCGGATGGCCCGGGCGATCAGTTGGGCCTGCTCGGCGCACGAGCCGGAGGCCCCGTCGCAGACCCCGAGGTAGTTGACGCCGGGCCCGCAGCGGCTCTCGACCAGGCCGTTCCGGGTGGCGTAGGCGTTCCAGGCGGCGTTGACGGCGACGATGGTGCCGTCTCGCCGGAGCACCGCCACGTGCGAGAGGAGCGAATCGAGCGTGCGCTGGAAGAAATCGGACACGGCCGCCCGGCGTCGGCGGCGGGCCCCGGGAACCTTGCTCTCTGTCTCTGGGGCGACCATTGCTGCACTTCCCCGTTTGGGACGGATGGGGACGACGGCGGCCCCGGTTGCCGCAAGCATAGGTCAAGGGAGATCGGGCAGGGTGGGGGTAGCGTCCCTCTGCCAGGAGTCGAGAGGCGAGGGGCCACAATGGCGTTGACCGTCGCTATAATGAGAACGCGTTGACGAGCGTCGGAGGAGGTCCCGCTCGGCTCGTGCTGGTTGAAGCGGACCGGAACGGTCACTACACCGGAGGCAGATCGTGTTGCACCAGAGTCAAGACCGTCGGCGATTTCTCCAAGGGGCGGGAGCCGGGGTGATCGGGTTGTGGGCGATCGGGGGCCGGTCGTCGGCAATCGGGCAGGAGCAGGGGCAGGGGCAGGGGGGGGCGAGCGGCGAGGCGCTGACGGCCCGGGGGGTGGCCTTTTTGAAGGGCCGGCAGGAAGACGCGGGGGGATGGTCGTCGGAGATCAGCCCGGGGATCACGGGCCTGGTGGTGACGGCCCTGCTGCGGACGGGGGTCACGCCGTTCGACCCGGCGGTCGAGAAGGGGCTGGCGCTGATCGAGCAGACGATCGGCCGGGACGGATCGGAGGCCGAGGGGCCGCACGCCAACTACCTGACGGCCATCGGCATCATGGCGCTGAACGAGGCGAAGAAGAAAGGGGCCGGCGACCGTTACGACGCGACGATCGCCGGGGGGCAGTCGGCCTTGATCGGCCTGCAGTGGGACGAGGGGGAAGGCAAAACCCCGGCCGACCCGTTCTACGGCGGGGCCGGCTACGGCAGCAAGAGCCGGCCGGACATGTCGAACACGTCGTTCATGATCGAGGCGCTCCGGGAGACGGGCCTGCCCGAGGACGACCCGGCCTTGCAGAAGGCCTTGCTGTTCGTCTCGCGGTCGCAGAACCTCGACAGCGAGTTCAACGACCAGCCGTTCGCCGGCAAGGTGAACGACGGCGGGTTCATCTACACCCCGGCCAACGGCGGCGAGAGCCAGGCCGGCGACGCCCCCGGCGGCGGCCTGCGGTCGTATGCCAGCATGACGTACGCCGGGCTCAAGAGCATGGTCTACGCCGGCCTGACGATGGACGACCCGCGGGTGAAGGCGGCGTATGAGTTCATCCGTCAGAATTACTCGCTCGACGAGAACCCGGGGATGGGCCAGCAGGGCCTCTTCTATTACTACCAGACCTTCTCCAAGGCCCTGGCGGCGCTCGGCGACCCGACCCTGACCGACGCCGAAGGCCGGGAGCACGACTGGCGAGCCGACCTGGTCGCGGCCCTGGCCGATCGCCAGGGGCCCCGGGGCGAGTGGGTCAACCCGGCCGATCGCTGGATGGAAGGGGACCCGAACCTCGTGACCGCCTATGCGTTGCTCGCGCTGGCGTCGGCCCGGTCGGACTCCGGCCCGAGGGCGTGAGGCGCCGGGCCGGGCGGGCCGCGACGGGCCGCGGCACGCCGGGCCGTTGATGGGGTCGATGCCGGGTCACATCGACCTTGCGAGCCGGACTCGGCCCCCCTCGCGCGGCGTCGCGGCCGTCGGATCGCGGGGCGGTGGGGGATCCGCCTCGCGTCGAGAAAATCCGAGGGCGGGGACAATCGGGCAGGAAAGCGATTGCGTGCAGGCCATTATGGGGCCTAGACTTCCTCCAGGCGAGGTCCCCGGCCCGGTGATGCATGCGAAGGCGACCGGGCAAGCGGGCCTGCCGGCACTCGATCGAGGCCCGACCGTGAGCGATTCGCAGAGCGTGAACCCGGACGACCCGACCCGGCGGCTGCCCCGGGCGGGGTCGGGGTCCGGGTCGCTGGAGGAGACCGTCGGCAGCGAGTTGCCGGGCTGGGCGCCCCAGGACTTGCCGGCGGGGACGACGCTGGGCAATCACCGGATCGTCGGCGTGCTCGGCCGGGGCGGGATGGGGGTCGTCTACGACGCCGAGGACACGCAGCTCGGCCGGCCGACGGCGGTGAAGCTCCTGCCCGAAGGGCTGGCGACCGACCCCGTCGCGGCCGATCGGTTCCTGCAGGAGGCCCGGGCCGCGGCACGGCTGCACCACCCGAACGTGGTGGCGATCTTCGAGATCGGCCGGCACGAGGGCAAGCCGTTCCTGGTGATGGAGCAGGTCAACGGCCGGAGCCTCGCCGAGGCGATGGAGGCCGGGCCGATGCCCTGGCGAGAGGCCACGGCGCTGGTCGCCCAGGCCTGCCTCGGCCTGGAGGCGGCGCACCGGGCCGGCCTGATCCACCGCGACATCAAGCCCGCCAATCTGCTGTTGAACCGCGACGGCGCGGTCAAGATCACCGACTTCGGCCTGGCCAAGCTCGCCGACGACCTGGGGGCCCATCACCTGACCCGCACCGGCCGGGTCGTGGGGACCCCGGCGTACATGAGCCCCGAGCAATGCCAGTCGGAGGCGATCGACGCGAGGACCGACCTATACTCGCTCGGGGCGACCTATTACGGCCTGCTCACCGGCCGGGGGCCGTATGCCGACTCGACCTCGGCCCCGAAGGTGATGTTCGCCCACTGCTACAGGCCGGCCCCCGACCCGAGGGAGGTCGTGCCCGATCTGCCCGAGGGCTGCGCGGCGATCATCGCCAGGGCGATGGCCAAGGCCCCGGCCGATCGCTACTCCGGAGCCGAGGCGATGCGGTCGGATCTGCTCGCCCTGCTGGCCGATGCCCGGCCGGCCCCGGAGCTGCCGCCGACCCTGAGCGCCGAGTCGGTCTTCCGCGTGCCGAGCAGCCCGACCGAGCCGGGGATCGAGGCGATCGGCCCGGCTCCATCGGGCGCCGGCCCGGTGATGAGCGGCCCTCAGACGATCACAACGACGATGACCACGGAATCGGCCGCGAAGGGCCGGTGGACCCGCCGGGGGGCGGTTGGGGCCGGGGTCGTCCTGGCGATGGCGGCCGGATTCGGCGTGCATCGGTTCTGGTCCGGCTCATCGGGATCGGGCCGAGGGCCGACGGGCAAGAACGAGGGGATGCCGGGGGCGGGGGACAATTCGGCGACGGGGGGGCCGGCGGCGGTGGCGTCGGGGCCGCCGATCCGGGTGGGGGTCTTG
This sequence comes from Tautonia sp. JC769, assembly GCF_040717455.1. Lineage (NCBI taxonomy): Bacteria > Pseudomonadati > Planctomycetota > Planctomycetia > Isosphaerales > Isosphaeraceae > Tautonia > Tautonia sp. JC769. The sequence goes on from NZ_JBFEFH010000002.1 coordinate 131,059, forward strand.
CACTCGCTCTCGGGGGTGATGGCCGACAGCGCCTCGGGGGTGGTCGACGGCACCTTGCTGGCGATCAACGAGCTGAACGCGGCGGGCGGGGTGCTCGGCCGGCCGATCGAGCCGGTGGTGGCCGACGGGCGGTCGAGCCCGGAGGTCTTCGCGACGCAGGCCGGGCGCCTGATCGAGGAGGAGGGGGTCGAGGCGATCTTCGGGTGCTGGACCTCGGCGGCCCGCAAGGCGGTGCGGCCGGTGGTCGAGCGGCTGGGGAGCCTGCTGTTCTACCCGGTCCAGTACGAGGGGCTGGAGGAGTCGCCGAACATCGTCTACCTGGGCGCGACGCCGAACCAGCAGATCATCCCCGCGGTGAAGTGGGCGTTCGTGGAGCTGGGGCGGCGGTTCTTCCACGTCGGCAGCGACTACATCTTCCCCAGGGCCGCCGGCGCGGTGATCCGGGACCAGGTCGAGGCGCTCGGCGGCGAGCTGGTCGGCGAGGCGTTCCAGCCCTTGACGAGCGTCGACTTCGTGGCGATCGTCGACCGGATCGAGGCCGAGCGGCCGAGCGTGATTTTGAACACGATCAACGGCGACGGCAACGTCGCCTTCTTCCGCGACCTGAGGAACGCCGGGATCACGTCGCAGGAGATCCCGACCGTCTCGTTCAGCATCGCCGAGCCGGAGATCCGCCGCCTCGGCCTCGACGAGATGGCCGGCGACTACGCGGCCTGGACCTACTTCATGAGCGTCGATCGGCCCGAGAACCGCGCCTTCATCGAACGATTCCGCGACCGCTACGGCCCGCAGCGGGTGACGAGCGACCCGATCGAGTCGGCCTATGTCGGCGTCTTCCTCTGGGCCGGGGCGGTGCAGGCGGCCGGCTCGACGGACGTCTCGTCCGTGCGGTCTGCGCTGGGCTCCGTGGGGCTGGATGCCCCCGGGGACCGGGTGAGGGTCGACCCGGATTCGCAGCACCTCTGGAAGACGTCGAGGATCGCCCGGCTCGACGAGCAGGGGCAGTTCCACCTAGTCAACAGCTCGGGAGAGCCGATCCGCCCGGAGCCGTTCCCGAAGACCCGGACCCGCGAGCAGTGGGAAACACTGCTTCAAGACCTTTACGACGGCTGGGGAGGCCGCTGGTCGGCCCCGGGCTGATCAGTGTCCGGTTGGTGTCTGAATCGGGCCGGTTCGGTCGAGCCGGCGGGCGCGACCGATCGGGTGCTCCCGGTCATGCCTCATCCGGTGGGGGCGGCGGGTCTTCGCATCGATCCAGATGGTCGCCCGGTAGAAATAGCCATCCGAGCTTTCCCCTTCCGTCTCCAAACGGACGACGTACCCGCGGGCGTCCCGGGAGACCTCTCCGACCCGCCAGGACGGAGGCGCCATCGGGTCGCCGACGAGCGTGAGGGGGCCTGCTCCATGCACCGCCGCGATCGCCTCACGGACAGCCTCCCGCCCCGTCATCGGCCGGAGCCAGAAGGCCACCAGGGCGGCCACGGCGACCACGATCATCAGCCCAGCAATGCTCAGACGGGGTCGGCGGATGAGGATGAACATCGCCCGAGACTCCTCGGCGGAGGGCGGAAGGTGGTTGGGGTCGCGAGCGGTCCGGTCGAGGAGAGTCTTGCGTCTGGGGGGAGATGACTTCGGCGTGAGATCGTCCGCTCGGCGGGCGGGCGGGCGGGCGAGAGACGGCGAAGAATTGGCTCAGGAAGACGATTCGGGGGCGTCGAGGGCCCGGGCGATCCGGGAGCGCATCTGCTCCATCTCGTCGTCGGCGTAGGACTGGTGCGGCCAGGGCCAGCGGACGGCGTCGCCGGGGAAGCGGGGGATGATGTGCCAGTGGACGTGGTGGACGGTCTGGCCGGCGGCCTCGCCGTGGTTGACGACGATGTTCAGGGCGTCGGCCCCGGTGGCGGCCCTGACGGCCCGGCAGAGGCGGGGGAGGAGCGCGCCGACGTGCGCGGCGGCCTCGTCGGGGAGGTCGGAGAGGGTGGCGGCCTCGGCCTTCGGGATGACCAGGAGGTGCCCCTTGTTGACCGGGCCGACGTCGAGGAAGGCCAGGGCGTGATCGGTCTCGAGGACCTTCGCGGCCGGGATCTCGCCGCGGAGGATCCTGGCGAAGATGTTCTGAGGGTCGTAGGCCATGGGTGCGAGACTCCTCGAACGGCCGGGGGTCGGGAGAAGGGAACGAGGCGAGGTGAAGGGAGGATGCGACCCAAACGCAGAGAGAGTTGCGGGCAGAACACCCCGAAAGGGTCTGCCCGCAACTCTCTCGGGGATCTGCGATCAGGGTCGCGGGTCGGACCGGCCGGGAGGCGGTCAGGCGTTGGAGCCGACGACCTCGGGCTGGACGCTCCGCGAGCGGATCGGCTCGTCGGCGGGGATCAGCTCGATGATGGCCATGGGGGAGCAATCGCCCTGGCGACGGTGCGCGAGCTTGAAGATGCGGGAGTAGCCGCCGGGGCGTTCCAGGTAGCGCGGGGCGATGTCCTGGAAGAGCTTGTAGGCGATGTCCTTGCGGGTCAGGACGGCGAGGCTGCGGCGGAACTCGGCCAGGGGCATCTTGTCGGCCGCCTCGCCGCCGAGGGCCTTCTGGCGGCGCAGGCCGCGGACGGCCAGCGTGATGAGCTTCTCGGCGTACGGCTGGAGGTCCTTGGCCTTGGCCTGCGTCGTCTCGATCCGCTCGTGCTCGAACAGCGAGGTGGCCAGGTTGCGCAGGAGCATCCGCCGATGCTCGGGGGTTCGCTTGAATTTCCGTCCGGCTTTCCGGTGACGCATGGCTTGGGTTCCAGTAGGCAGTAGGCAGTAGGCAGTAGGCAGAACGGGACACCGAGCAGAGGCACAACAGGGCAGCGGTCCGGATCGGATCGCCTGGGTTTGATCCTGCCGACTGCCTACCGCCTCCTGCCTACTCGCCGAGACACTTAACGACGGGCGTCGGCCATACCGAGGTCGAGGCCGATTTCCTGGAGCTTGATGCGGACTTCCTTGAGGGTCGTCTCGCCGAAGTTGCGGACGCCGAGCAGTTGGTCCTCGGATCGGCTGACGAGGTCGCGGACCGTGGTGATCCCCTCGCTTTCGAGGCAGTTGGTGGCCCGGACCGAGAGCTCGAGCTCGGCGAGGGACATGTTGAGCTTGCGCTCGGTCTCCATGTCGACGCCGCCGCTGTAGCTGCTGCCGTCGAAGCCGCCGGTGCCGTCGGAGGGCAGGCCGGGGCCGGGCTCGTAGTACTGGACGAAGGGGTTGAGGTGCTTGCGGAGGATCTTGGCGGCCTCGACCAGGGCCATCTCGGGCTTCAGGGTGCCGGTCGTCCAGATCCGCATCGAGAGCTGGTCGTAGTTGGTCCGCTGGCCGACCCGGGTGTCGTGCACGCGGTACTCGACGCGGGTGACGGGGCTGAAGATGGCGTCGATCGGGATGGCGCCGACTTCGAGGTCGTCGGTGTGGCCCTCGGCGGCGGGGCGGTAGCCGCGGCCGTTCTCGACGGTCATCTGGATGTTCAGCGGGACGTCGTCGGTGAGCGTGCAGAGGATGTGGTCGGGGTTGAAGACGCCGACCGACTCGTCGTGCAGGATGTCGGCGGCGGTGACGACGCCGCGGCGATCGCGCTCGATGCGGATCGTCCGGGGCTGGTCGGAGTGGTTCTTGACGACCAAGCCCTTGAGGTTCAGGACCAGGTCGGTGATGTCCTCGACCATCCCGGGGATGGTGGAGAACTCGTGCTGCACGCCCTGGATCTTGATCGTGGTGACGGCGCTGCCTTCGAGGCTCGACAGCAGGATGCGTCGGAGACTGTTGCCGACGGTGTGCCCGAAGCCGCGTTCGAACGGTTCGACGTGGAATTCGCCGAAGGTGTCCGTGAGGGACTCGCGGTTGCAGGTGACCCGGCTGGGCAGTTCCAGGCCTCGCCAACGGATGCGCATGGCTGAATCAGGCTCCCAAATTCACCGCAGAGGACGCAGTGGGGTTCTCGGGGACAAAAGAAACGGCGGCGGGGGGGCGCCGCCGTGGGGAGATCCCCGGGGGTCTGCCTCGGCGTCCTCTGCGTTCTCCGCGGTGAATCCCCGTCCCGAATTCGTTTTCAACGGCACGTGCAAGCAAGAGCGAGCGAGCGAGCGAGTCAACGTCAAAAGGGACCCGATCGCCCCGGCGTGAAGCGAAGGGGGGCGACCGGGTCGGTTGGCCGGGCGTTGCCGTCAGCGGCTCAGGAGCTCGACGATCAGCTGAGGGGTGACCGGCAAGGAGACGTCCTGGATCGAGGGCAGGCGGTTGACACGGGCCTCGCCCGCCTCGGAGCCGGCGCGGTCGAGCCAGTCGGGCACCGGCGGCAGGCCTTCCATGTTCAGGGCCGCGGTGACGAGGTTCTGCGACTCCTCGCGTTCCTTGACCTTGATGATGTCGCCCGGCTTGACCAGGTAGCTCGGGATGTCGGTCTTGCGGCCGTTGACCAGGATGTGGCCGTGGCGGACGAGCTGGCGGGCCGAGGGGCGGCTGACCGCGAAGCCCAGCAGGGTGACGACGTTGTCGAGCCGGCGTTCGAGCAGGGCCATCAGGACGTCGCCGGTGTTGCCGGGGCGACGGCTGGCCATCTCGTAATAGCGGCGGAACTGGCGCTCGAAGACGCCGTAGTAGCGCTTGACCTTCTGCTTCTCTCGCAGGCGGATGGAGTACTCGCTCGGCTTACCGCGGCGGTACTGCTGCTGGCCGGGAGGGCCATCGCGGCGCTCCACGGCGCACTTGGGCGAGTCGCAGCGGGTGCCCTTGAGGAACAGCTTGATCCCCTCGCGGCGGCAGAGCCGGCAGACGGGTCCGATGTGGCGTCCCATGATCCTCGATTCTCAAACCAATATAAATGTACGAGCCGGGCTGATGCTGATGCGTTCGTGAGTCGTCCGATGAGGTTGACGTCGGGACGGATCGGGGGGGGCGGTGGTCCGAGGCGATCGGGCGACCGGGGCCGATCCGAGCGAGGAGGGTGAGCGGGCGGCCGACCGATCAGACCCGTCGTTTCTTGGGCGGTCGGCAGCCGTTGTGGGGCAGGGGGGTGACGTCTTCGATCGCCTTGATCGAGAGCCCGGCGGCCTGGAGCGCGGTGATCGCACTCTCGCGGCCCGAGCCGGGCCCCTTGACGCGGACCTCGACCTCCTTGACGCCGAACTTCGTGGCGGCCGAGGCCGAGACCTCGGCGGCCCGCTGGGCGGCGAACGGGGTGCTCTTGCGGCTCCCCTTGAAGCCGACCGTGCCGCTGGAGGCCCAGCAGAGGGTATCGCCGTTGGGGTCGGTGACCGTCACCAGTGTGTTGTTGAACGTCGCCTTGATATGCACGACCGCGCGACTGACGTTGCGGCGCGTCTTCCGCTTCTTGGCCTTGGCCACCGCTGGGCTGCTCCGCTCTTGAAGGTCCTGGGGAAACGCTGATCGATTCCGACCGATCGCAAAGATGTCTGGCGAGGTCCGTCCCGTCCCGATGGAACGAACGCGCCCGGCCGGTGCCGGGCGAGCGGCTCCGAAGCGAAGGACTTCGGGGCCCAGGAGAGCACGGGTTCAAACCACGGCGAGCCGATCCGGGGGGGATGCGGCCCGCAAGGCGCGGACAAAAACTCGGCTCAGCGCATGTCCTTGACGCCCTTCTTCCCGGCGACGGTCTTCCGGGGACCTTTGCGGGTGCGGGCATTGGTCTGGGTCCGCTGGCCGCGGACCGGGAGGCCGCGGCGGTGCCGGAAGCCTCGGTAGCAGTTGATGTCTCGCAGTCGAGCGATGTTTTGCTGCACGACCCGCTGCAACTGGCCTTCGACCGTGTATTCGTTGTCCAGGAGCGCGATGAGCTTGGCCAGCTCATCGTCGGACAGGTCGCGGGCCCGCTTCTCGGGGTCGATCTCGGTGCGCTCGCAGAGCTGATCGGCCAGGAACGGGCCGATGCCGTAGAGGTATCGCAGCGAGATCCGGATCTTCTTGTCGTTGGGGATGTCGACGCCCAGGATACGAGGCATCCGTCCTGTTCCTCCGGGAGGGCAGGGGCTCCACTTCCACCGTGATCACACGATCGAGGGGAGGAGCCGGCTCAGCCTTGCCGCTGCTTGTGCTTGGGGTTGCTCTTGCAAATGACGTACACTTTGCCCCGGCGCCGCACGATGATGCAGCTCTCGCAAATCCGCCTGACGCTTGATCGGACCTTCATCGCTCCAGTCCCGTCTTTCTTCAGAACAATCGCTTCGCAAGCATGCCCCGGAGGGCATGTTGGCGCGAGGGTATGCCGGCCGACCGGCGCGCGCCGCAGACCGGGGGGAATTCGACTACTGTATCGAGACGATTGTTCTCTTGCAAGTCCGTTGCGACCAAAACAATCGGAATTCGGGGCGATCGGGTGGCATCGGGCGACAGAGCTGGATGATTGACCGGAGCCCCCGGAGCTTGGCAAGGGAATGGGTTCAAAGATCGTCTGTGGTGAGTCCCGTTTGTTTGGCGATCCGGGCCAGCATGCGAGGCCCGATCTCTTCGCCGTCGTGAAACGAGAAGACGTAATCCGGCCAACCGTTGCGCTCAAGGACGCGGTGTGAACCTCCGACCCGACGCTTCACAGACCAGCCGATGCGACGCAACGCGGCCAGGACGCGCTTTGCGTTCGTCGAAGGCGACCGACTCATGGAGATAACGCGAAGAGAAGAGCCAGTTCCGGGACAGGTTCGCCGTGGTCGAGCCGATCGGCAAGCACTCGGAGCGCCAATGCCTCGACCCGGGCAATCGCCTCGGAACGGGTCGATCCGTAGGCCAAGGCGCCAGGCAGTTCGGCGATCTCGGCGATCCAACGCCCGTCGTCTTCCTGCTCGACCGCGATGCACAACGGGTGGGTCGGATGCATCGTGCTGTTGGGTTTGTAATGGTGTCGAGTCGGTCCCGATGGAGCAGGAAGGAGCCAGCGACGTCAGTCGAGCCCCTCGGGCAGGGTAAGGACCTTCGGGCCGTCGGGGGTCATGGCGACGGTGTGTTCGAAGTGGGCGGCGGAGAGGCCGTCCTTGGTGACGATCGTCCAGCCGTCGGAGAGGGCCTTGACGTGCTTCGTGCCGAGGGCGACCATCGGCTCGATGGCCAGCACGATGCCGGGTTCGAGCTTGAAGTCGTTGCGGCGCAAAGCCTTGCTGACGAAGTTCGGGACCTGGGGTTCCTCGTGCATGTCACGGCCGATGCCGTGGCCGACGAACTTCTCGATGACGTGCATGTGCTGCGACTTGACGTAGCGTTCCATCAGGCCGGCGACCTCGGCCCAGGTCTCGCAGCGTTCCATAGCGCGGATGCTGAGGTCGAGGGTCTCCTGTGTCACCTGGAGGAGCTTCTGGTTCTCCTCGGAGATCTGGCCGATGGCCAGGGTGACGGCCGAGTCGCCGCACCAGCCGTTGATCCGGCAGCCGGTGTCGATGGAGATGACGTCGCCGTCTTCGAGGGGGCGTCGGGTGGGGATGCCGTGGACGACGGCGTCGTTGACGCTGGCGCAGATGACGGCGGGGAAGGGGCGGACCCCCTTGGTGGGGCTCGGGTAGTTGAGGAACAGGGGGGTCGCGTTGTGGCGCTGGAAGATCGCCGCGACCGCCTCGTTCATCTCGGCGGTGGTGCCGCCGGGCACGGCCAGCTCCCGGACGCGGGCCAGGGCCTCGGCGACGACCTTGCCGGCCTCCCGCATCAGGCCGATCTCTCGGGGGCTCTTGAGCTTGATGGTCGATCGGCTGGGGCGGAGCATGGGGGAGAGCCCTCCGGGAGCGCGGGCCTGTCTGTTCGCTTGGCTGACGATCGGCGAGGCGGTCGCGATCAGCGGCGATTCATCAGGCCGGTGTAGTTCCGCATGATCAGGTGGCTGTCAATCTTCTGGACGAGGTCGAGGCAGACCGAGACGACGATGAGCAGGCCGGTGCCGCCGAGGAAGGAGGTGATCACCGGCTCGACGCTCGTGCCGGTCTGGGCCAGCGCCCCCTGGACGATCGACGGGATGACCGCGACGAGGCTGAGGAAGGCGGCCCCGACGAAGGTGATCCGCAGCATGACCTTCTCCAGGTACTCGGCCGTGCGACGCCCCGGCCGGTAGCCGGGGATGAAGCTGCCGTAGTCCTTCAGGTTATCGGCCATGTCCTTCGGGTTGAAGGTGATGGCGGTCCAGAAGTAGCAGAAGAAGTAGATCAGGGCGATGTAGAAGATCGTGTAGATGTAAGCCTGGCTCTGGAAGGCGTCGAGCCCGGTCTCGAAGAAGCGGGCCAGGGCGACCTGGAAGCCGGAGACCTCGCCGGGGTCGGCCACGAGCCAGCTGGCCGTGCTGGATGCGAGCCCCTTGAAGATGAAGAAGGGGAACATCAGGAGGCTGGAGGCGAAGATGATCGGCATGACGCCGGCCTGGTTGACCTTCAGGGGGAGGTACTGCCGGGTCCCGCCGTAGACCCGCCGGCCGCGGACGTGCTTGGCCGACTGGGTCGGGATGCGTCTTTGGCTCTCGGTGATGGCGATCACGCCGACGATCACGGCGATGAACAGGGCCAGGAGCAAGGCGGTGACGATCAGCGAGTACGGCTTCTCGGCGTCGCCGGTCAGGCGGGGGGTGAAGCCGGAGGCGAGCAGGAAGATGGCGTCGTCGGCGCTGGCGAGGATGCCGGCCATGATGAGCAGGCTGATGCCGTTGCCGATGCCGTACTCGTCGATCTGCTCGCCGATCCACATCAGGAAGACCGTCCCGGTCGTCATGATGAGAACGCAGATGAACCCGTACGGGAAGAAGTCTTTATATTGGCCGGGGATGTAATCGAGCGTCTGGACGAACCGGATCCACATCGCGCTCTGGACGAGGCAGATGGCGACGGTGGCGTATCGGGTGTATTCGTTGATCTTCTTGCGGCCGCTCTCGCCTTCCTTCATGAGGGCTTCGAGCTGGGGGACGACCGAGCCGAGCAACTGGAAGATGATCGAGGCGGAGATGTAGGGCATGATGCCGAGGCCGAAGATCGTGCTCATGCCGATCTGGGTGCCGCCGAACATGGCGGCCATGCCGAGGACCTTGCCGAAGGCCTGCTGCCGGATCTGTTCTTGCCAGTCGGCCAGGGCCGACTGGTCGACGATCGGCAGGGGGATGTAGAAGCCGATCCGATAGATGGCCAGGAACATGGCCGTCATGAGGATCTTGCGCTGCAGCTCGGGGACCTTGAAGAAGATCGTGATCAGCTTCTGCACGGCAGGACGGCTCCTATGCACGTCGGGGAGGGGGCGGCGGGATCTCGGCGGTTCCCCAAGGGCGACGTGGGCTGGGTCGGGCAGGCCGGGGCCTGCCGTCCGGGGCCAACTCGGGCGAATCGACAGGCCGGGGCCTGCGAGACAACGTTGGGTCGGGCGGTCGGTCGGGGAATCAACAACACGGCAAAAAGACGTTGGCAGACGAGGAGGCCCGGGGGCGTTGGCGGTCGCGTCGCTCGGGGTCCGACATCCGGTGACGGAACGTCCTGGTGAGGCCGAGGCCATCGGAGGCTAACGGACACCGACCGGGCCGGATCTCGTCGCGGCCCGGTCGGGTTCGACTGGGATCAAGGGGGATTAGCCGATCACTTCGACCGAGCCGCCGGCGGCGGAGATCTTCTCGACGGCCGTCTTGCTGAACTTCTGGGCCTTGACGGTCAGGGCCTTCGTCAGCTTGCCGTCGCCGAGGATCTTCAGGCCGTCGTCGTGGCGCCCCTTGACGAGCCCCTTGGCCCGGAGGATCGCCTCGTCGACCACCGCGCCCGACTCGAAGAAGGCCTCGATCAGCTCGAGGTTGAGGATGGCGAAATCCTTCTTGAACCGGCCGTTGGCGAACCCCCGGATGGGGACGCGGCGGATCAAGGGCATCTGGCCGCCCTCGGAGAGGGGCCGGATCTTGAAGCCCTGGCGCGAGGAGTGGCCCTTGTGGCCCTTGGTGCTGGTCTTGCCGTGCCCCGAGCCGGGCCCTCGGCCGACGCGCTTGCGCTTCTTGTGCTTCTGGATGCCTTCGTGAACGTCGTGAATTTGCATGATTGGCTTACCTCACAGCTCCACGCCCCGGAGTCGGGCCACTTCGTCCTTCGTGCGGAGCTGCTGCAGCCCGTCGATGGCGGCCTTGACCAGGTTCAGTTTGTTGGGAGAACCGATGCTCTTGGTCAAAATGTCGGTGATGCCGGCGGCCTGCACGACGGCGCGGACGGCCCCGCCGGCGATCACGCCGGTACCGGGGCTGGCCGGCAGCATGATGACCTTCGCGGCGCCGAAGCGGCCGACGACCGGGTGGGGGATGGTGCCGCGTCGCATCTGGACGCGGGTCATGCGCTTGTGGGCGTCCTTGACCCCCTTCTCGACGGCCGGGGGCACTTCGTTGGCCTTGCCGTAGCCCCAGGAGACCTGGCCTCGGCCATTGCCGACGACGACCAGGGCGTTGAAGCTGAAACGGCGTCCCCCTTTGACCACGGCGGCGCAGCGGCGGATGGACACGACGCTCTCGCTCCACTCACCGCGATCTCGACTGTCGCTGGACACGGATGATCCTCCGGAAGAACGTAGGCAGTAGGCAGTAGACGGGCAAACGGCAGTAGGGGGACGGACGGATGGATCGGATACGGGGAAAAGGCCCAGTCGAGGCTCGGAGCAGGACACCGGACGACGATTGCCCGGGGGCAACGGGGTCCGGTCGATCTTGCCGACTGCCGACTGCCTACTGCCGACTCGCTCCCGATGTTCGCGAAAGGGGATTAGAACTGCAAGCCGGCCTCTCGGGCGGCGTCGGCCAGGGCCTGGACCCGCCCGTGATACTTGTAGCTTCGGCGGTCGAAGCAGACCTTGTCAATACCGGCGGCCTTGGCCCGCTCGGCCACGAGGCGGCCGACGACGGCCGCGGCGGCCTTGTTGCCGCCGTAGCTGGCCTCCTGCCGGACCGCCGATTCGAGGGTGCCGGCCGAGACGAGGGTCTTGCCCTCGTCATCGTTGATGATTTGCGCGTAGATGTGCTTCGAGCTTCGGAAGATCGCCAGGCGAGGGCGTTCGGTCGAGCCGAAGAGCTTCTTGCGGACGTGCCGCTGGCGGCGGAGCCGTTGCCCCTGAACGTGCAGTCGGTGGTTCTTACCCTTCACGGCCAATCATCCTCCTGGGCCCTCGGGGCGGCCGATGACGACCGGCCACCCGACCCTCGTGAGTTCTGTGTGAATCGGTTGCGATGCGAGCGGAGCGGGGCGGGGTGAGGCAGGGCGAAACGGGGCGGGCGCCACGGACAAGGGGCCACCGGCCGGAGACCTCGGGGACCATTGCTCGGTGTCCCCGATTCCGCCTGGCCGGGCGCGGTCGCGGTGCCGCCGGGTCGGCCTTGCTCACCCCCGGGAGATTACTTGCCGAACGCCTTGCCGGCCTTGCGGCGGACCTGTTCGCCTTCGTAGCGGATGCCCTTGCCCTTGTAGGGCTCGGGGGGCCGGACCCGTCGGACGCGGGCGGCGAACTCGCCCACGGCCTGCTTGTCGGCGCCGGCGATCTGGATGTGGGTCGCGTCGGGGACGGTGACGGTGACGCCTTCGGGGGCCTGCATCTGGATCTGGTTGGCGTAGCCGACGACGAGGTTGACCGTGTTCGGCCCCTTGAGCTGGGCCTGGTAGCCGACGCCGACGACCTCAAGCCGCTTGGTGTAGCCTTCGGTCACGCCCTTGATCATGTTGGCGATCAGGGTGCGCGTCAGGCCGTGCAGGGCCTTGACCGGGCGCTCGTCGTTCGGGCGCTCGACGGTGATCTGCCTGGCGTCGGCGTCGTGGCGGACGCTCATCTCCTCGCGGAAGGTGAACGAGAGCTTCCCCTTGGGGCCCTCGACCTCGATGGTCGAGCCGGCCAGGTTGATCTTGACGGCGTCGGGGACGGGGATCGGTTGGCGACCGATTCGGGACATGGCTGGGCTCCGGGACGGTGATCGAAGGGGGTGGTGAGGGCTGGGCGCGGGCTCGGGTGGGGATCAATAGACCTGGGCCAGCACCTCGCCGCCGACCTTCTCGGCCCGGGCGCGGCGGTCGCTCAGAATTCCCTTGGGCGTGCTGACGATGTGGACGCCCATGCCGCCCTGCACCGGCTTCAGGTCTCGGTAGCCGCAGTAGACCCGGCGGCCGGGCTTGCTCACGCGGTCGATCTTGGTGATGACCTTCTCGCCGTTCGGGCCGTACTTCAGGTTCAAGCGGAGGGTCTTGGCCGGGACGGTGTCGATCTCCTCGAAGTCCCAGATGTAGCCCTCGTCCTTCAGGGCGGCGGCGATGCCCCGCTTCTCGTTCGAGTGGGGCATGTCGACGTGGGAGCGCTCGATCCGCACGGCGTTGCGGATGCGGGTGAGCATGTCGGCGATCGGGTCGGTCATCATGGCGGGGGCGATCCTCGAAACCGCCTCGGGTAACTCGGCCGGACCTGCAGGTGACGCGGGGGGCAGGGAGGTCCGGCGGGTCGGCGAGGCGGGGGTCCAGTAAAACGCGATCAAGAAGGTACGGGAAGCGGAAGCGAATCCGACCGATCAGCCGGCCCGCTGCTGGCCGGGCTTGCGGAAGGGCATGCCGAAGGCCCGGAGCAGCTCGCGGGCCTGGTCGTCGTTGCGCGTCGTGGTGACGATGGTGATGTCCATGCCGAGCGTGTGGGAGATCTTGTCGGCCTCGATCTCGGGGAAGACCACCTGCTCGGTCAGGCCGAGGGTGTAGTTGCCGTTGCCGTCGAAGCTGTTCGGGTTCACGCCCCGGAAGTCGCGGATGCGGGGGAGCACGAGGTTGATCAGGCGGTCGAGGAACTCGTACATCCGCGGGCCACGCAGGGTGACCTTGCAGCCGATCTCGTTGCCTTCCCGGAGCCGGAAGCCGGCGATCGACTGCTTGGCCTTGGTGACGACCGGCTTCTGCCCGGCGATCCGGCCCATGGTGTCGACGGCGACGTCCAGGATGCCTTTATCCTGGGTCGCTCGGCCGACGCCCATGTTCAGCACGACCTTCTCGATCTTCGGGATCGCCATGACATTGGTGATGCCGAACTTCTCGGCCATCGCCTTGGCGATGGTGTTCTGGTATTCGTCAAACAGGCGAGCCATCGGGGGCGATCCTCTGACCGTCGGCGCGGGATCGGGGTCGGTCGGTTCCCGTATGCCGGCGGGGGGCGATGAGATGATGAGTCGAAACGAATGAAAACCGTCAATCGAGACCGACCGTCGATTCCCCGGCACGCCCTTCGGATCGGTCCAGCGGGCCGAGGGAGGAGGGGGACCGGGTCCGGTCAGGGGTCAGCGATCAGGACTGGGCCTTGGCCCGCGAGGGCTTCGGGGGGCCGAGGGTCCCGAGGCCGCCGGAGCATCGCTTGCAGAAGCGTTCCTTCTGGCCGTTGTCGAGGATCCGGTAGCCGATGCGGCTGGCGGCATTGCAGGAGGGGCAGTAGGGCAGGACGTTCGAGGCGTCGATCGGCATCTCCTTGGAGAGCCGGCCCCCCTGGGGGTTGCGCTGGCTGGGCTTGACGTGCTTGTAGACGAGGTTGACCCCTTCGACGATGATCTTCCCCTTCTCGGGGAGGACGCGGAGCACCTTGGCGCGGGTGCCCTTGTCGTCGCCGGTCATGACCACGACTTCGTCATCTCTGCGGACCTTCATGACTCGCTTCTCCGGCCCGTCTGGGCCGCGTCTCGGAACTGATCAATGACCGGGAGGGTGGTGGTCAATCGGGAATACACATCGAGGCGAGGGCCGGACGACCCGGGCCGACCGGGCGACCCGAGAGGGACGGGTCAGACGACCTCGGAGGCCAGGCTGACGATCTTCATGAACTGCTTGTCGCGCAGCTCTCGGGCGATGGCGCCGAAGATCCGGGTGCCGCGGGGCTCGTTGTCCTTGTTGATCAGGACGCAGGCGTTGCGGTCGAACCGGACGTAGGAGCCGTCGGGCCGCCGGGTCTTGAATCGGGTGCGGACGACGACGCAGCGGACGACGTCGCCGGCCTTGACGTCGCCGCCGGGGGTCGCCTTCTTGACGCTGCCGATGAAGACATCGGCCAGGCCGGCGGTGCGTCGTTTGTAGCGCGACGCGGAGCCGCCGAGCACCTTGAAGCACATGACTTCCTTGGCACCGGAGTTGTCGGCCACGTCGAGCCGGGTTTGCATCTGGATCATCGGTCGAGAACCCCAGTCACGGTCGCGGCCGCGGTCCCCAGCGAACGCCGGCGGCCCACGAGTCTCCGAACGATCGGGTCAGCGGGAACGGTCACGCAAGTAAGCACACGAGGAAACGGAAACGATGCGGGGGCCGGACGGGCCTGGGGAGGCCCATCGGCCCGCATCGGGGGGATTGATCGGCGGCCGGGGCCTCGGGTCAGGCGTCGGCCTGTCCCGGGGCCGATTCGGCCTCGGCGTTGGCCTGGGCGTCGAGCACGGCCTTGCGGGCGTCGGCCTCTTCGTGGGCGGGCGCCTTGCGGACGATCCGGAGCAGGCGCCAGCGCTTGGACTTCGAGAGCGGCCGGGTCTCGATGATCTCGACGAGGTCGCCCACGCGGGTCTCGTTCTGCTCGTCGTGGACGTAGCAGACGGTCCGGTGCTTCTGGTACTTGCCGTACTTCGGATGCGGGACGAGGCGAGAGACCTCGACGCGTCGGGTCTTGTCCATCTTGTCGGAGGTGACCGTCCCGATCTCGACCTTGCGCCGACCGCGGGGCCGCGGGGTCTGGGTCGGGGGAGTCGTCGTCGGATCGCTCATCGGCTGATTGTCATTTCCAAAAAAGAGGAGACGAAGTCGGGTGCACTGGCAGACGGAGGAGAAAACGGGGGGTCCGCTCAGGAGGACGAGGCCTGGGTCTCGGCCTTCAGCTCTCGGAGCCGGAGGATGGTCTTGATCCGAGCGATGTCTCGCCGGGCCTTGAGCAGTTCGCTCGGGGCCTCGAGCCGTTCGGTCGAGCTCTGGACGCGGAGCCGGAAGATCTGCTCCTGCGTCTCCTTGAGCATCAGGGTCAACTGCTCGTCGTCTTTGTCGTGCAGGTCGGCGGCTTTGGTCTTGGGCATGGTTCGCGGGTCCTGTGGGCGTTGGCTCAGAGCGTCGGCCGGCGGGAGACGAACCGGCAGGTCACGGGCAGCTTGTAGGCCACTCGGGCGAAGGCGGCCCGGGCCCGGGATTCGGAGATGCCGGCGACCTCGAACAGGACGGTGCCGGGCTTGACGATCGCGGCCCAGAAATCGACTTCGCCCTTGCCTTTACCCATGCGGGTCTCGGCCGGGATCGAGGTGATGCTCTTGTGCGGGAAGACCCGGATGTAGAGCTTGCCGCCGCTGCCCCGGACGGCCCGGGAGAGGACCATCCGGCTGGCTTCGAGCACCTCGGCGCTGACGCGGCCGGGCTCGAGGGTTTGCAGGCCGTACTCGCCGAAGGCAACGTAGTTGCCCCGGGTCGCATTACCTTTTACGCGACCTTTTTGGCTTTTTCGATACTTGACCCGCTTGGGCATCATGGCCATCGGTGCCAGCCTCCATCTTCAGATAGTCGCCCTGGTGGACCCATACCTTGACGCCGATGTGCCCCTGGGGCGTGCGGGCTTCGGCGAATCCGTAATCGACTTTGGCCCGCAAGGTCGACAGCGGGATCGAGCCGGCGGCGGCCTTCTCGGTCCGGGACATCTCGGCCCCGCCGAGGCGGCCCGAGAGGCGGATCTTGACCCCCTTGGCGCCGGCGTCCATCGTGTTGTCCAGCGTCCGCTTCATGGTGCGGCGGAAGCTGGCCCGCTTGCCCAGCTGCTCGGCGATGTCCTCGGCGACGAGCTGGGCGTCGATCTCGGGGCGGTTGACCTCGACGATCTTGATCTCAATGCGGCGGCCGGTGAGGTTCTGCAGCTCCTCCTGGAGCTTCTCGACCTCGGCCCCCTTGCGGCCGATGATCACGCCCGGGCGGGCGGTGTGCAGCAAGACGACGACGGCGTCTCGGGTGCGCTCGATCTCGATCTTGGGGATGCCGGCGTAGCTGTACTTCTTCTTGATGTATTTCCGGACCTTGAAATCCTCGACGAGGAGGTCCTTGAACTCGGCCTTGCCGGCGTACCAGCGACTGCGCCAGTCTTCCATGACGCCGATGCGGAAGCCGGTCGGATGAATCTTCTGTCCCATGGGAAAGGTCCGGTCCTACGAAAAGGATGGCCAAAGGGGATGGGGTCCGGGGTCACTCGGCGGCGTCTTCGGCGGGCTGGCGGGCGGCCTCGGGCCCGGCGAGGGCGGTCTCGAGGTCGGCCAGGCCGATGGTGATGTGGCAGCTCCGGCGGCGGATCAAGTGGGCCATGCCCCGGGCCCGGGGCATGAGTCGCTTGAACATCGCGGCGCCGTCGCCCCGGGCGTCGGCGACGATCAGGTCGCCGGGGTTGCGGACCCCCTGGTCCTCGGCGTTGGCCATGGCGCTCTTGAGCACCTTCTCGGTGTACCGGGCCCCTCGGTGGGGGAGGTACTTGAGGATCTGCAGCGCCTCGTCGGCGTACTTGCCCCGGATCAGGTCGAGGATCTTGCGGATCTTCAGGACCGACATCCGGGCGAACCGGTGGGAGGCCTTGTAGGGGTAGGGGCTCTGGGTCTTCATCGTCGATCGATTCCCGTAGGGCCGGGGGGCCGGCCATCAGCTGTTGTGAGTGGCGGCCGGTTGAACCGGCCCTACGCTACGCTCCGTGCCGCGAGGCGGTCGCTCGCGATCTCACGTGTTGGGAGAACTTAACGCTTGCCCTTCGACTTGCCGCCGTGGCCCCGGAAGGTGCGGGTCGGGGAGAACTCGCCGAGCTTGTGCCCGACCATGTCCTCGGTGATGTAAACCTTGGTGAAGACCTTGCCGTTGTGCACCTCGAAGTTCTTGCCGATGAACTCGGGCACGATGGTGCAGGCACGCGACCAGGTCCGGATCGGTGCCCGGGCGCCGCTGGTTTCGGCCTTTTCGACCTTCTCCAGCAGCCGCTCGTCGACGTAGGGGCCTTTTTTGAGCGAACGTCCCATGACCTTTTTCTCTCGTCAGTAAGCAGGAGGCGGTAGGCAGCAGGCAGGAAAGAAACCGGAACAAGACAGGAGGCCGCAGTCCGGTCCCGGGCTGCCGAGCGCCTCCTGCCGACTGCCAATCAGATCTTCAACTGACCGTATCGGACACTCTTGCGGCGGCGGATGATGGCCGAGTTCGACGGCTTGCGGCGCTTGCGGGTCTTGCCGCCCTTGGCCGGCAGGCCGGTCGGCGAGCACGGGTGGCGGCCGCCGGAGGTGCGCCCCTCGCCGCCGCCCATCGGGTGGTCGATCGGGTTCATGGCCGTGCCCCGGACGTGGGGCCGGCGGCCGAGCCATCGCTTGCGGCCGGCCTTGCCCAGGGTGATGTTCATGTGATCGGAGTTGCCGACCGGGCCGATCGTCGCCCGGCACATGACCGGCACGCGGCGGACCTCGCCGGAGGGGAGGGTCAGCTGGGCCCAGGTCGATTCCCGGGCGGTCAGGGTGGCGCTGGTGCCGGCCGACCGGCACATCTTGGCGCCGCCGCCGGGCTGCATCTCGATGTTGTGGATGACCATGCCGGTCGGGATCTTGGCCAAGGGGAGGCAGTTGCCGACCTTCGGCTCGGCGTCCGGGCCGGTGACGACGGTCATGCCGGCGGTCAGCCCCTCGGGGGCGATGATGTAACGCTTCGTGCCGTCCTCGAACTGGATCAGGGCGATCCGGGCCGAGCGGTTCGGGTCGTACTCGATGTGAGTGACCTGGGCCGGCTGGCCGTCGCGATCGTTCCGCTTCCAGTCGATGATCCGATAGAGACGCTTGTGGCCGCCGCCGCGGTGCCGGACGGTGATCTTGCCCTGGTTGTTCCGGCCGCCGGTCTTCGGCAGCGGTTCGGTCAGGCGCTTCTCGGGCTTCTTCTTCTTGTCGGTCAGCTCGGAGAAGTCGCTGACCGAGGCGTTGCGGCGCCCGGGGCTGGTCGGCTTGTAGACGCGGATGCCCATGACAATCTCGTTTCTTTCCCTTCAGGCCGCCGGCGGCGGGGAAACCGATTCCGTTGTGCTCGTTGCGTGTGCGGGGGGTTGGGCGATGGCCCGAGGGCCGAAGGCGGATCGCAGGCCAAGGATCAGAAGAAATCGATCCGATAATCGTCCTTGAGCGTGACGACAGCCTTCTTCCAGCTCTTGGTGCGGCCGAGCTTCAGGCGATAGCGCCGGGTGACCGACTTGCGGTTCTGGGTCCGGACGTTCTCGACCTGGACGTTGAAGAGGGTCTCGACGGCCTGCTTGATCTCGGTCTTGGTGGCCATCTGGTGCACTTCGAACGCGTAGGCGTTGTGACGCTCGGCGACCTGGGTGGCCTTCTCGGTGATCAAGGGCCGCAGGATGACCTGATAGGGCTCCAGCTTCGGGCCGGGCCGCTCGTACTGGGGGGGGCGGCGGAGGGTGACCATTGTCCTGCGAGACCTCGGGGCGTTCGGCGATTCAGTTCACGATTTGGTTCAAAAAGCGACCGGGCGAAACGCGTCAGCCGGCCGCGGAGGCGGTGACGAGCTCCGATTCGGGGCGGCGACGGATCTTCTCCTTGGCCCGCTCCTTGAGGGAGGCCAGCGCCTCGGGCGTCAGCACCAGGTAGCGCTGGCGGAGGACGTCGTAGGTGTTGAACTCGGCCACCGGGGCGACCTTGACGCCGGGGAGGTTCCGGGCCCCCCGGTAGAGCAAGGGGTCGTACTCGGCGGTGCCGATGAGGATCTTGCGGCCGTCGAGGGTCCGGCGAAGGGCGTCGCGCTTCGACTCGCCGTCGACCGGCTGGGCCTCGGCGGGCAGGTCGGGGCGCCGGATCGACCGGAGGATGCGGGCGACGTCCTTGGTCTTCGGGGTCTGACCGAGGTCGAGGCCCGAGAGGACGAGCACCTGGCCGTCCTGGAACTTCGAGAGCACGGCCATGCGGATGGCCAGGCGGACGGCCTTCTTGGGCAGGCGGTACGAGTAGTCTCGGTTCCGCCGGGCAAAAGCGGAGCCGCCGCCGACCCGCTTGTTGGTCCGCTTGGCACCCATCCGGGCGTTGCCGGTGCCCTTCTGGCGGTACATCTTCTTGGTCGAGCCGGCGACGTCGGAGCGGCCCCGGGTGTTGACGGTGCCGACCCGGCGGTTGGCCAGGTGCATCAGGACGACGTCGTGCAAGAGTTGCTTGTTGATCTTGCCACCGAAGTCGGCCGGATCGATGGACTCTTCGCCCACCTGCTCGCCGGACGTGTTGTAGATGGGGACGGTCAGCATCGTCATTGATCCAATGCAAGGCGGTCCGGTTCGCCGGCCTGACCCGCCCATCGACTCGACCGGGGAACAGCGGCCCGGCGGCCGGCGGGGCGAGTCGAATCCGAGCGGGAAGGCCCCGGGCCTCGAAGTTCGATCCGAAAACGAAACGAAGAAGTCAAACCAATCGAAAAAGAAACGCGTGACCGGGACCGTGGGGCCTGTGTCCGAGGTTCCGAAGCGAACAGCAGCCCATCGAATCCCAGGGTCGGAGGCTTGTGCAGACTGCGAAGGCCCGGCGAGCCAGGCGCCGAGCTGAAACGGAAGGCAGGATAGGATCGAGTCGGCCGGTTTCAGGCGGTTCCCGTGAAAGGAGGTGAGCTGGTACTGAGCCACGCTCCTTGGGTCGCGACACCGCGTTCGGTGCGATTAGCCGACGAAAACGTCGGACGGCCGCCTGTCCGAGCGATCGATCACACGGCGTTCGTCTGGCGAACGACCACAAAGGCACCGTTGTAGCCGGGGACGGCGCCCCGGACCAGCAAGAGGTTGTTCTCGGAGTCGACTCGCACGACCTTCAGGTTCCGCACGGTGACGCGGGCGTTCCCGAACTGGCCGGGCTTCTTGACCCCCTTGAAGACGCGGGAGGGGTCGGCCGAGGCACCGGAGGAGCCGGGGTGCCGGTGCATCCGCTGCACGCCGTGCGTGGCGCGGAGCCCGCGGAAGCCGTGCCGCTTCATGACGCCCGAGTAGCCGCGCCCCTTGCTCGTGCCGATCACGTCGACGCTGGGAATCTCGGCGAACAGGTCGACGTTCAGGGTGGTCCCCTCGGTGACGTCGACCGCGTCCTCCTGCCGAATCTCGCGGATGAACCGCTTCGGCTCGGCGTCGACCTTGCGGGCATGGCCCCGCTCGGCCTGCGAGGCGTTCTTGCGCTTCTTGTCGGCAAAACCAAGCTGAAGGGCGTGGTAGCCGTCGCGTTCGGCGGTGCGCACTTGCAACACGGTGCAAGGGCCGCACTCGATGACGGTCACGGGCACAACCGTGCCGTCGTCTTCAAAGATCTGGGTCATCCCGACCTTGCGACCCAGCAACCCGACATTCATCTCTGGTCTTGCTCCGTCTCGAATTCAGTGGATCAAACGAGCCCACTCGCGGCACCGACGGGCCCCCCTCGGCCCGCGGCCCGGTCAACACGCGAACGGGCACGAGCTGCCTTTCGGGCGACCCGTGCCCCCGTGGTGCCGGCGGCCTCGACCCATCGGCACTGAGGAGGGGGCCGGAGAGGCCCACCCTCGTCGCCTGGCGAGACGTCGCCGCGAATGCGACCCGGCTCAGGACCCGGAGGGCCCGGCCTTGATCTTGATATCAACGCCCGCCGGCAAGCTGAGCTTGTTCAGGGCGTCGATCGTCTTGTTGGTGGGTTGCACGATGTCGATCAGCCGCTTGTGCGTGCGAATCTCGAACTGCTCTCGCGACTTCTTGTCGATGTGCGGACTGCGCAACACGGTGTATCGTTCGATACGCGTCGGCAGCGGGATCGGTCCGTGGACGATCGCCTCGGTCCGCTTGGCGGTTTCGACGATGTCCTTGGCCGATTGATCCAAGATGGTGTGATCGTACGCTTCCATCCGGATCCGGATACGTTCGTTGCTCATGCCCGCCACGGGTCGTTATCCTTCACGCGCTACGAATCGCCGACGCTCGCTCGTCCGGCTGATCGGATCTGTTTGTGCAACTCAACCACGGGGAAAGTCAGATGGTATCGTCCTCAAGACCGCCCGTCAATCAGGTTGCGCCGAATTTTACGGATCGGCGTCGGATTTCCGCGATCCTGCGGGCCGGATCGCCTGTCTGATCGGGGATCGGCGGTGCGTGAGACCCGCCCCGGGGCCCCCGGCGATGGGACCCGGCCGATCACTCGCCGCCTCGGATCCGCGTGAAGGCGCGTTTGCCGTGGATCGGCTGGTAGATGGCGTCGAAATCCATGGCGTAGTTGAAGTCGTCGATCTCCAACTGGCGCTGCCCCTTGATGTCGATGTTGTGGATCACGAGCAGTTCCTCGTTGAAGCGCGACGCCTGGATCAGCTTCAACCCCGAAGGCGCCCAGAGCCCCGAGCCTCCCCAGAACTTCGCATTGCTGACGCCGTGGACCCCGACGGCGTTGCAGGCAATCATCCAGATCTGGTGGATGCCGGCCTTGGCGGCGAGCACCATGTCCCAGAGGTCGCCGTAGTAGGTATCGGTGCCGACGTTCATCAAGGGGTAGTCGCGCCGGGCGTAGGAGCGCCAGGAGGCGATCTCGATGATCGCGTCGACCTGATCGAGGACGGCGTATTCCTGGGTCAGTTGCGAGAACATGATGTCGTAGCAGGTGGTGAAGCCGAACAGGCCCCATTGCGTCTGCAGGTCGAGCCGGTCCTGCTCGCCCGTCTTCGTGTAGCGACGCTCGATCGGCGGCAGGAAGATCTTGTCGTAGCGGTTGTTGCCGCCGAACCAGTCGCTCGCGCGGTCGATCACGAAGGTCGAATTGAGCAGGCCGCCCCTCGACCCCTGGCGGAAGCCGTTGAGGATCACCGCCATGAAGGTCTCGTCGAACAACGGGCGGATCACCTGTTCGACCCAGTCAACGTGGTTTTCCATGCGTGACTGTTCGATGTACGGCCGGCACGACCGCTCGTCGTCCCAGACGTAGCCGGAGAGCGAGAATTCGGGGAAGATGGCGACGTTGACCCCCCGCTCCTTGAAGATGGCGCAGGCCCGGGCGATCTTGTCCTTGTTCTGCTCGATGCCCGGCACGACGGCGGCGATGTTCGCCAGGCCGATCGAGAGGAAGTGGTCGTACTCCGAGAATTTCCGCTCGATGACGAGAAATTCCTCGATCCGTTCCGAGGGCTGGATCAGGGTCGGGCCGCCGGCGGGCAGTTCGGAAGGCTCCATGACGTGTCTCTCGGGACGACGGGGTCACCTTGGGAATCGGCGTGGGACGGTGATGCGACTCGCTTCGGGACGATCATCGGCAGGAGGCGGCGGGGAGCCATTCGGAATTGCCCGAACGCTCCTCGCATGGAATCGCGCTCTGACTCTCGCTCGCGGCCTGGTTGGGGATTGAGACGTTGTAGCGGCCCATCGGATCCGGCTCAAACGCCGGCTGGGACAAACCCGACTGGCACTCCCCCGGGCCGGTCGGGCGATGGCATGCGCGGCCGGGTCGACGCGTCACCCGCCTCGCCCGAACGATTGACGACCGGGCAGGGGTCCCCGATCATACAGGCATCTGACGAACCCGTCCTTGCGGAGCCCCGCCGATGAGCCTGGCGACCGAGTCCCCTCCCGTCCTGAGCCTCGCCCTGGCCGGCACCCGAATGACCCCCGAGGAATTCGATGCCGTCGAGGAGTGGGACGAGGACTACAAATACGAACTGATTCACGGGATTCTCGTCGTGACACCCGTCCCCCTGCCGCAAGAGACCGGCCCCAACGAGTTGCTGGGGCACTGGTTGCTGAACTATCGGGAACAGCATCCCCAGGGCGGGACGCTCGACTACTCCTTGATGGAGCAATACGTCCGGACGCTCGACAGCCGGAGGCGGGCCGACCGGCTCATCTGGGCCGGCCTGGGGAGGCTGCCGAAGGTCAAGGCAGACGTGCCGACGATCGTCGTCGAGTTCGTCTCGGCCGGGAAGCGGAACCGGCAGCGGGATTACGTCGAGAAGCGAGGCGAATACCTGGCGCTCGGCGTCCGGGAATACTGGATCGTCGATCGGTTCCGGAGGACCCTGACCGTCTGCCGGTCGGGCCAGGAGGATCAGATCGTCCCCGAGTCGGGCACGTACCGGACGCCGTTACTCCCGGGGTTCGACCTGGTGCTTGCCCCCTTGCTCGCCGCGGCCGACCTGTGGGACGGCCAGGAGTGACCGGGAGGCCGATCGCTCAATCGTCGCCAAGGTCGTCGGGGATGCCGTCGAGGGTCCGGAAGCCTTCGATGCGGTGGAAGGTCATGACATTGGCGTCGTGCGCATTGTGGGCACCGCCAAGCCCGTCGTCGAAGGCGGTCCGGGAGACGACAATCAGGTCGTCCCCCTCGAACAGCCAGTCAACATACTGAAAGGCGTGCTTCGTCACGTCAGGGTGATGGAGGACGACGGCGCGGACCTGCCAGTCGCGGAGGTCGGTCGAGGCGATCAATGCCAGCGTGTTGCGGGTCCGGCCGGGCTGGCCGAGGTCATACCGGGGAGGAACCCAGTTCGTGAGGGACCAGTACGCCCGCGTCTCCGGGTCGAAGCGGATCGTGAACTTCTTGGCGCCGCCGGGGAAGCGGATGAAGTCGGTTTCGGGGTCGAACGAGGCGGTCTTGCCGTCCTCGCCGATCCGGACGACGGCGGCAAAGCCGGGGTCGGGCTTCGAGTCGACGCGGAGGATGTCCACCATCTCCCCCTCGGGGGTCGCCACCGCGTTGCCTTCGAGCCAGCCGCCGAAGGCGACCGGGGCGAGCCACGCGAGATCCGAGCCGAGCCGGTTGCTCGAAGTCCAGCTCTCGGCGTCGAGGAGGTCGGCGTCGACCGGGGCCGACATCATGAAGGCGCGGAAGTGGACGCCCCAGCCGCCGGGGCCTTCGGCGTCTTCCATCGCCCGCCAGAGGCGGCCGTCGTGCTCGACGACGGGCACCGGGGCGCAGTGGTACTTCTTGCCGGGCAAAAGAAGGCCGGAGGAGGAATCGACCGGCTCGGTCCAGGATCGGCCGCCGTCGGTCGAGCGCCGGATGACGCCTTCGCCGTACTCCCGGCTGGTCCCCATCAGGTAGAGGGCGTCGCGGTGGGTGAACAGGGTGGACCACCATTGCCCCTTGATCGTGGCGATCTGCTCCCACGATTCCCCCCGGTCCTTCGAGGCGAAGACGGTCGTCACGTCCTTTGAGCTTCCCGGCCCGAAGAAGTCGTGCGAGGCGACGTAGGTGCCGTCGGGCAGCACGGCGAGGCTCGGCGAGCCGATGTACTGCCGCGACGAGGCCGGGCTGTAATCGATCACCACGCCGGGGACCTTCGAGAGGTCGGGCTTCGGCTCGTCGCTCGGGGCCAGCAAGGCGAGCAGGGCAAGGGGGGCAAACAGGGTCATCGTTCGGGGACTCCGGAACGGGGGAGAGGGTTCAGGATTGCGCGGCCGGTCCGGGGCCCGGGTCGCCGTCGAAGAGCCGCGTCAAGGGGAGCCGGAAGCCGGGGATCATCGCGCCGCCGTCCAGCTCGTCGGAGGCGGAGAGGATGCGGACCTCCGTCGCCGACGCAAAGACGAACACCCGGCGCGTCTCCGGATAAATCACCCAGACGAGCGAGACGCCGGCCTCGAAGTATTCGAGGAGCTTGCGGTCGAGCGCCTCGGCCAGGTCGGAGGGGCTGACGACCTCGACCGCCAGGTCGGGGGCCATCTCCCAGGCGTTTCCGTCGGGGACTCGCTTGCCCACCGGCCACTTCGCCGCCGACACGAAGGCGATATCCGGCCGACGACGATTGCGGCTCTCCTTCCGGAGCCGGAAGAGCATCTCGACGAACACGCGGCCGAGGGCCCTCGGCGCGACGTGCAGCATCATCTCTTGGGCCAGCACGTTCGCCAGATCCTGTCCTCGGTTCCCCATCAGCGGGCACTCCACCACGACACCATCAATCACCTCGAACAGCATGTCGCTCGACGACGGCGGCACGAAGTCGTCGGCCGGGGCGTCGGACTCGACGACCGGGGCCGGCGTAGGGACCGAAGGCGAAGGCGTGCCGATCGCGTCGTCGGGGATCGTCGTCGGATCGGGGCGGGTCGCGGTGGCCATCGTCGATCGTCCTCCTCGAACGGGCGAGCGGGCGGGCAGGGGAGCGCGTGTCAAGGCGAGCGGGCGAGCGGGCGGCGATCAGTCCTCGTCGTCCATGCCGGAGAGCTTGCGGAGCATCGCCTCGGGGGCGGGGGCGTAGTCGAACGGTTCCATGCTGTAGCTGGCGCGGCCCTGGCTGAGGCTGCGGACGTCGGTCGAGTAGCCGAACATCTGTTCGAGCGGGGCGCGGGCCTCGACGACCCAGAGCTTGCCGCGCTGGTAGGTCTTGTCGATCAGGGCGCGGCGGCTGGAGAGGTCGCCGGTGACGTTGCCGAGGAAGTCCTCGGGGGTGACGACCTCGACCTTCATGATCGGTTCGAGCAGGACGGCCCCGGCCTTCTCGAGCGCCTTGCTCAGGGCGTCGGTCGCGGCGAAGCCGAAGGCAAGCTCGTTGCTGTCGACCTCGTGGGTGTCGCCGTCGGTCAGGGTGACCTTCAGGTCGACGAGCGGGTAGCCGGTGATGCCGCCCGACTTGGCGTCCTCGCGGATGGCGGCCTCGACGGCCCGGACGAACTCGGTGGGCACGTCGTTCGGCTTGGCCTTGTTGACGAACCGGACGACCGGCCCCCCCTTGGGCTGGGTCTCCGGCTCCAGGTCGATCGTGACCTTCGCATAGAGGCCCGAGCCGCCCGTCTGGCGGATGCACTGGCCGTGGATCCCCTTGACGGCGTGCTGGATCGTCTCGCGGTAGCTGACGCGGGGCTTGCCGATGCGGACCTTCAACTTCAGGTCGCGGAGCATCTTGTTCTTGATGATCTCCAGGTGCAATTCGCCCATGCCCGAGATCAGGGTCTCGCCCGTCTCCTCGTCGAACTTGTAGGTGAACGTCGGGTCCTCGCGGGCGAGGGCCACGAGCGCCTCGGCCAGCTTGTTCTTGTCGGCCGAGCTGACCGGCTCGATCGCCATGCTGATGACCGTCTCGGGGAACTCGATCCGCTCCAGCAAGATCGGGTGCTGCTGGTCGCAGAGCGTGTCCCCCGTGACCGACTCCTTCAGGCCGACCACGCCGACGATGTCGCCGGCCAGGGCCTGGTCGATCTGCTCGCGGTCGTCGGCGCGGATGTGGTAGAGCCTTGAGCAGTTCTCCTTTTTATTGCGGCCGGGGTTGAGCGGCCGGGTGTTCGACTTGAGGATGCCCGAGTAGACGCGGACGAACGACAGGTCGCCGTGCGCATCGTGCGTGATCTTGAAGACGAGGCCGGAGAAGGGGGCCTTCGGGTCGGGCGGACGCTCGAGCTCGTCGCCGCTCTTGGGGTGCTCCCCCTTGACCGCGGGGACTTCCAGGGGGCTCGGCAGGTACGAGACGACCGCGTCGAGCAGGCGCTGAACGCCGACGTACTTGAAGCTCGACCCGCAGAGGACCGGCTGGGCCTTGCCGGTCAGCGTGGCGCGGCGGAGGCCGGCGCGGATCATGTCGGGGGTCAGCGGCTCGCCTTCGAGCGCCATCATGTAGTGCTCGGCGAAGGTCTCGTCGAACTCGCTGAGCTGGTCGAGCATCGTCTCGCGCCAGTGGTCGAACGTGTCGCGCAGCTCGTCGGGGATCGCTTGCTCGGTGATCGTCGAGCCGAGGTCCTCGGTCTGGTAGTAGAGGGCCTTCTGCTCGATCAGGTCGATGAGCCCCTGGAACTGGTCGGGGTTCCCCTCGGGCCCGGAGCCGATCGGGATCATCACCGGGATCGGGTGCCCGGCCAGGCGCTCGCGGATCTCGTCGTAGACGCGCTCGAACTCGGCCCCGATCCGGTCCATCTTGTTGATGAAGCAGATGCGGGGGACGTGGTACTTGTCGGCCTGCCGCCAGACGGTCTCGCTCTGGGCCTCGACCCCCTCGACGGCCGAGAAGACGACCACGGCGCCGTCGAGCACGCGGAGCGAGCGCTCGACCTCGGCCGTGAAGTCGACGTGCCCGGGCGTGTCGATGATGTTGACCGTGATCGGATCGCCCTGCGCGTCCTTCCACTTGCAGGAGATGGCGGCGGCGACGATCGTGATGCCTCGCTCGCGTTCTTCCTGCAGGTAGTCGGTCGTCGTGCTCCCCTTGTCCACGTCCCCCATCCGGTGGATCTCGCCGGTGTAATAGAGGATGCGTTCGGTGGTGGTCGTCTTGCCGGCGTCGATGTGGGCGACGATGCCGATGTTGCGGATCGAGGCCAGGGGGCTTGGTTGTCCGTCGCTGTCCATGATGGGCCGTCCTTCGGGGCAAGGCGATGCGATGCAGAGCGATGCGAAGCGGGGCGAGGCAATGCGATGCGATGCCGTCGGCGGATGCGAAGGAGCAACGGCAGGCCAAACGGCGTGCTTGCACAGGCAACCGCTCTCAGGGAGAGGACTCCCAGGATAGCCGACCACGGCCCGTCCCGCCCAGGGGAGACACGCCCGCACCCTTCCCGGGCCGGTACAATCCGAGGAGTCACACCGTCACGCCCCCCGGCGTCCCCGTCGGGAGCGGGCGACACGAAGCAGCACCGCACCAACAGAACCCATTCTCAAATGAACGACCGCCCCCCACAAACGGCCGCGAGCCTCTGCCGGTCGTGCGCCTCGAAGCGAGACGTGGTGACGGGCAAGGGCTCGCGGTTCCTGCTCTGCGAGCGGTCGAGGACCGACCCGGGCTATCCGAAGTACCCGATGCAGCCGGTCGTCTCGTGCCCCGGCTACGTCCCCCTCGGCAATCCCCCCGCACGGGAGTGACGCCGAGGGTCGACGATCGTCCGGCCCGAACGGCCTCAGGCGGCGTCTCGCCGGGCGGCCTCGGTCGTCGGGGCCGCCGAGGCGGTGACGGTCGACTCGCCTCGGGCGGCGGTCGACGGGGGCGACGATGACGACGACGACGAGGGCGGCGGCGTGTTCGGCGCGTTCAGGGCGGGCGGATCAGTCCGGAACGATCGGCGGAGCGTCGAGTCGGCCAGCGCCCGGGCCTGCCGACCGACCAGCTTTCGGGACAGGTGAGCCATCGCCCGGCCGGTCCGGCCGACCTTGCGGACGGCCCGGTGGAAGGCCCCGGCCGACATCTCGGCCCGCAGGGCGTCGATGGTCTGGCCCCGGGCATGGGCCTCGGCCCAGAGGTTGCCGATCCGGCGATCGCGCTTGGCGACCTCCGACTCGAGCCAGATGATGTACCGCTGGCGTTCCTGGAACTGGTCGGACAGGTCGGCCCGGGGGGTGTTGCCCCGGAACTCGACCCGGGAAATCTGGCGGATCAGGGACGAGCGGTCGAACGGCACGAGGGCCTCGATCGTCGCCAGGATCTGGTCGGCCTGGTCGTCCCAGGTCGGCCAGGCCTCGGCGGTGGCCAGGGCGTTCTCCTGGAGCGTCCGGACCTGGTCCGGGTTCTCGGCCAGTTCGAGGATGGCCTCGGACAACCTGGTCCACGAGTTCATCGGCGTCAGCCGGCAGTTGTACCGGTCGGCCATGTACTCCTCGGCCCCTTGCACGTCCCAGCAGACGGCCGTGCCGCCGGTGGCGAACATCTCCAGCGGGGGGCCGAACATGCCTTCGGCGTTCGAGGCCTTGACCAGCACGTCGCTGTCGCCGTAGATCGAGGGCATCCGGCGATACGGGACCTGCTCCTCGACCCATCGGCAGTGCGGGCCGGTCGCCGAGCGGTCGACGATGGCGCCGACCCAGCTATAGGGCACCTTCAGGCGTTCGAGCAGCTTGACCGTCGGGACGATGTTCTTGCGCGGGTCGGTCGACGGCCCCTCGACCAGGAAGCGGACGGGCCGCCGCCCCCTTTTGAGCGGCACACGCGCCATCGGCCGCCAGAGGGACTTGTCCAGCGGGTTCAGGACGCAGAAGGTCCGCTTCGGCTCCAGGTTATAGTGCCGTTCGGCCAGCCGTTGCAGCCAGGGGGCGATGGCGATGACGTTCATCTGGCTCGACACCAGCTCGTCGAACTTCGCCTGCTCCTCGGCGTGGGGCGAGAAGAACTGGGCCTCGAACGCCTGCATGAACCAGACGTAGTGCTCGGCCTCCAGGTCGGCCAGCCAGGGGAGGCAGGCCCACCAGGTGGCGATGGCCGTGTGGTAGCGACGGCCCCGGGCCTCGGGCAGCGAGACCTTGCGCAGGAGTCGGCTGTCCTGCTCGCCGAGGAACGGGAAGTCGCGGTCCATCTCCTGCGGGGGCAGGATGATCTCGACCTCGTAGCCGGCCCTGGCGAGGATCACCCCCCAGTTCAGGATGATGTTGATGCCGCCGGAGATCCCGAGCATCGGCAAGGCGATTCCGATCCGCTTCACAGCCATTGGCCCCTCCCCCGGTCGCATGCGAGCGCCACGGCTTCCGTCACCCGCGAGTCGTCCCCGACGGCCAGCTCGTTGTTCCCCGGATGCAGGGCGATGTTCACCAGGCCGTCGTGCATCTGGGCCCGGCAGCCGACCAGGGCCAGCCGCCACCAGAGATACAGGTCCTCTCCGTAATGCAGGCGGAGGTCGATCCCCCCGGCCCGCTCGAACATCGCCTTCGGGAAGCAGACCCCCGAGTTGCAGAAGAAGTTGCCCAGCCGCTTCAGGGTCGAGGGCAGGGCGTCGGCCTCGACCGCCAACGGGCCGGACAGGGGCGTATCCCACGGGAAGTCGTCGCGCATCGCCCGGCCGAAGTTGCGGAAGACCTTCTTCGGGTAGTAGATCGTGTCGCCCCGGCACGAGTGGTCGTTGACGATCACGAAGTCGAAGAAGCCGGCCTCGAGCCAGTCGTCGGAGTCGAGCACGCAGATCATCTCGCCGCCGGCCGAGCGGATGCCGACGTCCCTCGGGATCGTCGCCGACCCGCACGGCCGGGGGATCTCGATGATCCGGACCCGGAAGCGGTGCTTCATCAGGTGCCCCTCGGCCAGCCGGAGCGCCTCGAGCGTCTCCGGGGGGCTGCCGTTGCTGACGAAGACCACCTCGATCCACGGATACGACTGGTTGAAGATCGACGAGGCCAGGCGGATCAGCTCGGTCGTCCGGTCGTACACCGGGACGACGATGCTGACCAGCGGCTCGGCGATCGTCTGCGGCGCCTTCGGGCCGAAGCGGGCCTTGAGCTGCTCGACCTTCGGTTCGAGCCAGTTCCCGAGCAGGGTGCCCCGGTTCTGTTCCTCGCCGCGATGCAGGTAGAGCGAGGCCCGGGAAAGCCCCTCGGCGTCGACCCACGACCACTCCCCGCCCCGGAAGAGGAAGGCCGGGAGGCTCGGGTCTCGCCGGGTCAGGAGCGCGATCGGCTCGTTGCTGAGCACGAACCCGCCCGGCCCGGCGTCGGTGCGGATGTCCGCCTTCGGGGCCGGTTCCGGGGCCGGCATCACCTCGACCAGGGGCACGCCGGCCAGGGTCGCCCGGACGAGGGCGGCGAAGGTGTCGTCGGCTCGTGACGAGAGCGTGACCCGCACGTCCTGGCCCGGGGCGGCAGAGGCGAGTCGCCGGAGGGCGTCGAGGAACGCCGGGGCCTCGTCGTTCTCATCCACGAAGGCCGAGATGCCCTGCCGAAGCGCCCCGACGACCTCGCGATCGTCCGCCGGCTCGAAGGGGAGGTCGAGCCGACCTTGCTCGAAGACGATCCGACGGCCCTCGGCCCGGAAGGCGCAGGGGTCGGCCGCGACCCGGCGGCTCGGCCGGATGGCCGCGACCTCGTCGTTCAGCGATTGAGAGCCGAGCACCAGGGCGCCGACGCACGCGGCCACGGCCTCGGCCGAGTAGGGGCGGACGTCGGCGAAGAGGCGGGCCGCCTGGGGGCTGTCGCTGATGACCTCGAGATTGTACTGCTCGACGGTCGCCGCCAGCACTTCGAGCGCGACGGCCAGGTCGGCCCGGTGCGCCGGGCGATCGACGGAGAACTCGGGGGGGAGGACCAGGGCGAGCTTCGGCCTCCAGCGATGATGCGCCCGCTGGTTGGTCTCGCGTTCCAGTCGAACCGCGGCCTGCCGGTCAAAGAACGCGTCGAGCAACTCGGTCCAGAGGGCGATCGCCTCGGCGGTGGTCGCCGCAATCGCCGGCAGAGGAGGGGAACTGTCCTCAGGACGATGCACGCGAACCGGCTGTTCACGGCCGATCTGCGCCGCTGCCAACGCTCCCATAGTCCGGCTCCTCCTTGAGCACGTCGCCCTCGGCTCTGCCGGCCGTGTCTCATTACGGAACACACCGGCCCAATCGAGTGAGGCGACGGCGGACTATACTTCGAGTCCCAGGCAGGGGCAACTCCAATCGAGCGTCCCGACGCCTCCCCGGCGCTTTTATGGCGATGCAGCGCCGGGCGGCCGAAACGGCGTCCAATGTTTTCCCGATGACATCGCGATCTCAGGCCGATCGACGGGCCGATCCGCGGGACCTCGACGCGCCCGCTCCCGCCCCGGATGGCCACCCCCGCCCGGTCAGGTCCCCAGCGTCCGCTCGACGGCCGAGAGGATGTCGCCCATCGTCTCGAAGCCGGCCAGCAACGACTGGCGCTGCTCGTCCTGGAGCCAGGCGCGGACCTTCTTCTCGGCCGAGATGACCGTCGAGTGATTCCGGCCGCCGAAGTAGCGGCCGATCTCGCTGTAGGCGGCCCCGGTGTGCTTGCGGGCCAGATACATGGCGAGCATCCGCGGGTGGGTCACGGCCCGGGACCGGCCGTCGGACTTCAAGGCGTCGGGCGGCAGGTCGAACAAGGAGGCCACGGCCTTCTCGATGTCGCGCAGGGCGACGGCCTGCGCCGTGTGGCGGATCGTGTCGCGCAGGGCCGACTTGGCCAGGTTCAGGTCGAGCCGCTTGCCGGTCAGGGTGGCGTGGGCGAGCACGCTGTGCAGGGCCCCTTCCAGCTCCCGGACGCTCGTCCGCAGGTGCTCGGCAACATACGAGGCGACCGCCTCGGGCAGCTCGACCCCCCGGGCGGCGGCCTTCGCCTTCAGGATCCCGCGTCGGGTGGTCGGGTCGGGGGCGTCGAGCTTCACCACCATGCCGCCGAGCAGGCGGGTGGCCAGCTCGTCGGAGAGCTTCGGGATGAGCCTCGGGTGCTGGTCGCTGGCCAGGACCACGACGGCCCCGGAGGCGATCAGGGCGTCGAACGTGTGCTGGAACTCGTCCTGCGTGGCCCGCTTCGAGGTCAGGAAGTGCACATCATCGAGGATCAAGAGCTCGGCGCTGCGGTATCGCGAGCGGAAGGCGTTGAGCGTCCCGGCGCGCATCGCCTCGAGGAAGCTGTTGGTGAACGCCTCGGCCGTCTGGTGGATCACCCTCATCCCGGGGTGTCGCCGCGAAATCGCCTCGGCCAGGCCTTCGAGCAGGTGCGTCTTGCCCAGGCCGATGCCGCCGTGGATGACGAGCGGGTTGAACGCCAGGCCGGGCGACTCGGCCATCTCGATGCAGGCGGCCAGCGCCAGGCGGCTGCCGGGGCCGGGCACGAACTGGTCGAGCCGCCGCGCGGGCCTCGCCCGCCGCGACCTCGGATGATCGACCGGGGGCCTCGGCGCCGGTTGATCGACCGGGGCCGACGGGGACGACCCGGGCATCGGCAGCGGCACCGACGGCCCCCGCCTGCGGTCGTCCGGCTTGGACCGATCGGGGGGCGACGGGGCGACCTCGTCGACGCCCGGCTCCAGCTCGTCGGCCACCTCGAAGGCCAGCTCCAGGCGACGGCCGGCGACCTGCTCGCCCACCGCCGACAGCTCCCGGGCATACTTGCCCCGGATCCAGTCCCGGAAGAACCGATTCGGGACGCCGACGGTCAGGCAGTCGCCCTCGACGCCGAGCCGGACCTCGTCGCCGAACCAGAGCCCGAAGCGGGACTCGCCCACCCGCTCGGCCACCGCCGCCCGCAGGGCCGGCTCATGCTCGAACCGCCGATCGACCATGATCGACCTCTCCCCCCTCATCCGCTGAGCTGAGTGCATCACGCGCCGGAACGTCCCGGGACGACCGACCGGCCGAATCGCGGCGATCACGAACCAATGATCGCCATCGGCCCGCCCGATCTTCAGGACGGCACGACGAACCCAGGGGGATATGCGCCCCGATCCGCCCGAAGTCAATCGGCTTCGCGGGGCGCTGGCGCCACCTGGCGCGGATGGGAAGTCGAGCGCTCGCGCGGAGTTACGGCACGAGCCCCGATGCGGTCCGGCTGGCGCGATCCGGGCGCCCAGGCGGCCGGTCGGCCGGGCCCGGCGCCGAGTTGAGCCATTCGGCGTCACGGCTCGTCATAGACCATCAGGGCCAGCGACTGCAGGAACGACTCCGGCCGCTCCGCCAGGGCGTCTTGCCTTGAGAACCATGCCGGCGCCTTCGTTGCGCGATCGCTCACGAGCGCCGCGAAGAGGATCAAGGCGAGCAGGGTCAGGTGCAATCGGACGTCCAGGAGCCATCCCAACCAACGGGCCATCGGAGGACCTCCCTTCTCGGAGCGCTCGACGCTCCGAACGGGCGGACGGTCAACGATCCCGGCCCCCCCGGCCTCGATCGCCGGCGGAGTCTTGCATCATCATCGATCCGGGCATTGCCGCATCGCGCCTTTTGTGTTGACTCGAATCAACCCTAGGACGCGAGCCGCCATCCGTCACCCGGGATTATTCCAGGACGAACAGAGGGACGCCGGCCCGTCCTCCGACCGATGACCCGGTCGGCGCAATGGAGCGTCGGGGGGCTCCGTCCCCCGATCGGGACTCCACAGTTCAATCGGAAACCGCCGGGTGTCCCGGGTTCCGCGCCGCGGACCCCGGGCCGGGGGGTGGCAGGCCCATGCGACTCCGCCCGGGGTCCGCGGCGCGGAACCCGGGGCACCCGCTGAACACCGTGAACGCTCCGAATGACTCGGCAAGCAGTCGTAGGGGCCGCTGTTCCTCGCGATTCCCGATCAGTTATCCATCGCGCAGAACCCGCCGCCGCAGCCCATCGACCCGCAGCCGCCGGCCGGCATCGGGGCGTCGCAGACGGGGAGCGACGCGGAGGCCGAGCCGTTCGATCGGGCCGACGCCGGCACGCTGAACTGCTTCGTCAATTCCGAGGCGCCGCACGACGGGCACCGGGGCGTGTCGCCCGCCGACCGGACGAGGGCCTCGAAGTCTCGATCGCAGGCATCGCAGTGGTATTCGTACAACGGCATGGTCGTCGGAGGCTCCGGGAGAGGCATCGTTGATGGGTGAGGGTCTGCGTCGATCGCACCACCGGCCCGCTCGATCCGATCCGATCCGATCCGATCCATTCCGTTCCGATCTGAACCGGGCCGGTCGTCCGATCGGCGGGCATGTCAGTATTATAGGGGCCGACGTCGCCGGGCCGTCAACGCGGGGCCCCGCGCCGTCGGCTTCCGCCCGCTTCCGGCCCGAGGAGACGACGCCATGACTCCCCTCCGCCCCCTCTCGCGCGACGAGGTCCGCGGCATCGACGCCCGGGCCGCCGATGAATTAGGCTTGCCCACCCTCGTCCTGATGGAGAACGCCGGCCGGGGGGCCGCCGAGTGCCTCCGAGTCGCCGCCGGCCCCGACGCGAGGCGCGTGCTCATCCTCTGCGGCCCGGGCAACAACGGCGGCGACGGCGCGGTCGTCGCCCGGCATCTCGACGCCTGGAGATGGCCCGTCCAGGTCCGATGGACCGTTCCCGCCGACCGGCTCAGGGGCGACCCCGCCGCCCAGCACACCATCCTCGACCGGTCCGGGTTCGATCAACGCCCCCTGGCCGATGCGGACGACCTCGCCGCGTCGCTCTCCTGGGCCGACTGGGTCGTCGACGGCTTGCTCGGCACCGGCCTGACCCGGGAAGTCGAGGGCTCGCTCCGCGCCGTGATCGAGGCCGTCAACGCCTCGGGAAAACCGGTGCTCGCGCTCGACCTGCCCTCGGGGCTCGACTGCGACACCGGCCAACCGCTCGGGGTGGCCATCCGAGCCCGGTTGACGACCAGCTTCGTGGCCCGCAAGCGCGGCTTCGACGCGCCGGGGGCCGCCGACTGGACCGGGACCGTTCAGGTCGTCGAGATCGGCGTCCCCGGACTCTTGCTCGACCCGTTCCGCTCCCGGATCTGATCGAGCACCCGGGCCAGGGCCGGATGCAAGGCCCGCCCCGACTCCTCCGCCGAGTCGATCGCCTGGCGCAGCGCCCGCGAGAGCGCCGCCGCCCGATCCTGCACGATCGGGGCCACCCGAGACGGCCTCGGCACGCCCCCCCTCACCTCGTCCACGGCCCGCCGGGCGGCACCGCCGAGCGCCCGCTGGGCCGACGACGCGGCCGGCACCGGGTCGCCGAGGTCGGGCTCGGGGTCGGGGTCGAGGTTCGTGAGGGCGATCGTCACGGGCTCCTGCGCCCCGGCCGACTCGACGATCACCTCATAGCTCCCCGGGATGCCGTTGGCCACGGCCTGCACCTGGGCGATCCCCTGGGCGTTGACCCGCGCCGGGTTGCCGACCAGCACCGCCGACGCCCCCTCGGCGGGGGCCCGGAAGATCACCTGGCCCCCTTCGAGCGACCCCTCGCCCACCGACTCCAGCCGCACGACCAGCGGCGAGGCGAACGGCGCGCCCGGCATCGCCTCCTGGCCGCCCCCGGCCTCGACGGTCAGGGTGAAGGGAATCGCCTGGACAGCCCCCAGGTCGGTCGCCCCGTTCGAGCGGAGGGCCCCGCGCACGTCGGTCTGGAACGCCGCGTTGTACAGGCCGGCGCCGACGGCCGGGCTGCCCGGCAAGGGGGGCCGGACCAGCAGCGACCCGCCGTAGAGGCCGAGCGGCCCGAGCATCGGATCGGCCCCGGGCATCGTCACCGCGCCCGTCGTCTTCCCCGAGACCGCGCCGACGAGGTTCGGCCCCTTGAACTCGAACGGACCGAAGCGGACGAACACGTCGTCGACGAGGTTCTCGGCGACGATCGACGAGGTGATCGACGACGGCTCGATCCTCGGGCGCGTCACGTTGCTGTAGACGGCCCCGCCCTGCTGGTTGGCGAGGTTGTCGGTCAGGGTGCTGCCGTTGACGTGGAGGATGGAGGTGTTGTACACCGCCCCGCCGCGGCCGATCGGCACCCGGCCGGGGGCCAGCACGAACGCCTCGGCCGAGTTGTCGGCCAGGAGGCTCGTGTTGATGCTCGTCCAGCCGGAATTCCAGATCGCCCCGCCCTCTCGGTTGGCGGCGTTGCCGGTCACGGAGCTGGTCGAGAGGGTCAGGCTGTTGGCGTTGAAGATCGCCCCGCCGCGGCCGATCCCCGCCGGGCCGAGGCCGATCGGCCGATCCCCCGCGGCCAGGTTGTCCCGGATCGACGAGGCGCCGACCGAGAGGACCCCCGTGTTGTAGATCCCCCCCCCCTTGGCCCCGGCCACGTTGCCCGAGACCTCGCTGAACAGCAGGTTCAACTGCCCGTCGTTCAGGATCGCTCCGCCGAACTGGGCCCGGCCGCCCGAGAGGGCCAGGCTCTTGACCGTCACCTTGGCCGTCTCGCCGACGGTCAGAAGCCGGAAATCGGGGGTGTCTGGGGCACCGCTGCGGACGACCGGCACCGGGTTCCCCTCCGGGCCGGCCAGCTCGACCTCGCCGATCAGCGTCGGCAGGGCCTTGTCCAGCACGATCGGCCCCGAGACCTCCGGCGCGATGCTGATGACGTGCGCCTCGCGGGGCACGCGGTTGGCCTGCTCGATCGCGTCCCGGAGCGTGCCCGGCCCGGCATCGGCGGCGCTCGTGACCAGGAACGTGGCCATCACGACCCGGGGTTCGAGCGCCTCGACCGCCCCGGCCAGCGTGGCCTTCCGACGAGCCGCCTTCGCCTTGCCCGGACGACCGGCACCCGCCCCGCTTCGCTTCCACCCGATCGCAGTCATCCGAAGCACCCCGCTCCCGGCGTTATCCGTGCCCCGAGCCCTTCCCAACCCTGCTTGCCGGCGTCGTCTCGCGAACGGCCCTGACCATCGGAATCGACTCCCGACGCACAGACCCCGGAACGCCCGGCAACCGGTCCGGCTCACTTCGGATCTTCGGCCCGTCGGCTCGCTCGAATTGAGCGATTCTCCGGATTGCGCCCATTTTTCCGAACAGGGCCCGTCCGGTCGGCCCTTCGTCCCGCTCGTGTCCCGTCATCGAGACGAGCAGAAATGAATTGATGCAGGCTCAAGCCCCTCGGTAGAGTGAGTGCTCGGCCTCGCGCCGTTCACGTCGATCGTCCGATCCTCCCGTCCCCTCGAGGATGCCCCGATGATTCCAACCCGATTGCGGTCCCTGGCCTGCGCGATGACCGCCCTGGTCCTGATCCCCGGGGCCGCCTCGGCCCAGTTCGGCGGCATGGGCGGTGGTGGGATGGGCGGCGGCATGATGATGGGCGGGGAGGCCCCGGAATTCTCGGAGCGGAGGGTCGAGGTCGAATCGTCGACCGGCAAGCGCGTGTCCGGCCCGCTCCGGCTCGCCCCCATCGCCATCGACAGCGACTTCGGCCGCTACGAGATCCCCCCGGAGAAGCTCCAGTCCCTCCGCTTCGACATCCCGGAGGGGCATCCTCCCATGAACGTGATGATCGCCAACGGCGTCTGGACCATGACCGTCCCCGGCGCGGTCGTCGCCGCCTCGGGCGAGGAGCTGGCCGGCTCGCTCAACCTGTACGCCCCCCTGAAGATGACCACCGACCTCGGCCCCTTGACCCTCGACCCCTTCAAGCTCCGGTCCATCACCTTCCTGCCGGATGCCCCCGAGGATGAGGAAGACAAGGACGCCGAGGAGGACGAGGACGACGACGAGGAAGACGAGGACGACGACGCGGAACCGGAACCGCCTTCGGACTCGGACTCGGCCGCGACCGGGCCGGAATCGGACGTCCGGCGGAACGCGCCTCAGCTCATGAAAATCAACGAACTCCTCTGGGCCATTTCCCCCTCGGGCGATCGGGTCGCCGTCCGGAATTCGAACTCGGGCAAGACGGCAAGGCTCGACCTGCCCGCCTCGGACGATTCCCCGCTGGTCATCACTCCCATCACCAACGCGTATCTGACCGCGCTGCACCTGGAAGGGCCTGAGATCCGTCGCGTCGCCGTGCTGAACACGAACAACGGCCGCTGGTATCCGCTCGACCTGTGCGAGCCGGTCGCCGACAAGGCCTCGCCGATCGTCAATCCCGCCACGGCCGTCTATCACCTCGGCCGCCACGTCTACGCCTTCAGCGTCCAGTCGAACCGCTGGGCGACCCTGGAACTCCCCGAAGGCACCTCCGCCGTCCCGGAGCTGGAGGCCGACGCCATTACGGTCCGGGAAGGCAACCGCATCCACACCTTCCGCGGCGAGACCGGCGCCTGGACCACCATCGATTCCCAGGAGCTTCTGAACGCCTTGCTCGACGAGGAAGGCGATCACTCTCCCCCCGAGGCCGATCACGCGACCGAGCCGGCCCCCTGACCCGGCACGCCCCGAGATCAAGCCGGGGACGCCTCGAATGGGTTGGCGATCCGAACAGCGATGCCCCTCGAATGGTGCACCCGGACCGATGAAAACGGAGGGTGGCCGGGGCAAAGCGCAGCGTGCCCCGGGAGGCAGGGGCCTCGCGCCCGGGGCACGCTGCGCTTTGCCCCGGCCACCCGCACCCAACCGATTTCGAAGGCCCCCATTCGAGGTCGCTCACGTTATACGCATACACGCCCACCTTCGTGTCGGCCATCGCCGGGAAGCCATCATCGGCTTCGCTCATTCGACTCCTCCCGGGTCGGGTACGGTGGCCCACCCAGGTCGATCCCTCGCCTCATCTCGGAGATGGCCTCCCGGCGAAGCGCTTCACGCGGCTCGGGTCCGATCGGAGCATCCTCCTCTCGCGACGGGTAGGGAGCGCCTCCGAAGGGAATACCCGCTTTCATCCTGGCGAGCAAGCGTTCAGAGGACGCTTGCCTTGGATCGATGGCCGGGGGCTCGGCCTCGTCCAGGAACGTCACCAGCACCCGAGCCCCTGCAGAGACTCCGGCCGGACGTTCCGACAGCTCGATCACACCGTCGCGATAGGTCCCCGGGATCGTCGTCACGTGTGCCATCCGTCTGCCCTCGTCGCACAAACCGAATTCGACCGTCGATTCATTGTATCGGGATGACGCGTTCACGGCCAAACGCGAGGGAATCATCCCGCACCGCTCACCCCCGGATCGGCCGCAAGGCCCGGATCGCGTAGCGGCCGAAGCGGCGCAGGAGCAGGCCGTTGACCGTCCCCTGAGTCACGCCGGACGAGAGCCGGGAGAGCACGCCCCGGGCGATCTGGCTGTGGATCAGGTCGTGCATCTGGTCGAACGAGGCATCGGCGGCCTGGTCGGTGAACTCCTCCAGGCGGGCGGCGACAAACGTGTTGCCGAAGACATGTGCGGTGATCTTGACCGTCGACCAGTTGTCGGCCCGCAGGTGGTACAGGCGGCAAAGGCTGCCGATCAGTTGATAGGCGTTGGCGACGACGATCAGGCCATCCAGGAACCCGCTCGGCACGATCGCCGTCTTTACGCCGACGGCCACGGAGTGGCGTTTCACGAGCGATCGGGCCGCCTCGTCGAGCGGTCCGAGGAAACGGGCCTCGAATTCGCGGACCCAGTCGTCATCGGTCGCGGCATCGTGCGACCGGAGCCGGTCGCGCTGCTCGAACAGCCGGGCGGCCGCCTCGGGACCGGCGATCGACGCCAGGAAGCGGCGATGACGCGGGTCGGTCGGGTAGCGATCGAGGAATTCGATCAGCCGACGCTTGGCGATCGCCCGGTTGCGCCTCGCCTCGATCTGGACCGACCGGCGATGGCTCAAGGAATCGGCCCGGTCGACGCGGACCCCCGGAGAGATCGGCAGCGTGACATATTTCCAGACGAGCCCGACCATGGCGATCGCGAACATCCCCCCCAGCACCGCGATCACCCCGTAGCCGATCGCCTGCACCACCGGCGGCCAGAGTGCCAGCGCCGCCAGGAATCCCGCCGCCTGCGAGGCCACGAACAGCACGAGCACCGTCGTCGCCAGCAAGACCAGCAAGGCCCCGGTCCCCCGATCGACCCAGGGGCGATCGCGGTCCTCAAGCATCGGCTCGTTGTCGTCGTCGATTGGCGGCAGATCCTCGACGAACCTCCGAGTCGGGCCGACCTTCGCCTCATCGAGCACCG
The DNA here is from genome assembly GCF_040717455.1 of Tautonia sp. JC769. Taxonomy (NCBI): domain Bacteria; kingdom Pseudomonadati; phylum Planctomycetota; class Planctomycetia; order Isosphaerales; family Isosphaeraceae; genus Tautonia; species Tautonia sp. JC769. The sequence continues at coordinate 171,116 of NZ_JBFEFH010000002.1, forward strand.
AGACGGGAATACCCGAGTCGATCGGTCGCGAGCGGCGTTCGGGGGGCGGCTCGGGCATCGGGGCGGGCGTCGGCTCGGATCGGGCCTCGGATGCGGGACCGGGTTCGTGCGCCCCCTCGTCGCCGCCAGGAATCCCGGAGAATGGGCCGTAGCCCGAGGGCTGACTCATGGCAGGCTCCTTCTCAACAAAGACCGTTCACGTCAGTTTATCGTTTTCTTTGCGGGATGCTGATTTGTAGGGTGCTGTCGAGTCTTCGAAGACGCACCTCCCAGGTTCGCAACAGACACGCCCCATCCTCGACGGCCACCTCAACCCGCGTCGCCATTCATGATTTCATACAGGTGCGTCTTCGAAGACTCGACAGCACCCTACAAGATCCGAAGATCCCGACCGGAAGCACGTCGCCTTCGTCCTGCCCGGCCTACTTCAGGTCGAGCAGGAACCGGGTCAGCCGATCGAGATTGATCTGAGGCGGAACCCGCACCCGGGCCCGGGGCAACGAGGGCTCGGGCCGGGGGAAGCGGAAGCGGCCGGGCTCGAAGTGGTCGGGCCACTGGTCGGGCAGGCGGGACACGGTCGCCTGCACCTCCCCCTTCGGCGAATTGTAGCGGAGCGTATCGACCGGGTCGCCCGGCTCGGCCCAGGTCGAGTGGACGGCGGCGACGATCAGATGCTCCACCGTCAGATGCTTCCTCGCCTGGTGCGGCCGGATGATCGGCCGGGTCAGTTGCATCAGGAGGTCGAGCAGGCGGTCGCGGTCGTCCCGGACGACGCGATCGGCCTTGGTGGCGACGAACACGACCCGACGCACATGAGCATACTTCGCCTGGAACAGCGAGAGGGTCCACAATCCCCAGTCCGCCACCTGCTGCGCGGGGGTGAACCCCGGATCGACCGAGGCGAGCACCTGTTCCAGGAACGCCCGATAGGCGTTGACCATCCCGTGCCCGCCTTCGAGCAGGACCGTCACATCCACCAGGACCACCAGGTCATCGCACCGGCTCAGTGCTTTGGCGAAGGGCAAGACGACCGCCTCGCGGTACCGGGCGTATCGCTCGGCGAAGGCCGAAGCCAACGCAGGCGATCGCTCCCGAGCTTCCCGGGGCAGGGGGGCGAACTGCTCGCCCCGCGACCGGCCACAGACGCCGCGATCGGCCTTCAACGCAATCCAATCGGCCTCGGTCGCCGGGCGCTCGGTGCCGAGCTTCGCGTCGAGCGACACCCCCTCGGGGTCGAGCACGAAGCTCGACGGCGAGATGAACGGCATGAACCTCGTGTGCAGGGTCGCCAGCACGGTCCGGTAGGCGGCCAGGATGTCGGCCGCGGTCGCCCCCGGTCGCGCGGCCAGGTCCAGGTACGGGCGGGCGACCCGGGCAAACTCGGCCTCGTTGCGGAGGATGCCGAGCACGGCGTCGCTCCAGCCGTCGAACGTCGGGTGCGAGGCGATCACCATGTCGGCCAGGCGTTCGCCCGGCAAGTCGACGAGCGACAGGTCGGTCGTCCACCAGGTCCCCCGGCCGACGACCAGCTCGGCCCGGTACTCGTTCAGGCGGTCGGTCTTGGCGGGCCAGTCGGCCACGATCAGGCGGTTGTAGTGGTCGTCCACGTCGAACCGCTCGGAGCAGAGGCTCGGGGGGAGTTCTCCCAGGTGGGTGATCTCCGGCGCATCGGGGCCGGAACCGAGGGGTAAGCGATCGGGGTCATGATTGCGCAGGTGCGCAATCAAGGAGGTCAGCAAGACCGTCTTGCCGCTGTAGAAGAGGCCGACCAGGCCGACCGAGCGTCGGAAGCGAAGCGGTTGTCGTCGGAGCGGATTGAGGATCATCTGCGGACTCGGCCGGGGAGCGATCCCCAGGAACGGGACAGAACGAACGCGGACCCGAGCAAACCGCCCGGACGTGCTCCCCCTCGACCACCTCGGCCAGGCGGAGACGCGGATCAGTAGAGGTTCTCCTCCATCTTCTCCACGACCTCGTCGTTGTGGAAGACGACCGTGATCATGCGATTTCCGTTCGACCATTGGACGGTCCTGCGCACGTCTTCCCTCGGCTGGCCGTCGTGATCGGGCACGCTCCCCGAGGAGTTGGACACGCGATGGCCGAGATTCTCCCACTTGCGGTACTGACCCTTCTCGTCGACGACCATCCCCTGTTCGGCGATCACCTCGCCCGAGCCGAGCAGGTCGTGGACGTCCCACGAGGTCATCCCGGGGGTGATCTTCGCATAGGTCTCGCGGTTCACGGGGGAATCCGGACGCTCGACCGGGGCAACCACAATGGCCGAGGATTCCTGAGGTGCCCGGAGGACGAACCAGGTGCAAAGCCCCCCGATCGCCAGGCCCAGCGCCAGCCCGAGGGGGAACGACCGCGCAGGGCCCATGCCCAGGGCCCCCGGCTTCTGGCCCATCACATCGTCATCGGCGGACAAGTCGGGCTTCATCGCAATCGGCCTCCCTCCGGATCGAGCACGCCACCGCCATCAAGGCGGTGCGACCATTGATGTCCAGGCATGCTTATTCGCCCGATCCGGGAGATTCTTGCACCCTTTTTTTTCCGAGGTCGAGGGGGGTGTGACCGGGGCGAGCCATCGCAGGGAGGGTCAGGCCGCGGCGAGGAGGTGGGATCGCCAGAAGGTGAGCATGTCGGCGAGGGTTTGCTCGCTCGTCCGGAGCGGCTCCCAGCCGGTATCGGCGCGGAGCTTCGAGGCGTCGGCCAGGAGCAAGGGCTGGTCGACCGGGCGGACGCGGGCAGGGTCGACCACCACCTCGACCGGGCACTCGGCCAGCCCCCGGAGGAGGTCGAGCAGCCGGGCGAGCGACTCGTCGCGGCCGGTGCCGACGTTGTAGACCTCGCCCGGCTTGCCCGATTCGGCCAGCAGGCGATAGGCGCGGACGATGTCGCGGACGTCGGTGAAGTCGCGGACGACCTGGAGGTTGCCGACCTCGATCCGGGGGCGGTCGCCCCGCTCGACCTCGGCCACCTGGCGGGCGAAGCTGCTCAGGACGTAGCGGTCTTCTTGCCTCGGCCCGGCGTGGTTGAACGGCCGGGCGATGACCACCGGCGTGCCGTGCGAGAGCCAGTGCTGGATGCCGAGCAGGTCGGCCGCCGCCTTGCTCGCGGCATACGGGTTGTTCGGCCGCAGGGGGCAGCGCTCGGTGACGGGGAGGTCCTCGGGGCCCGGGTTGCCGTAGGAGACGCCCGACCCGACCAGGACGACCCGCGGCTTCGCGTCCAGCTCGGCGGCGCGGACGGCTTCGAGCAGGGTGAGCGTGCCGCCGAGGTTCAGGTCCCAGGTCGCCCTCGGGTCGTCGAAGCTGGCGTGCGGATTGGCCTGCGCGGCCAGGTGGTAGATGGCCTCCGGACGCTTGCGGGAGAGCATCCGGGCGAGCGAGCCGACCGAGTCGGCCAGCAGGTCGAACGTCTCCAGCCGGACGGCCTCGGCCAGGTGGGCCGTCGCGTCGGGCCATCGTCCCGAGGCCGACAGGCCGGCCACCACGTCCCCTTGCTCGAGCAAGTGCTCGGCCAGATGGCCGCCGACGAAGCCGGTGATGCCGGTGATGAGCGCCCGCATGGCCGGTCCTCCCCCTCGACTCCCTTCGAACCACCCCGCTCCCGACGAGCCGTTGCCAAAGGGTAATCGTCTCGGTCGAACCGGACAAGCCACGAAGGTCGAGGGGCGGCAAGGCCCCGCCCCCAGCCTTCGATCGGCGATGGCCTTTACTCCCGGTCCGGCTCGCCGTCGCCGTCGAGGTCGTCGATGTGATCGCTCGCCTCGGCCGGGCCGACGCCGTCGTTCAGCAGGTGATCTTCCCGGGGGGAGGGCCGGTCGGAATCGGAGTCGGGATCGGAGTCGGTGCCGTCGGCGTCCGCATCGGCATCGGCATCGGCATCGCGGGCGGCCTCGGCCACGGCCTCATCGAGGATCTCGTCCCCGTTGGTGCCGTTGAGCTCCTCCTCGGGCAGCTTGGCGAGCGAGCCGACCGAGTCCCCGTCCTCGATCCGGATGAGGCGGACCCCCTGCGTGTTGCGGCCGATCGTGCTGATGTCGGCCACCCGGGTGCGGATGATGTTGCCGCCGACGGTGGTCATCATCACCTCGTCGTCGTCGGTGACCTTGGCGATGGCGACGACCGGGCCGTTGCGCTCGGTGGTCTTGATGTCGATGAGCCCCTTGCCGCCGCGGTTCTGCGAGCGGTACTCGGTCAGCGCCGTGCGCTTGCCGTAGCCGTTGTTGCAGACGGTCAAGAGGCTGGCCGGGTCGTCCTGGCCGTTGGCGACGATCATGCTGACGACCTCGTCGTCCCCTTCGAGCTTGATCCCGCGGACGCCGTGGGCGGTGCGGCCCATGCTCCGGGCGTCGGACTCGTCGAAGCGAATCGCCATGCCGTCCTTCGTGGAGATCAGGACGTGGTCGCCCGCCTTCACCCGGCCGACGGCGATCAGCTCGTCCCCCTCGTCGAGGCCGAGGGCGATGATGCCGCGCCCGAGCGGACGCTTGTAGGCCGTCAACGGGGTCTTCTTCACCGTCCCCCGGCGGGTGCACATCATCAGGTATTCGTCCTCGGCGAACTCGCGGACGGGGAGGAATCCGGTGATGCGTTCCCCCTCGTCGAGCTGCAGGAGGTTGACCACGGCGCGGCCGGCGGCCGTCCGGCTGACCTCGGGCACGTCGTAGACCTTCAGCCAGTAGACCTTCCCCTGGTCGGTGAAGAAGAGGATGTAGTCGTGGGTCAGGGCCACGAACATGTGTTCGAGGAAGTCCCCTTCGCGGGTGCTCGTGGCCGAGATCCCCCGGCCGCCGCGGCCCTGCGCCCGATAGGTGCTGGGGGGCAGGCGTTTGATGTAGCCGGCGTTGGTGATGGTCACCACCATGTACTCTTCGCGGATCAGGGCTTCCTTGTCGAAGTCCCCGAGTTCCTCGCTCGAGAGTTCCGAGCGGCGGGCGTTGGCGTACTTCTGCTTGAGCTCGCGGAGGTCGGCGCGGATGAGGTCGTAGATCAGGCGATCGTCGGCGAGGATGGCCTCGTAGCGGTTGATGTCCTCGCGGAGCTTCTTGTACTCGTCGGCCAGCTTGTCGGCCTCGAGGCCGGTGAGCTGCTGGAGCCGCATGGCGAGGATGGCGTCGGCCTGGTTGCGGGTCAGCGGGCCGGTGGCCTGGGCGTCGGGGTTGTCGAGGGCCCGGCGGAGGATCTGGTCGGAGACCTCCAGGCCCATCAGGCGGGCCCGGGCCTCGCTCGGGTTGGCCGACGAGCGGATGACCCGGATCACCTCGTCAATATAATGGAGGGCGATGAGCAGGCCTTCGACGACGTGCGCCCGCTGCCGGGCCTGGCGGAGCTGAAACTGGGTCCGGCGGCGGATGACGACGACCCGGTGTTCGAGGAACAGCCGGAGCATCTCCTTCAGCGGCAACGTCCGGGGCCGGCCGTCGACCAGGGCCAGCATGATGACGCTGAAGGTGTCCTGGAGCGGCGAGTAGCGGAAGAGCTGGTTGAGGACGACGTTCGGGTCTTCGCCGCGCTTGACGGTGACGACGACGCGGACCGGCTGCTTGCGGTCGCTGTGGTCGTCGACGCCGGAGACGCCGGTGATCCGGGCGTTGTTGACCAGGTCGGCCAGCTTCTTCAGGAGCATTTCCTTGGTGAGCTGGTAGGGGATCTCGGTGAAGATGATCTGGCTGCGGCCGTCGCGGAGTTCCTCGATCTCGTACTTGGCCCGCAGGGTGATGCGTCCCCGGCCGGTCCGATACGCCTCCATGTTCCCCCAGCGGCCGCAGATGGTGCCGCCGGTCGGGAAGTCGGGGCCGGGCATGTGCTCCATGAGGCCGGCGAGGTCGATCTCGGGGTCGTCGATCATCGCCACGAGGGCGTCACAGACCTCGCCCAGGTTGTGGGGCGGGATGCTCGTGGCCATGCCGACGGCGATGCCGCCCGAGCCGTTGACCAGGAGGTTCGGGAACTTCGAGGGGAGGACCCGGGGCTCGGAGAACTTCTCGTCGTAGTTCGGCTGGAAGTCGACCGTGTCGAGCTGGATGTCTTCGAGCATCTCGGCGGCGACGGGGCTGAGCTTCGCCTCGGTGTACCGCATGGCGGCCGGGGGCAGGCCGTGGATCGAGCCGAAGTTCCCCTGCCCGGTCACGAGCAGGTGCCTCATGTTCCACCACTGGGCCATGCGGGCCAGGGTGGGATAGATCGAGTTGTCGCCGTGCGGGTGGTAGCGCTTCATCGTCTCGCCGACGATCCCCGCGCACTTGCTCGTGCCGCCTCCGGGGGAGAGGCCGAGGTCCCTCATCGCCACCAGGATCCGGCGCTGCGAGGGCTTCAGGCCGTCGCGGACGTCGGGCAAGGCCCGGCTGACGATGACCGACATCGCGTAGTTGAGGTAGCTCTCCTTGAGCTCGTCCTCGATGTTCAGCGGCGGGGTCGGCAGGTGCCCTTCGGTCGGCGATGCGGTGCTCACGGTTGGTACGATCCCTCAACCCGTCGGGGCGATCCGGGGCCAGCGATCTGGAGCCCTGGCGTGGTGAACAAGAGTGAAGGCCCATTGTACCCGAAATCCTCGCCGTCCACAACGTCGAAGCCCGGCCGGGGATCGTCCCTAAGTCGAAGTCGGGGCGAGGTTCCGGCCGCCTCGGCCGGTGCGGGGAGTCTGGCCGGGGCTGCGGGATCGGTCAGCTGATTCCCGAGGCCGATGGCGCGGGCTTTGCCGGCTCTCGGGAGGGGAAGGGCCGCGTCCTTCCGGGGCTGCACCACGAGCCGGCCGGGATTGATCCGGCGATCGCGTCGGACCCCGCACGCTCCAGGCCCTTCGGGACGACCGAGATCACGACAGGGAGCCTTCCGATGACGACGACGACGCTGCTGGAGACTGCTCGCAACGGCCTGGGGCTGGGCTCGGGGGAGTGGCCGGAGCCGCTGGCCGACGACCTGGCCTACGTCCGCACCGGGATCGTCAACCTGCTTTTCTTCGGTCCGGAAGGGGCCGGGGACCGGGGCTGGGTGCTGGTGGACGCGGGGATCGTCGGGTCGGCCTCGACGATCCTGAAGGCCGCGGCGAGGCGCTTCGGCCCCGAGTCGAGGCCGTCGGCGATCGTCTTGACGCACGGCCACTTCGACCACGTCGGGGCGTTGCGCGAGCTGGCCGACCGGTGGGACGTGCCGGTCTTCGCCCACCTGATGGAGCTGCCCTACCTGACCGGCCGGTCGAACTACCCGCCGCCCGACCCGACCGTCGGAGGCGGCCTGATGGCCTCGCTCTCGTGGCTCTATCCGAAGGCGCCGATCGACCTGGGCGGCCGGGTGAAGGCCCTGCCCACCGACGGGTCGGTGCCGGGGATGGACGGCTGGCGATGGGTCCACACGCCGGGGCACACGTTCGGGCACGTCTCCTTCTTCCGGGACGCCGACCGGGCGTTGATCGCCGGCGACGCCTTCATCACGACGAAGCAGGAGTCGGCCCTGGCGGTGCTGACCCAGGAGCCGGAGATCCACGGCCCCCCGATGTACTTCACCCCCGACTGGCCGACGGCCTGGGAATCGGTCCGGACGCTGGCCGCGCTGGAGCCGGAACTGGCCCTGACCGGCCACGGGTTGCCGATGTCGGGCGAAGGGTTGCGGTCGGGGCTGCACCTGCTGGCGCGTCGCTTCGGCGAGCTGGCCATCCCCGAGCACGGCCGCTACGTCGGCCGGTCGGCCATGGCCGACGACCGGGGGGTCTCGTTCGTCCCCCCCGACGTGCCGCACCCGATGGCCCGCCTGCTGGCCGGCGTCGGCCTCGGCCTGCTGGCCGGCGTCGGCCTCTCGGCCCTGGCGGGGGGGAACCGCCGGTCGTCCTCGTGAGGGGCCGGCGAGCGGGATGAGCCGGCCGGGTGCGCCTCGGTGCGCCCGGCCGGTGCGCCCCGGTGCGCTCGAGCCGTGCGCCTCCGTGCGCGGCCCGGGTGCGCCTCGGTGCGCCCGGGAGCAATGACTGCTTTTCGTTCCTGGGGAGGGATTTGCGCCGATTGACCCCATTTCGTTTCGGTGCAGGGCGTCGTGAGCGGTCGACGGTTCGTTTCGGGAATCCTCGGGCCGCAACTGGGTTCGTTTCGCGCGGAGGGTGGAGGGGGCAGGGGAGCACCCCTCGGGGCCAAGGCTCGGCGGCTGGTGCGCCCCGGTGGAACCGCCCGGTGCGCCGGTTTGGTGCGCCTCACTGCGCAAGACCGGTGCGCCTGGAAACACTCCAGGGCAAGAGATCGTTGTTGTTCCCTGGAAACGAGTTCTGTCAAAAGCCCTCGATTCGTTTCGGTGGGCGTGATCGGCGGTTGGCGTCGTTCGTTTCGGGAGTTCTCGGGGCGGAAATGGGTTCGTTTCGCGCAGGGGAGGACGATGCGGGAGGGGATCTCCCTGGGTCATCGGAGCGTCGGAGGAGCGGAGAGACTTCTTGCAATCGCACATGGGTGATCGTTGAATCTGAAATATCGCAGGTTCATGAAGCGTTGATGCGGGGGAGGCCAGGGGAGGCAGCGGGGGCCATCCGAGGGTTCTGTGCGCGCATGGTCCTCAACGACATCATCGTGAAAAGGGGGAGCGGTAGTCACTCGAACCAAAGAATATGGACGAAGGCGGGGGGGAACCGTGTTGGAAACCTCCTCCTGCTTCCATCTCAATTGATACGTCTTGGGTGGCCCCGGTGGCTCGCCAACCGGGGCGGCGCAGCCGCACGAGTCTCCAGCTGGCCGCCCAGGACCGTATGGGGATCGCGCTCGCGGGCGATCCGATCGGCCGGGGCAGCCGCAAGCGCCTCCTGCTGGCCGCCCTGCGCCATCTCGTCGCTGCGCGACCCCGGTTGGCGAGCCGCCGGGGCCACCCCGCGTCAACTCCGGGACTGGAAACGCCGGCAAGCGGCGGACACGGGTGGAGTCACCCATGCCACCCGAGGGCAAGCCGCGTGACCGCGTCGACCGGCAGAATCGGGTAAAAAGGTGGAGGCGGAACGGGGATCGGCCGATGAGAGGGACAGGGGATTGTGCGGGATCGCGATTCCCGGGTCGGTCTGCTGGGCGGTTGGCGTTGCCGGTGGGTTGCCGGGGCGTTCTAATATGATGGGAAAGGCACCGAAGGATTGACCGCTCGCTCGGCACGCTCGGGGAGTCGGTTCGGAGGCATTTCCCGATTATGCAAGACCGCATCGCCTACCAAGGGATGACCTTTGACGACGTGCTGCTGGAGCCGGCGCTGTCGGAACTGCTCCCGAGGGAGGTCGAGACGAGGACCCGTCTGACCGCCTCGATCGACCTGAACATCCCGATCCTCTCGGCCCCGATGGACACGGTGACGGAGGCCGAGCTGGCCATCGCCCTGGCGCAGGAGGGGGGGCTGGGGATCATCCACAAAAACCTGTCGATCGAGGACCAGACGATCGAGGTCGACAAGGTGAAGCGGTCGGAGAACGGCATCATCGTCGATCCCGTCACCCTGCCGCCGACGGCCACCGTGGCCGAGGCGCGGGAGCTGATGAGCGACCACAACATCTCGGGCGTGCCGATCGTCGTCGAGGGGCGGAAGCTGCGCGGGATCCTCACGAGGCGCGACCTGAGGTTCCTGGAGCGGGACGACCTGCCGGTCGAGGAGGTCATGACCAAGACCAACCTCGTGACGGCCCCCGAGAACACGAGCCTGGACGAGGCCGACCGGATCCTGACGAAGAACAAGGTCGAGAAGCTCTTGCTGGTCGATGAAGACGCGACGCTCAAGGGGCTGATCACGATCAAGGACATCGACAAGCTGCACAAGTACCCGCTCGCCTGCAAGGACGCCCGGGGGCGGTTGCGGGTCGGGGCGGCGGTGGGGGTGTACGACTTCGAGCGGGTCGCGTCGCTGATCGAGGCGGACGTGGACCTGATCGTGGTCGACTCGGCCCACGGGCACAGCAAGAACGTGATCGAGACGGTCCGGCAGGTGAAGCGCGACTTCCAGATCGAGGTCGTCGCCGGCAACGTGGCGACGGCCGACGGGACCCGGGCCCTGATCGACGCCGGGGCCGACGCGGTGAAGGTGGGCATCGGGCCGGGGTCGATCTGCACGACTCGGGTGGTGAGCGGGGTGGGCGTGCCGCAGATCACGGCCGTCTATCACTGCTCCAAGGCCGCCGAGGGGCGGGTGCCGATCATCGCCGACGGCGGGATCCGGTATTCCGGGGACGTGGCCAAGGCCCTGGCCGCCGGGGCGCACTGCGTGATGATCGGCGGCCTGTTCGCGGGGCTGGCCGAGAGCCCGGGGGAGACGATCATCTACCGGGGGCGGAGCTTCAAGCAGTACCGGGGGATGGGGTCGATCGGCGCCATGGCCAAGGGGTCGGCCGACCGCTACCGGCAGGACGTGCAGAAGGGGCCGGACGGCAAGCCGACGGCCTCGCAGAAGTACGTGCCCGAGGGAGTCGAGGGCCGCGTGCCCTACAAGGGGCCGCTGGCCGATTACGTGTATCAGCTCATCGGCGGCCTGAGGGCCGGCATGGGCTACTGCGGGACCCAGACGATCGAGGAGCTGCGGACCAAGACCCGGTTCATCCAGGTCACCGGGGCCTCGGTGTCCGAAGGCCACCCGCACGACGTGGTGATTACCCAGGAGGCCCCCAATTACACCAGCCCGGCGTTCGAGGGGGAATCGAGTCGCAATTCGGTCTGATGCGATCGGGGCGGCCTCCGGACGGGGTCAGGATGACCCCAGCCACCCCAAACTCGGGGGAGTTGAGGCCCGTTTTGTTTTGTTCCGGTCGGCCTTGAGGTGGGGTCGGGATGACCCCAGCGAGCACAGCAAAAGCCCCGGCCAGGCCCGATCGCAAACGGGCCAAATCCGGGGCGAGATCGGCGCGGGGGGATTCGATCGGATCGGATCGGGAACTTCGGCCGGTTGGTCGTCTGAATTAACGGAAGCAATCGGGGATCGGATGGAGCCGGGGGCGATCGGGCCCTTCGTGCTCCGGAATCCGACCCGGCCGCGGCGCGGGGAAGGCCCCGCTCAGGGCAAGCAAGGAGGCTCGGTGTGCGTCGTCTCTATCCGGTCGTGACCCTGACCACAGCCCTGCTGACGGCCGCCGCGGCGGCCAGCATTTCGTCCAGCAGTCTCGCGCAGGACGGCAGCCGTCCGGCGGGCCGGCCGGGGGCGAGCCCCTCGGCCCCCGAGGCGCCGGCGGCCCTCGGGTCGAGCGACCCGATGGCCTCGGCCCGGTCGCCGCGCCACCTGCTGCGGAACGGGCAGGATTATCTGAAGTACGGCGAGTACCTCCGCGCCCTGACCCTCTTCCGGGAGGCGGAGGCGAGGATCGGGGAACTCGCCGACGCCGAACAACGGGAACTGCGCCAGGCGATCGAGGACGCCCGGCAGGGGATGCGCTCTCCCGAGGCATCGGGCGGCGATTCGGGCACGGTGACGGCCCGACGGGGCCCGAGCCGGTCGCGGACCGGGGCCATGCCCGGCGCGATCGCGCTGGCCGAGCCGCCCCGGCCGGCGGACGCCTTGCCCGGCTCGACCGACGGCGTGGTTTTGACCGGCGGCGAGCGGCCGGCCGCGGGCCCGGGGATTCCGGCCCCCCCGGTCCCCTCGGATCTGGTGCCGCCGATCCCGCCCGAGCCGATCAGCATCGACCCCCGCGTGCTCCCGTCGGCGGCCCAGTCGGCGCCGGCGAGCGGCGGGGCACCGTCCCCGGCAGGGATGGAACTGCCGCCGATCGCCTCGGCCGCGTCGAACGACCTGCCCGCCTTGCCGACCGAGGCCTCGGCCCCGGCGGCGGTCGCCGCGCCGGCCGCGGGGTCGGCGCCGTACGGTTTGCCCCAACTGCCCGAGGAGACGGGACTTCCGGCGATCGAGACGCCCTCGGCCTTGCTGGGGGCGGCGACGCCCGAGCCCTTGCCGGCGGCCTCGAACCCGCCGAGCCCCCCGGATGAGCTGCCGGCCTTGCCGCCGTCGGCCGAGGAGCTGATGGAGCTGGGCCAGCGAGGGGCCGCGCCCCCGACCCCGATGGCGGCCCCGGCCCAGGGAGCACCGACCTCCGGCTCGCCCGCCCCGGCCCGATCGGCGCCGCCGACGCCGACGCCGACGAGCCTGTCGGCCCGCGAGGCGGGGGATGGGTCGCGGGGCTCGATGGATCTGAACGGCCCGGCGCGTCGGGGCGGCGGGGCGCCGCGCGATCTGCTCTCTCCCGAGCAGCGGGAGGAGGTCATGATGATCGTCCGCCGCCAGGAGGAGGCCGAGCGGCAGGGGTTCGAGCCGGCCCCGCTGCCGGACGACCCGCTGGCGCCGATGTACGAGGAGGACGAGCTGTCGAGCCTGGCGATCGAACTGCCCCGGCCGCCGAGCCCCTCGGAGATCCGGCCGATCCAGTCGATCCCGGTGGCCGAGGACTACGTCGAGATGCCCGCTCGACGGTTCGCGCCGAGCCGCAAGTACTGGTCGGCCGCGGCCACCTGCCACCTGCCGCTCTACTTCCAGGACCCGGTGCTGGAGCGTTACGGGCAGAGCGTCGAGCAGAAGCTCGGGCCGGTCGGCCGCTTCCTCTCGTACCCGCTGGACGACCCGAAGCAGAGCCAGCAGCGGAACCAGCTCGCCCAGCCCTTCTTCTCGGCCGGCCTGATGGCGGCGCAGATCGTCACCTGGCCATATAAAGCACTCATGGACACCCCGAGCGAGGCCGAGTACGACCTGGGCTATTACCGGCCGGGCGACCTGGTGCCGCCCGACCTGATCTACGCCCCGCTGCACGGGGTCGGCCCGCCGCTGCAAGGCAAGCGATACTGAGCGGTTGGGGCGTCTCCCGGCGCCCCGGCGTGCCCCGCGTCCGGATGATGAAGGCCCGGAGGATCGGCGACCAGTTCGCCGGCCTTTCGGGCCTCCGGGCGTCGGGGAGCAGGCCACCGTGGGGGGCCGGACGCCCTGGCTTTCGAGAAATCGGGCGGGATCGTTTGGAGAAATCGAGACGTTCGTGTATGATCGACGGCATCGCTTCTTCCGGGGTCACGGGCCGGGAAGCGCCCTTCTTGCCTCCTGCCGTGACGATGTGATGAAGGCGGTGTGAGCGTCTGAAGAGACTTCGCCAAACCAGACCGAACCCGGATTGATGACTCGGCGCGGATCGCGTAGAGTGGTGGTCGGTATGGGAGTTGCGTCCCTTCGCGTCTCAATGCGGTTGATGCCGGTCTCCCAGGGCCCGAACGCCAGTGCAGATGAGTCGCAGCAATGATGATGGAATCAGAGAGCAGGGCGGGAACCGCTGGTGATCGGCCGCATTCGTACCTGAATCGTCACCTGGTGCGCGACCTGGAGGAGCTCTGGAGCGAGGTCCTGAAGCTCGCGGCGGTCGTGGAGACCTCGTTGCGGTCGAGCGTGCAGGCGCTCTGCTCGGGGAAGATCGAGCTGGCCAACGAGGTGAAGGCCGACGAGCCGACGATCGACCACTGGCAGGTCCGGATCGAGCAGGATTGCCTGCGGATCCTGGCGCTCCACCAGCCGGTGGCGTCGGATCTCCGGCTGGTGACCTCGGCCCTGAAGATCAGCTACGAGCTGGAGCGGATGGGGGACCTGGCGGCCCACATCGCCAAGCGGGCCCGCAAGCTGGCCCGGCGCGACGAGCCGGTGCCGCTGCCGCCGCAGATGGAGTACCTCGGGGTCGAGGCCCTGGGGCAGGTCCACGATGCGCTCGACGCCCTGACCCGGGGGGATACGGACATCGCCCGGCAGGTCATCAAGGGGGACCGCGAGATCGACCGTCGGCGCCAGATGATCCTGAAGGATCTGAAGAAGTCGATCCGGCAGGACCCGGGGCAGGTGACCATCTGGCTGCACCTGATCAACATCGCCCGGAACCTGGAACGGATCGCCGACCACGCCACAAATCTCGCCGAAACGGTCGTTTACGTCAAGGAAGGCACGATCCTACGCCGGGACGACCCGCAGCCGATCAGCGAGCCGTCTTGAAGGGGCGGTCGCCGTTGTCTTCGAGCGGCTCGGGGCTACCCAGCACGGCCAGGTGGACCCGACGGCGCTCGAAGGCGTGGAACCCGCAGCGCTGGTAGAGCCGATCGGCGGGGAGGTTGCGCACGTCGACGGCCAGTTCGAGCCGATCGGCGTGGGGTCGGGCCCGTTCCAGGGCGTGGGCGAGGATGCGACGGCCGAGCCCTCGGCCGCGGACCTCGGGGGCCAGTCCGAGGTAGGAGACCTCCCAGGTCGATTCGGAGCTCGCCAGCAGGAGCAGGACGGCCACCGGCTCGGACTGCCCCTTGAGCCTGCCCAGGCGCCAGCGTTCGGGGTCGAACGGCCCTCGCGCGAGGTGCCCCCGCATCACGTCGTCGAGGCAGCGGATGCCGGCCAGCTCGGGCATGTCGAGGCTCCCCTCGTACGAGCGATCGAGAATTCGGTCGAAGTGCTCGTGCCGCTCGGGGGCATACGGCTGCCACTCCAGCATGGGGGTTTCGGGGGGGACGGGCAGTTCGTTCAGGGTTGGGCGGCCGAGGTAGAGCAGGTCGGTGACGTGAGGGAGGCCGCCCCGGGTCAGGTCGAGGCCGGCCTGCTTCGGCTGGTCGTGATCGACGAGGGCCTGGGCGAGCCGGATGCCCCTGGACTCGGAGAATCGCAGGACGGCCCGGACCATGGACGAGGCGAGCGAGGCGGTCCGCCAGGACCGGCCGATGACCGGGGGCCAGATCGCGACGGCTCGCCCGGCGAGGGTTTGGCTCAGCATCGCGCCGATGATCCGCCGCCTGCGGTAGGCGACCCAGAGCCCGGAGAGGTCGAGCTGCCCGGCCGATTCCTGGCGGAGCAGCTCGACGATCATGTACTCCCGGGTCGAGGCCGAGAGGCGGTGGTAGAGGACGGCCAGGGCCTCGGCCCGCTCGTCGGGCGGGCACGGACCGATCCCGAGCGCCCGAGCCGCCGCGAGGGGGTCGGGACGGGCCTTCGGGGCCGAATCGTGGGGGGAAGGAGTCGATTCCTCCAACATGAGCGGGCCATCCCTCCGTATACTTATCATATGCGACCCAAACCCGACCCGACGACGCAAATGCCCCCTGAATCCTTCGGAATCCGGCCCGAGTCGGCTTCGGACCCGGACGCGGCCTCGTCTTCGGCCTCGGGCCGACTGGGCGGGGCGACCGGCCTGGCCGAGGACGCCGGCGACGCCCGGCTGGTGGAACGCGCCCGGGAAGGGGACGAGGAGGCGTTCGCCACGCTCGTCCGCCGCTACGAGCGCAAGCTGCTCCGCGTCTTGACGCGCCTGGTCCACGACCACGAACTGGCCCGGGACCTGGCGCAGGAGACGCTCTGGCGGGTCTATCATCGGCTCGATCGCTTCGATACGAGTCGGCGATTCGGCCCGTGGTTGTTCCGGGTGGCCGTGAATTTGGGGGTCGATCAGTTGCGCCGGCGGTCGGGCCCGCCGACGACCTCGCTGCCGGTCGACCGCCGACGCGAGGAGGACGACCCGGGCCAGGCGTCGGCGCTCGACGTGTCGGACCCCGACCCCCGCCCCCGGGAGGAACTGGCCCAGGAAGTCCGCTTCGTTTTGGAACAACTCCCGGTCAAGGACCGGACGATTCTCGTCTTGCGGGACCTGGAAGGATTCTCGTCGGCCGAGGTGGCCGCGATCGTCGGCCGCCGCGAGGCCACGGTCCGATGGCGATTGGCCAAGGCCCGCGACCAGTTCCGCCGGCTCTGGGAACGCCGGATGCTCCAGCAGGACCAGGGAGGGACCGACCCCTTGAACGCCTATTCCCCCGAGGCCCCTCATGCCGATTAAAACCTGTGCATGGGTCCGGGCCCGCCTCCCGCTCCTGGCCGGGGGCGACAGCCTCGGCCTGGACCGCTGGGTGGTCGACCGTCACCTGGTGCGATGCCCCGAGTGCCGGCACCGCCTGGAATCGCTCCGCGCCAGCCAGCGCGTGCTGGCGTCCGAGGCGATCGACGACCCGATCGCCGCCGACGCCCCCTCGCTCTGGCCCGACCTGTCGAGGCGGCTCCGCCAGGCCCGGCGCCCCCGGGCCCGGACGGCCTGGGGCTTCGAGCCGCATCGGGCCTGGGCCTTGCCCCTGGCCGGCGGGCTGGCCGCCGGGCTGCTGGTCGCCGCCTCGCTCGTAACCTTCGGCGCGTGGCGCGACCCGAGGATCGACACGCTGGTCAAGGAATACGTCGCGCTCGACCAGTTATTGACGACCGATCCGCCTCGGCTGCTCAAGCCCGAGGACCCCGAGCAATTTGAACGGCGGCGGACGCGGCCCCGGCCTCGGCCCGCCGCGGCGTACCGCGAGTCGCACGCCTCGGTGACTCCCGAGGAGATGCCGCCGGCCTCCTCCCGCTCGATCCCCGCGCCGCCGCCCTCGCCCTCCGAGGACGAGCTGACGCAGTGAGTGAGGCCCCGTCCGAGGGGCGCCAGGGGTCGGCAACGACCGACCCCTGGCCGCCCGAGGGTCCCGCGCGGGCCATCTTGGGGACGGCGAGGCGAGCGGGGCGCGATCAATCGCCGCCCGGGTCGGTCGCCTCGGCCGATCCGATCTCGTACTTGACCATGCCGGGGGCCTCGCCGTACGAGTAGTACCCGGTCAGGACGTGCGATCGGATGGCGCCGTTCCAGGTGTACGTCGTGGCCTGAATGCCGGGCTGGTCTTGCTGCAAGGGGCCGTCGGCCTGCTTGCCGAGGATCTCCTCGACCCGATCCCGGGGCAGCAGGTCGTCTTCATTGGCTTCGAGCGCCTGGTCGAGGCGATCGACGGCGCTGTTGAACTGGAAGAGGGCGTTCAGCTCCAGCCCGCCGACGATCAAAAGCACGATGAGCAGGACCATCGAGATGGCGTTGCGCGCGGGCGAGACCTTCGCCCTGGTCTTACTCGATCCGGCCGCTGCCTCGGGGGCGGGCGCAACGGGGGGGGTGGACGGCGACGGCGACGGTGACGGCGCGGTTGGAGTCGATTCGGGCGAATCGGTCGGAGTCGACATGGGGCCTCCGGGACGTGATCGAGTCAACGAGATGAGGACGCGTCGATTGACGCCGGCCCTTACGGTATCGCGGCGATCAGGGCGCCGCAACGCTCCGGGGGATTTTGACGACACGGGGCGCGCGGCGCTAATCGATGAACCACTCGAAGACGCGACCGGGGTCGTGCCGGCTCACCTTGATCGCGGCGATCCAGGCCAGCGGCGGCAGCAGGACCCGGAGCACCCGTCGCTGACCGTGCAGGACCTCGCCCCAGAGCATCACCACCCAGGCCGTCGCGCTCGCGATGAGGGCGGCCGGGCTGGTCGCGATGATGACGACCGTCACCCAGTACAGGAGACTCACCGACGGGGCGATGCCCAGCGGATCGTCGAGCGAAGGGCGGGGGGGATGGCCCAGCATCCTCCAGGCGAGCAACCAGGATCCATACACTCCCCCGGCCACCAGCACGGGATGGAGCCCGGCGAGCAGGGCCAACTCCCTGCTTCTGAAGAAGCGTCTCGATCGCGTGTCCGAACCGTCCCGGTCACTCCCCCGGCCGCGCGAGGGGGCCGAGGGAGCTTCGAACGGGTTGCCGAAATCGGGGTCGGCGAGGTGGCGCATGCCTCCGGTCCGGTCCGGTTTCGATCAGCGGGAGGGGTTGACCAGGGCCTCGGGGTCGTTGATGACGAGGTAGTGGCCGTGATCGGCCGTGATGATCAAGGCGGCGTCGTCCCAGGAGCTGTGCTGCCCGACCCAGTCGACGATGGCCCGGATGGCCTCCTCGCCGGAGAAGACGGCGCCGACGGCGGCGTCGAGGTTGTTGTCGTGCAAGGCCCAGTCGACGTCGCCGGCCTCGACGAAGAGGGCGAAGGGCCGGTCGGGGTCCTGGCCGAGGACGGTCAGGGCGGCCTGGGTCATCTCGGTGAGGGTCGGGTTCTCGGCGATGTCGGCAGGGGAGTACTCCTCGGCCTCTCCGGAAATGCCCGGGGCGGGGTCGTAGCCGCCGTTGGCGGTCTGGTAGGGCAGGTGGCCGTATTCGGTGCCGAAGAAGCCGAAGAGGCGATGGCCGCCGGCCGCGGCCCGCTCGGCGGCGGCGCCGAGCACCTCGTTGCCGTTGGCCCCTTCGGTGCGTTGGGCGACGACATAGGGGCCGCCCTGCTCGGCGTCGATGGCGGCCAGGTCGTCCTCGGTCAGGTAGACGTTGCCGGCGACGGCGTTCGCCCCCTGGCGGCGCTGCAGGGCCTGGAGGTTGCCCGTCTGGCCGAATCCGGTGCCGATGACCACGTCGAGGCCGGGCAGTTCGGGGGCGCCGCGCTCGGTGGCGATGCTCGGCAGGCCGAGCATGTCGCGGGTCAGGTCCTGGTAGTCGTCGCGGTCGACGTTGCGGGCGTAGAAGGCGGCGGGGGAGGCGTGGCTGATGGGCACGCTGGTCACGGTGCCGACCTTCCAGCCGTCGCGCTGGAGGTCGTGGAAGAGGGGGGTCACGAAGGCGCCGTCGGGGCCGACGTTGACGCTGCCGTTGTAGCTCTTGACGCCGGCGGCGATCTCGGCGGCGCTGCAGGAGCTGTCGGTGTAGGCGTGGGGGACGCCGCCGTGGTCGTGGAGCTGGGCCAGTTCGCTCGGGGTGGCCGCCTGGCCCCGGAGGTATCCAGGGGCGTCGAGCTGGGGATCCTGCAACGGGCCCCGGCCGGCGAACCGGGGGTCGTAGCCGCCCCGGAGCACGTCGTCGGGGAAGGAGACCGACTGGTCATCGACGTCGGTGCGGGCGTTGCTGTGCGTCGGGCTGGTGACGACCGCGCCGACGGCGAGCGAATCGTCGGCCCGGTAGGCCGGCCCGAGTTCCCCGGCGAGCAGGGCGTCCCTGGCGTTCGGGTCGCCCGACTTGACGATGGCCGCGGCGTTCAGAGTGTCCCAGTCGAGGCCGTCGAACAGGACGACGAAGAGCTGTTTGGCCCCGCGGCCGACGGCCTCTTTTTGCAATCGGTAGAGATCGGCCTGGTCGCCGTACTCGGCCTCGGGGTCGAGGGTGTGCTCGGGGAGGTGGCCGTAAAGCTCCTCCAGGCGATCGGCGTCGCGGTAGGAGCTGTTGGCGCCGGTGATGCTCGCGAGGTCGACCGTCTTGCCCAGGGTGAAGACCGGCACGAGGCGGTTGGTGTGGCTCGTGTGGTTGGAGAACTCCCCGCCCTGGCCCTGGGAGCCGAAGTGGTAGGGTCGTTCGCGTGGTTCGTCCTTCGAGGCGATCTGCTCGGCCTGGAGGGTCTTGAGGGGGTCGGCGTCGTCTCGGGTCGGCGCGGGGGCGGCGACGGCAGCGGCCATGGCGGCCGAACATCCGAGCGCGAGGAGGGCGGCGGGGAGGGGGGATCGTCGCGGGGCGGGGCTCATCGGGCAGTCACTCCAGGGGATGGACACTCACTCAGTCGCGGACGTTGCCCGGCCTCGGTCCGACCAATCGACGGGTCGATCCGGAGGCCGAGGGCCGGGACCCGGGCAGCGTTGAGGGTATCATACGCCCGGGGCCTCCGGGAACCGCTTCAGGGGGCCGACACGCCGATGACCGTCACCGCGATCATCAGGGCGAGCGGGATGATGATGGCCGCGGCGATGAGGCCGCCGATGACCTTGCCGGCGGGGTCGAGCGTGCGGTGGTCGGACCAGCCTTCGGGGTAGGCGAGGCAGCGGATCAAAACGATCAGGCCGTAGACGGGGACGACCAGGGCCAGGCCCCACCAGGCGCTCTGCCCCATGTTCCTGATGCGCAGGCCGCTGACGTAGATCATCGCGGCGATCTGGGCGAGCATGGCGAACATCGAGCCTTGCAGGTACGCCTCGGGCCGGACGAGCGACAGGATGACCAGGAAGACGACCGAGGCGAGCCAGATCAGGACGCCGAGGCCGAAATAGAGGCCGCGGCCGATACCGCCGTAGGTCTTCCCGACGGCCATCGACGGCGACGATGCGCCCAGTTCGGCCTGAGGGGCTTCGTAAGGATTGTCGTACGGGTTGTCGATCGCCATGACAGGAAGGCTCCCCCGGCAAGCGGGCAGGCAAGGCCGAGCGGCCGGGGTCCCCGGTCGCGGACGGCCGCAAAGGCCATCAAGCTTGACGGATGGGAGCATCCCGATCAAGCACGCTCTTGATGCAATCGGCCGTCGGGAGGGCCGGATCGGGCGGGAGAAGGCGGGGCAGGGCGGGTCCTTCAGGTCGATCCGTCGGGCCGGCGGCGGCGGTGGGCGAAGAACTTCCAGATGACGGTCGTGGCGTCGATCAGGTCGTTGCGGGGGCCGATCAGGATCGGCTCGGCCAGGTGGGCGCGCCCGCCCGGCCAGGCGTGGCCGTGGCGGTCGATCAGGATGAACTTGAGCGTCGCGCCGTCGGGGCCGGGGGGGTAGCAGAAGGAGTGCAACAGGCCGTCGTGCTCGATGACCGTGGACGTCTCGGGACAGCCGATCTGGGCGGCGTAGCGTCTCAGTTCGGGGAGGATCTCGGGGGTCCGGCGCACTTCCCAGGGGAGGACGGACAGCCCCCCCTCGGTCGGCAGGAGGGGGTCGGCCCCGCCGAAGATGGTGAGGATGGAGACCCCTTGGGCGTCCTCGGGGGGCTCGACGTAGCGCAGGCCGGCCACCGAGGCGACGGCGGCGAAGACCTCGGAGCGCTCGGCCGCGAGGCGGAGCGCCATGGCCCCGCCGTTGGAGTGGCCGGCGGCGTAGATGCGATCGGGGTCGATCCGCCAGCGCCGGGCGATCTCGGCGAGCAGGGCGTCGAAGAAGGCCAGGTCGTCGACCCGGCTCCGGGGGCGATCGGGGGGGTGCTGGCCGCTGTTCCAGAGCCTCGGGTTGAAGGCCCGGCTCGGGTTGACGAGCGGGCGCAGGGGGAGGCCCGAGGGGGCCGCGACGATCACCCCTTCGCGGTCGGCGAGGTCGTCCCAGTGGGCCTCGTCGAGGAAGGCGGGGCCGGACCCGGAGGCGCCGTGGAGGGCCAGGACCAGGGGCCACCGCCGCCGGGGGTCGTCGTCGTAACCGGCCGGGACGTGCAGGGCGAAGGTCCAGGCATGGCCGGCGACCTCGATCGAGCCGAGGTGACGCCCCTCCCGGGCGTCGCCGGCGTGGGGATGGGCCGCGTTGGCGCTGGCGAAGGCCTCGGGGCCCTCGGTCCGCCGCGCGGCCAGCGCGAGCACGGCGAGCACGATCAGGCCGAGCCATCGGGCACGGTCGGGGGGTATCGGCGGTGGCGCGGTCATGGTCCGTCGCGCTCCCGTCGCAGGGTCGGGTCGAGGTCGCGGAATCGTCCAATCCGTCTGGGGAGACCGCGGTACTGTAGTCCGGATGGGTTCGTTTGCCTATGCCGATTGTGAGAATCCCGGGACGGGCCTCCGGGGGATCCATCGGCCGGTCCGTCGCTGGTCATTGCGAAATTCTCTAGACGGGCCCGATGTCCCGGGGGGCGTCCGGGGCCCGGATCGGCGGCGAGGCGGCGGGGCGAAGCCCTTGGTTCCCGGCGGCTCCTTGCGCAGAATGGTCTGCCAGACGCTCGCGAGGCCGCGGTGCCGCGCCCGAGGGCCTCGGCAATCGAATCGGCTTGGCCGTAGATGCTGATATGAAGGATGTCATCGCCATCGTGCTCGCCGGCGGCAAGGGCACGCGACTGGACCCCCTGACCCGCGACCGGGCCAAGCCCGCGGTGCCGTTCGGCGGGGTGTACCGGATCATCGACTTCACGCTGTCGAACTGCATCAACTCGGGCATCCGCAAGCTCCTGGTCCTGCCGCAGTACAAGGCGTTCAGCCTGAACCGGCACATCGACAAGTCGTGGAAGTTCCTGGCGCCGAGCCTGGGGGAGTTCGTCGAGGTCTTGCCGCCCGAGCAGCGGATCGCCGAGAGCTGGTACGCCGGCACGGCCGACGCCATCTACCAGAACATCTTCCGGATCGAGCGCGAGCAGACGCGCGACACGTTGATCCTGGCCGGCGATCACATCTACAAGATGAATTATGCGGACATGATCGCCGAGCATCGGCGGCGCGACGCCGACCTGACGATCGCCTGCCTGCCGGTGCCCCGGCTCGAGGCGCGGGACTTCGGCGTGATGCACGTGGACGAGCAGGACCGGGTGATCGGCTTCGCCGAGAAGCCGGCCGAGCCGGAGCCGATGCCCGGCCAGCCGGGGATCGCCCTGGCCTCGATGGGGATCTACGTGTTCAAGACCCGGACGATGTTCGAGCTGCTGTTCGAGGACGCGAAGCATTCGGGCAGCCGGCACGACTTCGGGCACAACATCATCCCCCGGATCCTCGACTCGCACGCGGTCGTCGCCTACTCGTTCCGCGACGAGAACCGCAAGGCCGCGGCCTACTGGAAGGACGTGGGGACGCTCGACGCCTACTACCAGGCGAACATGGACCTGATCCAGGTCGATCCCAGCCTGAACCTCTATGATCCGTCGTGGCCGATCCACACGTTCCAGCCGTCGTTGCCCCCGCCGAAGTTCGTGCACGCGGTCGACCACCGGGTCGGGGCGGCCTACGACTCGATCGTCTGCAACGGGTCGATCCTCTCGGGGGGCCGGGCGCACCGGAGCCTGCTCTCGCCGAATGTGCGGATCAACAGCTTTGCAATCGTCGAGGATGCAATCCTGTTCGAGGGGGTCGAGGTGGGCCGCCACGCCCGGGTCCGGCGGGCGATCCTCGACAAGCACGTCCGCGTGCCCGCCGGATTCTCGATCGGTGACGACCCGGAGCGGGACCGCTCGCGGGGCTTCACGGTGACCGAGGGGGGGATCACCGTCATCCCCAAGGGTGAAGACCTGGAACGGTTTGCCCCCTGAGCGGGCCTCGGGCCGGGCGGCCTGCATGACGGCCGCCCCGCGGACGCGCGAAGCTTCCAGGCAACACAACCGACAAAATCGCGCGCTTGCACTGGAAATTCCGACGGCACCCCTCCTACAATACCGCACCCACCCGCGAGGCCGATGGACCTGTCGGCCTCGCGGGCGGTGATCCCCCCTTGCTCGTTTTCCGCCGTTACGACTCTGGATCACGATCTGACTGAGAGAGGCCGGGGGCAGTCACCTTTTCGCTGTCCTTCATCCCCTCCGACCGGCGGCTCGACCGACGATGGCGGGCCGCTGCGGTTCTCGTTCCGGGAACACGTCCTCACATCCGAGAGCTTGCCCCCCTCCTTATTTCCCCAAGATCTGATCGCAACGCCATTCCCGAAGGACCCTCGCCAATTATGACTCGCGCTTCTTCCTCGCGTCGGGCGTCTGACGTTCGCCGTGCGTTCACCCTGATCGAACTGCTCGTCGTCATCGCCATCATCGGCGTCCTGATCGCCCTGTTGCTGCCCGCCGTGCAGTCGGCCCGCGAAGCCGCCCGCCGCGCCCAGTGCACCAACAATCTGAAGCAGATGGCCCTGGCGACGCTGAACTTCGAGAGCACCTACGGCCACTTCCCCTCCGGACACGGCCCGGTGCCGATCTACGACTGGTCCGGCTCGACCTGGGTCAAGGGTAGCCGGACCGGCGGCCGGACGAACCCCCAGGCTCAGATCCTGCCCTTCCTGGAGCAGTCAGCCGCCTACGGGGCCTTCAACCTGGAATTGAATATCAATACCTTCTCCGCGACGGGGGGCGGCAGCGCCAACTTCACGGCGATGCGTCAGGTCGTCTCCGCCTTCGTCTGTCCTTCGGACAGCGGTAGCGAGAAGCTCAACCCAGGGCTCGGCTACAATAATTACTTCAGCAGCATTGGCGCCACCGCGGCCATGGAATATGGCGCCGAGTACGCTCACCAGGAACGCCAGACGAATCTGATCGGCGTGTTCAACTATAACCTGAGCGGCCGGAGTGCCCCCGCGTTCCTGGACGCTGCCCGCGAGCAGCCGAACCCTGAATACCGCAAGGCTAGCGCGACGAAGATTTCCCAGATTCGCGACGGCACTAGCAATACCGCCTTGTTCTCTGAGATCACACGCGCCAACTCCGTCGCAAACGTCGCTTCCGAAATGCCCCTGAACTCGTACCTGGGCATCTGGCTGATTCCGGCGGCGAGCTTCAATAACTACGAGCCCGCCCCGGAATGCGTCGTCAACCCCAGCGGCAGCCGGATCCGCTACCGCGGCCAGCAGTACTACCGGGCCCTCGGCGCGACCGGGTACTACTCGCATACGATGACGCCGAATAGCAAGCGCTACGACTGCGCCACCAGCAACATTGACCAGCGCTGGCACATCGCCGCCCGCAGCTATCACCCCGGCGGGGTCAATACGGTCTTCGCCGACGGATCGGTCCGCTTCATCAAGGATACGGTCAACCCCAACACCTGGCGAGCCGTCGGCACGATGAACGGCGGCGAGGTGATCTCGGCCGACCAGCTCTGATCGGGACACGTCTCAGGCCGACTCCCGGATCCATTTCTTCAACCCGATTCGAATCGAGGGGCGGCCCGGCCGCCCCTCGTTCCGTTCCCGCCCATCCCGAAAGGCACCCCATGAATTGCGACCCCGCCCGATCGGCAGACCGATGGGTCCTGCTGGCCGCCCTCATCGCCCCCCTGACCCTCGTCGGCTGCGGCCCCTCCCAGGAGGTCACCAACATCCTGGAGTCCGACCAGGCCACCGGACTGCACAACCTCTCGGAGCTCTATCGATTCTTCCAGCAATCGAATAACAGGCCCCCAAACTCATTCGAAGAACTCCGCGCCATCGAAGCGGGCATGCCCGGCGGACTCGCGGGAATCGGCGAGGAGAACAGTGTCGTCTTCTGGGGGACCGAGCTGACCGACCTGGGTGAGATGCCCGGCACGACCCGCTCCGAAGAAGTCCTCGCCTACGAGACCCAAGTCCCTGAATCCGGCGGGTTTGTCCTGCTCCGCGACCGCCGCGTCGTCAAGATGTCCCCAGAGGAGTTCGCCGCCGCCCCGAAGGCCGGCAACGACCCGGCGGAATAATCGCCCCCCGCGTGCCCCCCGCCGTCGGTCGGCTTGGCCTCGGTCAAGTCAGCGGCGGGGGACGGAGGTGCCGCAGTGGCGGCAGACGTCGGAGCCGAGATGGACCGGGCGGCCGCACGTCGGGCAGAGCCGCAGGCCGGCCTCGACCTTCTCGGCCGGCGACTGGGGATGGTTCGACGGCGGCGCGTTCGGGCCGGAGGGGACGTTCTCCGGCTTCCGGCTGCCGCGATCGCGGTGCTCGGCCGACCACTGCTCCAGGAAGCGGGTTTCCTCGGGCAGGAGCTCGTCGGTGCGCTGGTCCGGCCCGCTGCCGACGCCCGGCACCGGCACGATCCGCCCGCAGTCGGGGCACTTGCCGTGCGACGGCGGCGAGGCGGCGGGCACCTTCAGGCGACGGCCGCAGGTGCAATTGAAGCGGAGGAACCCGTCGCCCGGGGTCGAATCCGGGCCCCGACCCGGGCGAATCCGGACCTTCGCCCCGCACTTCGGGCAGACGACCCGGCCCTCGCGATCATCGCGCACGGTCAGGGGTTGGCCGCATCGGCAGGTCGCCTTCGCCATGTCAACGCGGTCCTCTTCGAAGGGGCCGCCCGGGGCCATCGGCGGGTTGAAACCGGTGCGATGGACGGCGAACGATCGGGGCGGGGGTCGATCACCACTCATACCGGATTGCCTGGAAACGCTGCGTTTGGAGTCCTCGGGTGGCCGGGGGCTCGTCCGCGAGACCCCGGCTCGGGGCCATCACGCCCGGGGTCTCGCGGACGAGACCCCGGCCACCCGAAGGCAAGTGATCCACGCAATCCGGGATCACTTGCCCCGACCAGGTCATCGCCATCGGTCAGCGGCCGGCGGCCGGGGCCGAAGCCGGGACGACCAGCCCTTTCATGAGGTTCTCGGAGGGGATGACCAGGTTGTTGCTCCCGGAGCGGAACCCTTCGAGGTCGAGCGTGACGAACTTGAAGCCGAGATCCTTGAAGGCCCGGACCATCTCGGTGCGGACCTCGGCCGAGGCGATCGCCGGCAGCTCGTCGAGCGGGACCTCGACGCGGGCCATGTCCCCCTTGTGGTAGCGGACGCGGACGATCCGGAGCCCCCGGGCGCGGAGCCAGCGCTCGGCCTGGTCGATCATCCGGGTGCGCTCGGGGGTGACTTCCTCGCCGTAGGCGATCCGGCTCGACAGGCAGGGGGTGGCCGGCTTGTCCCAGGTCGGCAGGCCCCAGGCCTTGGCCAGTTTTCGGACGTCGTCCTTGGTCAGCTCGGAGTCGAGCAGGGGGTGGACGACGCCGTTCTCGCTCGCGGCCTTCATGCCGGGGCGGTGGTCGCCGGCGTCGTCGAGGTTCGCCCCCGAGGCGACGGCGTCGACCCCCAGCTCGGCCCGGATCAGGGCGAGGCGGCCGTACAGCTCGCTCTTGCAGAAGTAGCAGCGGTCGGGATTGTTGCGGAGGTAGTTCGGGTCCTCGAACTCGGACGTGTGGATGACCCGATGGCGGATGCCGATCTGGCGGGCGAGGGACTCGGCCTCCTCGCGCTCCCCCTCGGCCAGGCTGTCGGAGACGGCGGTCACGGCGATCGCGTCGGCCCCGATGGCCAGGTGCGCCGCCTGGGCGACGACCGTGCTGTCGATCCCCCCCGAGAAGGCGACCGCGACCTTCCCGTAACCGCGGAGGGTCGCGATCAAGCGATCTCGCATCGCGGCCAGTTCCGGGTCGTTCCAGTCACTCACAAGGCACCTCCGCCGGATAGAAAAGCCGCAGTCCGTCGTTCGTTCGACGTCCGATCACCCCCCAGCAAGG
This sequence comes from Tautonia sp. JC769, assembly GCF_040717455.1. Lineage (NCBI taxonomy): Bacteria > Pseudomonadati > Planctomycetota > Planctomycetia > Isosphaerales > Isosphaeraceae > Tautonia > Tautonia sp. JC769. Next base: position 197,786 of record NZ_JBFEFH010000002.1, read on the forward strand.
GGCCTCCGGGCATACCGTTCTATTATTACGGGTCAGGCGCGATCGGCTCAAGCGCTCGGCAATCCGCCGGGAGGCGATTGGGGCGCCCTTTGGGCCGCGTGCCGTCCCGTTGGTCGTACCGCTTCCAGTCGAAGGTGGTGGGATTCGGGTGCCCCGGGTTCCGCGGAGCGGACCCCGGGCCGGGGGGCGGCCGGCCTATGCGGCTCCGCCCGGGGTCCGCTCCGCGGAACCCGGGGCACCCACCGAAACACCGAGAACCCACCGATGAAGACTGGAAGCAGTAGTAGGGTGCCGTCGAGTCCTCGAAGACGCACCGTCGGGGTTCGACGGCGGAGGAGGGGTGCGTCGTCGAGGACTCGACGGCACCCTACCGGAGGGAGCCGGCGTGATTCAGCGGGCGCCGACGCCGATGAGGAGCAGGGCGTCGGAGCCTTCCAGCGACTTGTCGAGGAAGACGAGCTGGTCGGGGGGCGTGCGGACGTCGGTGACGAAGACGGGCCGGGTCCGGGAGTCGTCGAGCAACTGGACGCGGAGGTGCACCTTGCCGTCGGGGCCGACCGGTTCGAGCAGGACGGCCTTCAGGGTCTGGCCGTCGCCCAGGTCGCACGAGACGGATTGGTTCGACGAGAGCCGCTGGCTGGCGGCGTCGAGGAGGGTCAGGCCGTGGTCGGGCACGAGCTTGCGCAGAGGGGCGGCGTAGGGGGAGAGCATCGGGTCGATCCGGTCCTTGCCGGGATCGGCCCGGAGGCCGAAGAGGGTCACGTCCCGTTCGGGGCGCGGCTCGTCTCCCGGCTGGCCGAGGCTGCGATCGGCGAGCAAGGCCGGGCCGATCGCGACGACCACGCCGAGCAATGCCAGCAGATGCCACCTCGCCCGCCTCGGGATGATCCGGGCGAGCCGGCGGGCCGACCAGGACGGGCCTCGGGCGTCATTGGCGTGATTCATGGGATTCAGGGCCGGGAGTCGAAGGGGCTGGCAGTCTCTCCGGGAGGGGCCGACGCCGTCAACGCGGGCATGGCCTCGAACCAGCCGAAGAGGGCGAAGTAGTCGACCGAATCGAGCCCCAGCTCGGACTGGCGGAAGAAGGTCAGGTCATCCCCCGCCGGGGCCGTCGGCTCGCTGACCTGGACGACCCGATGCTCGTCCGAATCGACGTGGTAGAGGACCGTGTGGCCGACCGGCACGTCGAGCGTTCCGTAGACCGGCTCGGGGCGCCGGCCGTTGCCGTTGTCGGCGAACTGGGGCGCGGGCCGGGGCAGGTTCATCGCCAGCAGGACCGCCGCGGCGACCAGGGCCAGGCCGATCGCCAGGCGGGCGGCCGGCGCTCGGGCCGTCATCGGGAGGGACCGGCCCGCCGGGGCGTCGCCGGGCACCGGCTGCGGGGACGCCGCCAGCTCGCGCTCGATCCGGGCCCGGGCCGAATCCCAGGAGGCCGCCGGGGGGGGCTCGGGCCGGGTCGCGTCCCAGAGCCGATCGAGGCGTCGGACCCCTTCGGCCATCCGTGCGCAGCGGGGGCACGCGGCCAGATGGGCCTGAATCTCCGACTCGGTCACCGCGCCCGATCGGGCGGCGATGGCTCGGGAAACGTCTCGGCAACGCATCGTAGGTTTGCGAACCTCCGGTTCAAACGGGCGGCGAGAACACGGGCCGCGATCGTGACAGAAGCCCTTCCAGGGCCTTCGGTTCGGGTTCAAGCGATCGTCCGGCCGCCCCGGTCGAAACGGGTCCGGCGGGACGATCGGCCTACCTGCTCGACGCCCGGCCCACGCGACTTATTCGAAGTTTACGGGTGTTCCTCGATTTCCTCCAGCGCGGCCTGGAGCTTCTGCCGGGCGTAATAGAGGCGGCTCATGACCGTGCCGATGGGGACCTGCTGCGCGTCGGCGATCTCCTTGTAGCTGAGCTCGGCCTCGGCGAACAGGACGAAGGTCTCGCGGATGGTCGGGCTGAGCCGGGAGAGGGCCTCGTCGAGGGCGCGGCGGAGGTCGTCGCGGTGGAGCCCCCGGCTGGGGTCGTCGTCGACGCTCGGCTCGGCGACCGACGAGCCGGGCATGCCGCCGGATGAGCCGCCGGAATCGGCGTCGAGGTCGGCCAGGCGGAGGGCCGGGCGTCGGCGCTTGCGGCGGCCGAGGTCGTGGGCGGCGTTGGTGACGATCCGCAGGAGCCAGGTCCGGAAGGCGCTGCGGCCGTCGAAGGCGTCGAGGTTGCGGAAGGCCTTGATGAAGCCGTCCTGGACGGCGTCCATGGCGTCCTCGGCGTTGCCGAGCAGCCGGAAGGCGACGCGGTAGGCGACCTCTCGCCCGCGACGGAAGAGTTCCTCGCGGGCGTCGGCATCGCCGGCGCGGGCCAGTTCGACCAGGGCTTCGTCGGGCGCCTCGACGACGCCGCTCTGCGGATCGGGCATGGTGCGGGTGGTCCTTACGCCGGATTCGACGCCCCTCGTCCCAGCTTATTCGATCGGCAGCGCGGGCGGGGAGGCTCGACCGCGGGCGGCTCGCCGGACGAGACGATCGGATCGGCAATTGCCCTTGACCGTCCCGGCGATCAATTCCATAGTACGCCCGCCCGAGAGCGGAACCCGATCCGCCCCCGGACGTGCACCCGGTCGGACCCATCCATCCGCGTACAGCTCGATTCGATCCCCGGTCCAGCGACGCCCTCATCTGGAATCCCACTCCTCTGGAACTGGTGCCTCCTCCGGCCCTCGGGCCGGGGAGTGCCGCGGACCGCCCTCGCTCGATTCGGAAGACGCGAGGGCCTCGGATCGTCTCCGTGCCGTGCCGGACGGCTGGTGATGCGGCCCTTTTGTTCGGATCGGTCCAAACACCATCGCGTACCCAAGGAGGGACCGCGCCCATGTCTCACCGCCTGCTCGGATTCCTGGCAGCCTTCGGCGTCCTGATCGCCCTGGCCGACCGGCCCGCAACGGCGTCTCCCACGCGGCCGATGACCTTTCGCCTGACGAACACCACCGACTCGCCCGTCTCGGAGATGTACTTCGAGCTGGTGCCCCGGGACACGATCATCCCCCCGGTCATCGGCACCGACGAGGAGGGCGGGATCATCGAGGGCAGCCCCATGACGGCGCTGTCCAGCTCGACCGGCATCGACGTCTCGACCTCGTACGTCCTGCTGACCAGCGACCCGGGCGACGAGGACATGGAGCGGATGTTCCTGCTCTTCGGCTACGAGCCGGAGACCGACCCCTCGGCCGCCGTGCCGTTCCGCCCCCTGCTCGACGGCGACGGGAACCGGGTCGGCCAGCTCGCGCCCGGCGGGATGTTCGACTTCGAGCTGAACCTGGCGCAAGACGCCGTCGGCTGGCTCCTGAAGTCGGCCGTCGAGGGCCTGAGCCTCTCGGTGCTCGATCTCCCGTCTCCCGACCCCGATCCCGAGCCGACCGACCCCGGCAGCCCCGACCCGGGGACCGTCGGCACCCCGATTCCCGAGCCTTCGGCCGTGATCCTCTGGTCTGTCTTCGGCATCGGGGCCTTCGGCTTCGCCCGACGCAGCCGTCGCCGACGCCTGGCTGTGGGCTGAGCTGAGTCAAAATCGGAGGACCCTCGCCCGCGAACACGTCCGGGCGCAGGGCAATTGTCGGGGGACGAAGCCTCTTTCTCCCACCGATCGGGGGAGCAAGCGGTTCCGTTCCCCGGTTCGCTTTGCAAGGCCATCCCCCTCGGCCCCATTGCCCGATGACGGTACGATGGATCGGAGCGAGTCAGACGATCGTTGCGAGCGTCGCTCCGGTTGTTTCGTCCCGAGGCATCCCGTCCCGGCCGGGTGCGGGCAGAGGAGGAGTTCGCATGAATCTCCCGGAGTCGGCCCAGTCGCGAGCGGACCTGATCGAGCACATCCGGCGCCTGCTTGACGACCTCGACGCCAACGAGGCCGAATGGGAAAACTCGGCCCTCGGCGACTTCCTGGAAGCCCTGGCCGCCTGGCTGACCGACTGCGAATCGGCGGCGACGCTCAAGGAGGGGCGGATCGACCCCAACCGGCCGTCGTGGGAACTGTTCGCCTGTGCCCTGTCGGCGGCCCGGGTCTACGAGTAGACTGACGATCCGACGAGGGCCGTCGGCCTCGGGGCCGATCGGCAGCACTCCCAGCGCGGCCGGTCCCGTCCATCGCATCGCTCGCCCCGTCACGAGAGGGCCCCCCGGCGTGGAGATCCTGATCAGTGAGGACCGCATCCGGGATCGGGTGGCCGAGCTTGGCCGTCAGATCGAGCACGATTACCAGGGCAAGCCGCTGACGATCGTCGGCATCCTGACCGGCAGCGTCATCCTGCTGGCCGACCTGATCCGGCAGGTCCAGATCCCCTTGCGGGTCGCGCTCTTGCAGGCGAGCAGCTACAAGGGGGCCGTCACCGATCGCGGGTCCTTGACGATCAACGACGCCTTCGCCCCGGAGGTCGAGGGGCGTCACGTCCTCTTGCTCGACGACATCTTCGACACCGGGCACACCCTGGCGACGCTCGTGCCGAGGCTCCGCGAGCGGGGGGCGCTCGACGTCCGCACGGCCGTCTTGCTGCGCAAGGAAGGCAGGCAGGAAGTGGCGATGGAGCCCGACTACGTCGGCTTTGCCATTCCTGATGCGTTCGTCATCGGCTACGGGCTCGACTATGATGACGACTACCGGCACCTGCCCTACATCGCCGTGCTCGACCCGGACGCCCCCGAGGCGCCCCCTCGATCCGGCGAGTAATTTCCGACGGCCGCGACCCGAGCCCCCACCGTGCGCATCGCCCTGATCTCCCGACGCTTCCCCCCGTTGATCGGCGGGGCCGAGAAAGTGCTCAGCTACCTCGCCCCCGCCCTGGCCGAGCAGGGGAACGAGGTGACGGTCCTGACCAGCCTGCCGCCCGGCTCGGGATTGCCCGAGGCCGAGGAGGTGCCGACGCATCGGGGATCGTGCACGGTCCGACGCCTGCCGACCTCTCGCCTGCGGTTCGTCGGCACCTGGCGTTACATGAAGAATTTGCAGCGGTGGCTGAACGAGAACCCGCCCGAGCTGGCGTATGTGTCGATGCTCAAGCACGATGCCTACGTCGCCGTCGAGGCCGGCCGTCGGCTCGGGTTCCCGGTCGTCCTGCGTCCCGAAGGGGCCGGGGCGACGGGCGACCTGGCCTGGCAATCGTGGGGGAACTTCGGCCGGACGATCGGCGAGCGGACGAAGCAGGCCGACGCCGTCGTCGCCATCTCGAAGCCGATCGAGGACGAGCTGCGCCGCGCCGGCTACAATCCGGCGAAGATCCACCGCCTCCCCAACGGCGTCCCCGTGCCCGAGGCCCCCTGGCGGCGTCGTGACGACTGGCGAAACGCCCCGAGGGCCGCCTACGTCGGCCGCCTGGCCCCGGAAAAGGGGCTCGATACGCTGATCGAGGCCTGGCCGATCGTCCGCAAGGCGTTCCCGAGGGCCGAGCTCGTCCTGCACGGCGACGGCCCCGAAGGCCCGTCGCTCTGGGCCGGGATCGGCAAGCTCGGCCAGGGGGACGCCATCGACCTGCCCGGCCCGACGGGCGACCCGACCGCCGCGTTGCGCGAGGCCGATTTGTTCGTCCTGCCCTCGCGGGAGGAAGGGATGAGCATCGCCTTGCTCGAGGCCATGGCGCTGGGGATCCCGCTGGTCGCCTCGTCGATCCCCGGCAATCGCAAGCTCATCTCCGACTTCAAGGACGGCCGCCTCGCCCCGGTCGACGACCCGGAAGGGCTGGCCCGCGTGATCGTCGAGCAGTGGACCCAGTTCGATCGCGCCTTCCACATGACCCGATCGGCCAGGAAGAAGGTCGAGGGATCATACTCGGTCACGGTCGTCGCCCGGCAACACCTGGAGCTGTTCCGGTCCTTGATCGACGACCGCCACGGCGGCCCGTCCGGGTAATCCTCGGAGGCTTGCGAGCAAGGGCAAGGGGACCGGCCTCGGCCGGTTGAAAATCCTCACTGCACGCTTGCAGAGATGGTGGCGGTTCCTTCAATATTTGGACGTGATCTTCCGGGCCCAAGGATCCTCGGAGATCATGGTCCGCGCCGGAGCGGTCCGAACCGCAGGCCATCCAGGCCGGAGGAGACGAAGGCAGGATCCTCCGATCGATCCGGGATGAGGAGCTGGTCGGTCATGATCTCGTTCAGGTGTGCCTCGTGTAATCGATCGTACACGGTCAAGGACGAACACGGAGGCAAGACGACTCGCTGCAAGCAGTGCGGTGCGACGATGCGCATTCCCAGGGCGAACTGGGAGGAGGACGAGGGGGGGGAGATCGGCCTGGCTCCGGTGTCGGCCTTCGACGACCTGCCCGGGCCGTCGTCTTCGTCATCGTCAGCCGCCCAGGACGAGCCGATGCCTCCTCCCAGGAGGCCGGGCAAGGTGCAGGCGTCGGGCTCATCGTCGAAACCGGGGGGCAAGGAGCCGTTTACCACCCCCGAGCAAGTGCGGAGGATAGGCATTGGCTTCCTCATGCTCGGGGCCGGGGTGATCATCCTGCCCATGTTCGGCCTGCAATTCCGAAGGATGAAGAATCTCTCGCCCGGGGACCAGGTGCCGTTCGGCATCGGCTTCGCCGTCCTCGGCGGGCTGCTGCTCGCGATCAGCCTGATGATGGGGCGGTCGAAGGGCCGCCGTTCCCCGTCCGAGGGTTCCGGCTTCGCCCTCCTGGGCAAGGTGGTAGCCTTCGGCTGCCTCGGGGTCCTCGGCCTGATCGGCCTAGTGATCGTCCTGGCGATCATCTTGCCGGCCATCGCGAGCCAACGCGGGGGGAATCGGGTGGCCCAGGTCCCTCAGCCTCCCTCGGCACCGGCGCCGGGGGTCCCCGGCCCCGGTCCGGGGTTCGAGGTGCCTCAGCCGGTCGTCCCCGAGGGGCTTCCGCCCGGCCTGTTCGATCCTCCGGCCGACATGCCCGCGCCGCCGAGCTTCCCCCCGCCTCCCGGCGCAAGCTTCCGGGGCGGGGCTCCCGCCGCCCCGTCGCCGAATGCCGGGCCGCCGGGACAGGGTCCGAGGAGGTCTGGCGGGACGATCGACGAGCTGCTGACCGATCTCACCTCGGGGGAAGCTTCCACGATCCGCCGGGCCACGAGTCGCCTGAGGACCCCCTCCGAATGGCCGGCGGAGCGTCGGGGAGACATCGCCTCGGCCCTGGCCTCGCTGGCGACCACTTCCGCCGATCAAGCGATCCGAGATGCCGCCGCCCGATCCCTGGTGGCCTGGGTCGGCCCCGAGCAGTTGCCGGCCCTCCGGCAGATGCTCGTCGACGAGCACTTCGTCGTCCGTTGGGAGGCCCTCAAGGCCCTGGGAAACCTGGGCACCGCCGAGGCGGCCGAGGCCACGCTGGCTGCCCTCGACTCCGACGCCGCCAACGTCGCTCGGGCTCTCGAGGCGATCGGCCCTCCGGCCGAGCCGGCCGCCATCCGGATGCTCGGCCACTCGGAGTGGGACGTCCGGGTCGAGGCCTGCCGCATGCTCGGCGCGATCGGCAGTCGAGCCAGCGTCGCCCCGCTCCAACAGGCGATGAGGGACTCGAACAACCTCGTCCAGCTCCAGGCCCGCCAGGCCCTGGACGCCATCCGCCAACGTCCGTGAGCGCGGGCCCTGTCGGGTCGACCATCGAACGGGCAAGGGGCCGTCGTCCCTCAGGCCGGTCTTGAGCCGGAGGGGGCCGATCGGCCACAATCGCCCGACGTTTGCTCCCCGACCTCCCTCGCAGTTCGACCGGACAATTGCCGCTGTGCTCAACGTCTTACAGGTGATCCCGACGCTCGACCGCTCGGGCGCCGAGAAGCAGATGGTGCTCCTGGCCGCCGGTTTGCCCCGCGACCGCTTCCGGGTGGAGGTGGCGGCCCTGACGCGGCTCGGCCCCCTGGAAACCGACCTGCGCGACGCGGGGATTCCCGTCCATGCGATCGAGAAGCGGCACAAGGTCGACCCGGGGGCGCTCGACCGCTTGACCCGGTTCATGAAACTCGGGCGGTTCGACGTGGTGCAGACCTGGATCTTCGCCGCCAACGTCTACGGCCGGATCGCCGCGCAACGGGCCGGGGTGCCGGTGATCATCACGGCCGAGATGGCGGCCGACCTCTGGAAGACGCGGGCACACTTCTGGATCGATCGCCGCCTGGCCCGCCGGACCGATCGGGTCGTCGGCAACTCGCAGGCGGTGGTCGATTTCTACCGGGACACGGTCGGCATTCCGGCCGATCGCCTGGCATTGATCCCCTCGGGGATCGCCGACGAGGAGCCGCCGGGCGTCGACCCGGCCGCCGTGAAGGCCGACTTGGGGATCGCCGCCGAGGCGCCGATGCTCCTGTTCGCCGGGCGGCTGTACCCGCAGAAAGGGGTGATCGACCTGCTCAAGGCGGCCGACCTCTTGCAGCACGTCCGGCCGAACCTGACGACGGTCATCGCCGGGGACGGCCCGCTCCGAGGGGAGCTGGAAGGGGTGGCCGACGCCTTCGAGCTGCAATCGACCGGGCGGGTCCGCTTCCTCGGCCACCGCGACGACGTGCCCAGGCTGTTGCTGGCGGCCGATGCGCTCGTCCTGCCGAGCAGCTTCGAGGGGTTGCCCAACGTCGTGCTGGAGGCCATGCGGTTTCGCAAGCCGGTGGTCGCCACCGCCGCGCCGGGCACGACCGAGGTGGTGGCGGACGGAGAGACCGGCCTGCTCGTCCCCGTCGGCGATGCGACCGGCCTGGCACGCGCCTTGCTGCGGATCGTCGATGAGCCGGATCTGCGGCAACGCCTCGGCCGGGCCGGGCGCGATCGGGTCGAGGCCCGCTTTCGTGCCGATGCGATGATCGACCGTTTCGCGACGCTCTACGAGCAGCTCGTCCGATCCAAAACCATGAGGTGAACACGTCCTTCGGCCCGATTCGATGCGCGAGCGCCCGCGTCGACCCGGCCCCCCGCCCCCGGGGCGTTCGCCACGCCTCGCCGCCCCGATTCATTAAGGCTTCACCGGGGTTGTGTCGATCCCAACAACGACAGAGGGAGTGTGCCACCCGACCGCCCGGGGCCCCCGAGGCCCCATTCACGCCGCCGCCGAGGTCAACCCGGAGGTGCCCTCGTGAAGGATCAAGCCCCTCGATCGTCGGAGCATGAGGCCGAGGGAACGACGGCGGTCGGCGACCGGCCGCCGAGCATGGGATCGGTCCGGGAGGTGGTCGAGTCGGCCCTCCGGATGAACGAGCGGGTCCACCAGACGATCATGGACTACGCCCTGATCGTGGCCATCGTCTCGTTGCCGCCGACCATGCCCTGGTTGCAGGAGGCGCAACTGGGGGCGGTGGTGGTGCTCAACCTGGTCATGGTCCGGTCGATCGGCCGGCGCTGGGGATTCCCGAGGGGGCAGGGGCCCTTGGCGAGGGCCTTCCTGGTGCTCGGGATCTTCGGGGCGATCCTCTCGATGGTCTTCGCCTATCTGCTCGTTTATACGGCCAGCCTGTACGTCCCGTTCATGCTCGGCTGGGCGAAGGCGGCCGGCGGATTCGCCCTGACCTTCGGCATCGGCCGCACGGCGAACGATTTCTACCTGAGCGCGCGGCGGATCGACCCGAGGCGGATCCACCTGGCCATGCGTCGGCGACGGCGGTCGAAGCGTCGGCACGCCCAGGCCCCGGGCGACGAGCGGCAGGCGCAACCGCAGCCCCAGGAGGAGCGGAGATGACGACGTGGAGCCGACGCCGGGCCTTGCTCGCCGGCCTGGGGGCCGGGCTGGGGATCACCGGGGGGATCGAGTCGTACCGCTATCGCCGGGCCAGGGCCGACCCGGACGCCCAGGATGCCCTGGCCGACTATGCCGACGTGGTCGAGGCCGCCTATGCCTCCGAGGCCGCCTGGCAAGAGGAGCTGGGCCGCCTGCTCGACTCGACCGAGGCCGAGGCCGAGTCCCCGCCCATCCCGTACGACCGCGACGCCTCGGCCCGATTGATCCGGGCCTGCAAGCTGGCCGTCACCCAGTACCGGACCGCGCTGGAGGTGCCGAGCTTCGACGGCGATCTCTCCGAACTCGACGGCTTCCGGCGCTTCTTCCCCGGCTACTCGAAGGTCGCCACCTTCGAGGCCGAGGAGGAACACCTGGAGCGTTACCTCGAAGTGGCCGAGCCTGCCGAGGCCTCGTTCGCCCTGGAGAGCCCCCTGGAGCGGGTCCTCCGGCCCGTCCGGCGGACCCTCCGGGAGACGGTCCCCCGCATCATCCGCCGCGAATTCCGACGGCGGGTCTTCTTCGGGTTCGTGCTCACGTCGGAGCGCGATCACATCATGGTCTTCCGGGGCACCCAGACCCAGGCCGAGTGGATCAGCAACCTCCGCAGCTCCCAGGCCGAGGCCCGGCACCCCCGCACCGGCGCCGACCTGGGCCGGGTGCACTTCGGCTTCTCCGCCATCGCCGGCCAGAACCTCCGGACCTGGGCCGGGGACGGCGGCCCGATCCGGACCCCCGCCGAGGTCGCCGCCGAGCTCGACCCATCCAAACCTTGCTACATCACCGGGCACAGCCTCGGCGCCGCCCTGGCGATCCTGACGGCGCTCGACGTGGCCACCCGGGTCGACCGCCCGGCCGACTGGCTCCGGCTCTACACCTACGCCAGCCCCCGGGTGGGCGATGCGGCCTTCGCCGAGTCCTTCGCCCGGTTCGTGCCCAATGCCTACCGCGTCGCCAACCTGGCCGACACGGTCCCCCTGCTCCCGTCCTCGAAGATGGCGGAGGGATTCTCCCACGTCGGCGAGCCCTGGACCTTCCTCGCCCAGTTCGGCGACCTCCTGCCCAACCACGTGGCCGACACCTACCTCAACGCCATCGACCTCCAGGCCGAGCGCCGGGGCACCCGCCGCGGCATCCGCACCCCCGGCCCCATCGCCCGGGGAGACGGCCCGATGTCCTGACCCCGCATCCTGTCATCGATTCCCGATCCCGGGCCGGGCGGGGCCGCGTCATCAACCCTTCGGCGAATTTTCACCTCATTCGTCAGCCGGGCGGACCGCGAAGCGGAGCCGGACCGTCTCGCCCGCGATCAGTTCGAACGGCTCGCTCTCGGGGGGATCGGCCTCGAACCTCGGGGGTAGCTCGCGTGCTTCGGGCGAGAACGCGGGCGGACGCTGGCCGAGGAACCCGGCGAACCGGGCGCGGAAGGTGCGACCGGGCTCGGACCGGAGCACGACGCGGAGCCGGCCGCCGGATTGCTCCAGTCGGTCGACGTCAGGTATGAGCCGCGAATGGCCGATCGGCCGGGGTTCGTCCGGGTCGTCCTCGGGGACCAGCCAGTAGAGCGCCTCGGCCAGCGGTTCGCCGGTTTCGGCGTCGGTCGTCTCGACGATCAGCTCGCAGCCGCGACGGAGGCGGATCTCGAGCACGTCATCGTTCGGATCGGCGGGGACGACGATCCGGCGTGCCTCGGGCATGGGGTCTCCCAAGATCGGCTGCGGGAAGATCGAATCGGCCGGGGGCTTGGCGATCAGGACGAACTCTCGTCTGGCCGGGAGGCCGAGCGTCAGGAATCCGTCCCTGTCGCTCGCCCCCATGGAGGAGATCGGCTGCCAAGGCTGCCTCGTGGACCTCACGATCGCAGAGACGATGACACCCGGGACCGGCACGCCCGAACTCTCCTCGACAATCCGGACCCGCACCGGCACCAGCCTCGGCACGGTCAAGATGAAGTCGCCGCTCATCGCTCGGCCGTGCAGTTCCTCGACGTGCCCTGTCGATCCGGCACCGCCCTGAGCAGGCGGGATCGTCACAGCGGAGAACGACGCGCCGGCCCCGTCGAAGCCGGGCTGCCGTAGGGTGATCCGGCAGAGGGCGCCCGAGGGAAGGCCGGCGATCCGGAACCGCCCACCCGGCCCGGTCGAGGCCCGGCCGAAGTCCTCCCCGAAGGGGGGACTGCGAAGCGGCCCGATCTGCTTCGGCTCACCCGGGTACGGATCGAGCAGCGTCAGGCCGACGACCTTCAACTCCATCCCCTCGGTCGACCTCCCCCGCTCGTCGATGATCGTGCCTCCGAGGGATTCCGCGGGGCGGAAGACCATGTCCATCGTCATCTCCTCGCCGAACCGGACCCGGCCGGGAAGCTCCGGGGCATCAGGAACGTCGATCGCATCGACCGCCACCGGCTCCTTCCACGCGAGGCCGAATCCGGGGGCAGTCCCGACGACCTGCAACGACGCGAAGGGCCCGTCCCAGGACTGGCGAAATGGGCTGGCCGACGGCTCGCTCACGGGCGCCTCGACCTCCTCGAACCGGTAGGCCCCCTCCTCGTCGGTCTCGGTCTGGGCGAGGATCTGCGAAGGCACCACCGCGGCGCCACCGAGCAGGAGAATGGTCGCACCCGCCACCGGCTTCCCTGCGGTGTCCCTCGCCCGGCCGGAGACGGTGACCGGGATCGTCTCGGGAACGGCTGCTTCATCCCGGTCCGGGCCGTCGTCCGGGACGGCGGGGGGAGGGGGGTCGGCGGCCGGATCAGCAGGCGAGGGCTCGGAGGGTTCGGCCCTGGGGCCGACCGGCCGCAGCGTGAACCGGAGCCGGATCGTCTCGCCCGCGATCAGCTCGAACGGCTCGCTCAGGGGGGGATCGACCTCGAACCGGGGCCGGGCCGAAGGGTCGGGGAAGTGGTACGCGGTGTGGTTCGGCAGACGCATCCCGGCGAACCGGACGCGATACTCCTGGCCCGGCCTGGGAAAGAGGACGGCGCGGAGGCGGCCCTCGGCGTCCGTCCAGGGGCGGACGACACTGGACGTGGACGGCTGGATCTGCTCCGTCTCGTAAGGATCGTCGGTCGGCACGAGCCAGAACAGGGCGTCCGGCAGGGGATCGCCGGTCTCGGCCTCGATCGCGTCGATCACGAGTTCGAACCCGGCCTGCATCCGAAGTTCGAGCGGCGCATCGATGGGCTCGGGGGCGATGGTCAACGGTTCGCCATAGGTGCGAATGTAATGCGTTTCGATGGGCGGATCGGCGGAGAACCCGCGGGAGTCCCCCGGGGGGAGGGCGAGCGTCACCAGTCCGTCGGCGTCGGTCGAGCCCCCGGAGTGCAGCCCGATGGCCAGGAATTCCGTCTGGAGCCTGACGCGGGCATTGGCGATCGGCTCGCCCGAGTCGTCGCCGACGACGCGGACGGGGACAGGCAGGAGCGTCGGCCAGGTGACGAGCATGTCGCCCCCGTAGGCGTCGTGCGGGCCCCGGCCGCTGTGCCGTTGCGGTTCGGGATGGCGCGAAACGGGGTCCCCGGTCGTCGCCGCGTAGAAGGTCAAACCCGTCGTCTCGAACTCCGGGTCCTGGACCCGGACCCAGAAGCACGTCTCGGAGGGGAGGCCGTCGAGCAGGAATCGCCCGTCCGGACCGGTCGTGGCCCGCCCCAGGCCGTCGGGCAGCCCTTTCCAGACGCCGTCGAGGGTCCGGCTCGTCTCCAGGCCGTCGGCGTCGAGCAGGTCGGCGTTGAGGATCGAGACCTCGATCCCTTCTCGGGGACGATCCCTCTCGTCGACGACCGTCCCCCGAAGCACGTCGGCCGGGCGGAAGGTCAGGTCGACGGTCACCGGCTCGCCGAGCGGAAGACGGCGCTGGATGTCGAGCGGGTGGGGCGGGTCGATTGCGTACATTTGCTGCTGAGACGACCAGGCGATCCCGTATCCCGGGCAGGTGGCGACGATCACGAACACCGTATAGGGCGACGCCTCCGGTCTTCGAGAGGTGCCGTGCAGTTCATCAACGGGGACCTCGACGTCATCGAACCGATACGCCCCGTTCTCGTCGGTGGTCGCCCGGGCGAGGACCTGGGCGTCGAGCCAGCTCATCAGCATCACGGTCGCCCCCGAGACGGGACGATTCGCCGTGTTGATCGCGGTGCCGGAGACGGTCACGGGGATCGACTCGGGCACCGGGGGAGCCTGCCAGTCCTTCGCGGCCTCCGGATCCGGAGTCCTGGCGTAGCCGACGTTCAGGAACTCGGGCTCCTCGTACTCATCAACCCGGGGGAGTTGCACGGCCTTCACCCTCGGCGCGGCGACCGGGAACGTCTGCCGAGGGGCCTGATCGTCCTGCCTCGCGAGGGCCCCCGCGCCGACGACGGCGGCGCCGGTCAGGAGGAGTCCGCCGGCGAGGGTGGCGATCGGGTGAGACGTCAGCATCGTCAAAGCTCCGGTGACGAGGGAAACCGCCCCGGTGGCGAAGCCCATCGAGGAGGCGGCGGACTGGAGGGCGAGGGGGACAGCCCGTTCGGCGAGGGCGCGGGGGATGGCGGCGGGGGCCGATCGGGAGGCGATCGCGACGAGGGCGGTCGGGGCGAGGCCGCGGCCGATCAGGCGGCGGCGGAGGCGGGCCCGGGCGCGGGCCTGGCGGCTCTTGACGGTGCCGATCGGCCAGCCGAGGCGGCGGGCGGCCTCCTCGTGGGTCAACCCCTGTAGATCGCAGAGGACGATGGCCGATCGATACCGCTCGGGCAATCGGCCGACCTCGTCGAGGAGCAGGGGGGCGAGGTCGTCCGGCTCTCGGGCGGGGGCGATTCGGGGGGCGTGCTCGGCGTATCGGCGTTCGACGTCGCGGCGGCGAGACACCTCGGCCCGGACCCCGGCCGAGACGCGCAAGGCCACCTGGAAGAGCCAGGGGGCCAGCGAGTCCCGCACCCAGAGCGTCCGCGATCGCCGGGCGAGCAGGCAGAAGACGCGCTGGAAGGCGTCGTCGGCGTCGTTCGGGTCGATCAGCCGCGACCGGCAGACGCGCAGGACCATCGGTCCGTGCCGCTCGACCAGGGCCGCGAACGCCTGTTCCGCCGCCGGGTCTCCTCGCCGAGACGCCCGATCGAGCAACTCCCCATCGGAGCGCCCGCCCAGGGTCCCCGGGCCGAACAGGGTGCGGAACGACTGCAAGATCCCGGCATGACGCTCAATCGCCATCGGCACGACCTCTCCCTTCTGCCGCCGTGTCACCGTCGTCAAGGAATGCGACGACAGGGCCCCCCGGTTCCGCATTCTTCTCGAAAAACGGCGTCGCGGGGCATTCTTGCCCGCGACTTTCGCTCAAGTTTCAGGCCGATTTTACCGAGAGGCTTTCCCTCAAAAGACTTACGTTGACACGACAGGCGGGCGTCGGTAGAGTCCGCCCCACGATGGTCTCCCCAGCCAGGAGGGCGAGGCGGGGGCCTTTGGTCGGTCGGTTCGGTGAGCGTGGGATCGGAGGTCCGGGGCCTCGTTCCCGAGCGTTCACACGCGCCCCATCGTACTTACCCACGCCCCGGAGCCATGAGGACGGCGAGCGATCGCACGGAGGAACCATGCGTCGATCAAAGTCGATGAGCCCGAAGGTCGAGGGACTGGAGTCCTTGGTCTTTCTGTCGGTGACCCTGCCCACCTCGACGGCGGCCGATGTGTCCGCCCAGAGCGGGATGGTCACCACCACCGCCGCCGAGGCGCCGCCGCAAACCGTGACCGGCAGCGTCGACCCGGCCGCGCAGAGCGGGATGGTGACCACCACCGAGGCACCGCCCCAGACCGTCACCGGCACCAATAACCCGGCCGCGCAGGGCGGCCCGGCGTGGGCCTTGCAGGGGCGTCCGGGGGTCGGGAATTCGGCCCGACCGGTCGCCCCGCAACTGGCCCGGCCGGTCGCCCCGGGCGAGAGCGGGCCGATCGCCCGGCCGTTCGCGGCCCCGAATGCCCGGCCGTTCGCCGGCCCGGCGATCGACCTGGACAATCTCGACCTGTCGAGCACCATGCGGGGCAACTACCGCCTCCAGATCGCCCCGGACGGCTCCAGCGGGTCGTTCCAGATGCAGGGGATCGGCCAGGTCCGCGGGCTCGGCCCCGCCCGGATCAACGCCGACTACGTGGCCAACGCCTCGTCGTCGCCCGAGAACCTGACGCTCACCGTCACCACCCGCCGCGGCACGATGACCCTGCAGGCCGGCCGCGCCCCGGGCGACGTCGACCCCGACGCCTCGACCGCCCGGCTCCGCTACCAGGTCGTCGACGCCACCGGCGCCCTGGCCGGGGCCCAGGGGTCGGGCGTCATGGACATGAACCTCCGGCCCCAGTTGCGGACCATGGGAACCAGCGGCCAGATGACCCTGACCTTCCGCGCCGACACGGCCTGAGTTCGTTTCCTCGCGCGGTCTCCGCCTCGGCCGGCTCGTTGAGGATGCCGAGGGGCACTTGCGGACTTGCACAGCATCGAACGGGAGAGGGGAGAAGTCTGGCCCCTCTCCCGTCTTTTTGATCGAAGTATGGTGAGGTTTCTGGTTCCCTCGGGTCTGATCGCGCATGCCGGATTGAGTTGAGGCCGAGGCGGCTGCCCCGGCGGCGCCGAGGTCGTTTGGCCACGGTTGCACTCCGCCTTCAACTGCCGATCGCTCGTCGGAACGCAATCGAACGGCGCCTCGCAATCCCTTGCCTCACTGGGGTTTGCCGCGAGGAAGCGGTTCCGGCGGTCGGCGTCGAGCGCCGGCCGGCCGCGGTCGATTGCGGGCTTCGCCGTCATGGGGGCGTGCCGAGCAGGCGGCGGTTCCTCGGACAAAATCACTGCGACCGCGGTGAGCAATGGCACACGAACTGCGATTTCTGCATCCTGGGTGAATCGAGCCGATCGCCCGCCGCCCGGCGGTGATCGGCAGAGATCTTCACGAGAAAATCGCAGACATCCCTTCTTCCCGACCCAAACCCTTGTGACTTAGATTCAAGGGAGTGCGAATTCGACCGGGGGCGCATGGCCGAGCCTTGCGACCCTTCAGGCCCCCGGTCGCCGGGCATCCCTCGCCGGGGCCCTTTCCCGCGTTTCCCTTCGAATCTTGCTTCACGAGGCAGCCAACCATGATGACCCACGTCGCGACGATGGCTTTGCTGGGCCTGATCCTTGCCCCGTCCGGTGCCCCCCAGGAGGACGCCGAGGGGACGAGGGCGGCCGCCGCGGCGGCCTCGGCCTCCGCCTCGGTCGAGGTCGATGGCGACGATCCGAGGGGGGTCGCGGCGCGGTTCGACGCGGCCTTCAACGAGGCGGACGTCCAGGCCATCACCGCCCTGTTCGCGCCCGACGCCGAGCTGGTCGACGAGGCCGGCAACCTGTACCGAGGCCGTGAGGCCATCGCCGAGGTCCTCGGCCGCTTCTTCGAGCAGTTCCCCGAGGCCGAGCTGGTCCGCGAGATCGAGGAATCGCGCCTCGTCGGCCCGTCGCTGGCGATCGAGGACGGCATCACGACCACCACCACCGCCGACGACCGGGCCAGCGCCCGCAATCGCTACCTGGCCGTGCTGGTCAAGTCCGGCGACGGCTGGCAGATCGCCTGCATGAGGCACGCGGCCGAGGAACCCCCGCCGACGGCCCGCGACTTCCTGGAGCCGATCGCCTGGCTCGTCGGCGACTGGGTCAGCGAGGGGGACGACCGGCGGGTCTCGGTCTCGTTCCGGTGGTCCGACGACGGCAACTTCCTGATCGGCGGCTACACCATCGAGCAAGACGACGAGATCCTGATCAAGACCGATCAGCGGATCGGCTGGGACGCCGCGCACGGGATCATCCGCTCCTGGAACTTCGACTCCGACGGCGGCTTCTCCGAGGCGTGCTGGTCGACCGACGGCTCGGCCTGGCTCGTCAAGAGCGAGATCGTCTTGCCCGAAGGCGTGACCGGCTCGGCCACCTTCTACCTCACCCCCGTCGATCAGGACCGCTTCCTCTGGAATTCGATCGACCGCGTGATCGGCGGGGTCGTGCAGCCGGCGGTCGAGGTGACCATTGTCCGCAAGCCTCCCGCCCCGAAGGACTGACCGACGCCCCCGCAGCGCAGCCAACCTTGACCTCCCCCACGGCCCCAGGTTCTCCGGATGACACCCCCATGACGACCCAACCACGACGGTTCCCGGCGGCCGTGGCCCTCGCCATCCTCGCCACGTTCTCGGCCTCCTGGCCCGACTCCGTCGCCTTCGCCCAGCGCGACCGCGGTGGCGGACGCCCCTCGATGGGCGCCGGTCGGCCTTCCGGCGGCGCCCGGCCGAATTTCGGTGGCGGCGGCGGCGCCCGGCCCAACTTCGGCGGCGGCGGCGCCCGGCCCAACTTCGGCGGCGGCGAGCGGCCGAACTTCTCCGCCGCGCGGCCGATGAACCGCCCGGACATGTCCGCCATGCGGCCCGGCCTGACTCAGTCCCGACCGTCGGCGCCGAACCTGAACCGGCCCGGTAGCGGGATGGGAGCGTCGCGTCCCTCGGCGCCGAACTTCACCCGGCCGTCGCTGCCGAATCAGGGCCGCCCCGGGACCCCGGGAGCGGGAAGCATCACCGGCCGCCCTTCGCTGCCGAACCAGATCCGGCCCGGCAATCCCGGAGCGGGGGGAGCAACCCCTCGGCCCTCGCTCCCGAATGTTCCGGGGGGAGGCGATCGGCCCAGTTTCGGTAATCGGCCCGGCCTCGGGGGGTCGACCCCGCCGTCCACCTTACCGGGACGCCCCGGCGGCCCCGCTCGCCCGTCGATCCCCGGCCTGACCGGCGGCGATCGCCCGAACCTCGGCGGCGGCGGGGCCATCAACCGGCCTTCCCTCCCCGGGCGTCCCGGCGGCGGCGACCGGCCCGTCACGCTGCCCGGCCGTCCGGGAGGGGGGATCACCACCTTGCCCGGTCGCCCCGGCGCCGAGGGGGGGGACCGGCCCTCGATCCCCGGCCGTCCCGGGGGGATCACGACCCTCCCCGGGCGTCCCGGCGGCGGCGGCGACCGCCCCGGCTCGGGCATCGGCATCACCCGGCCCCTCCCGGGGCGGCCGGAACGCCCTGGTGGCGGCATCACCACCCTGCCGGGCCGGCCCGGGGGCGGCGACCGGCCCATCACCTTGCCGGGCCGGCCCGGGGGCGGCGATCGGCCCACGACCCTGCCCGGCCGACCGGGAGGCGGCGACCGCCCGATCCTCGGCGGGGGGGAGCGTCCCAGCGTTCCCGGGCGGCCCGGCGGGGGGATCACCACCTTGCCCGGTCGCCCCGGCGGCGGCGGCGAAGGGGGCAACCGCCCCTCGATCCCCGGCCGCCCCGGTGGCGGCGATCGCCCGGGGCTGCCGGGCGGCATCACCACCCTGCCGGAATTCATCGGTAATGGCGATCGTCCCGGACGCCCGGGACGACCGGGAGGCGGCGACCGGCCCATCATCGGCGGTGATCGCCCCGGGCGCCCCGGGCGTCCGGGCGGCGGCGACCGGCCCATCATCGGCGGAGGAAACCGACCGGGACGACCGGGAGGCGGGATCACCACCTTGCCCGAGTTCATCGGCGACGGCGGCCGACCGGGGCGACCCGGACGGCCCGGAGAGGGCGACCGGCCGATCCTCGGCGGCAATCGCCCCTGGCGACCGGGCGGGGGCGACCGGCCCATCATCGGAGGCGGCGGCGGAGGCGGCCGGCCGATCTTCGACTCGGGCAATATCACCAACATCATCAACAACAACCAGAACTGGCTCACCCAGAACAACATCAACTGGAATAACAACTCCATCAACATCAACCGCCCCGGTTGGGGGTGGGGAGGCGGCGGCTGGGGGAGCCCCGGCTGGGGTTGGAACAACGGCGGCTGGGGGAGCCCCGGTTGGGGATGGGGGGGGAACCAGTGGGCCGGCGTCTGGTACGACCGCTACGTGCCGCCGGTCTACCACGGCTGGTACAACGGCTGCTGGAACAACTCGTGGGCGAATGCCTGGTCGGTGCCGCTGCTCTTCGGCTCGACGAGCTGGGGCCTGAACAGCCTGGCCCTGTGGACCTCCGGCTACTACAGCGCCTCGTACCTGAACCCGTATTACGTCACCCCGGTCGCCACGGTCCCGGTCTACGACTACTCCCAGCCGATCGTCGTGCAGACCTACGTCACGGCCGACGCGGCCCAGGCCCCGGCCGACGCTGCCGCCGCCGCCCCGGCCGAACCGGCCCTCACTCCCGAGCAGCAGCAGGCCTTTCAGCTCTTCGACCAGGCCCGCGCCGCCTTCGCCAACAACGACAACGGCCGAGCCCTGGGCCTGATCGAAGAGGCCCTCCGGCTGACCCCCGGCGACCCGATCATGCACGAGTTCCGCGCCCTCTGCCTGTTCGCCCTGGGCGACTACCGCAACGCCGCCGCCGTCCTGAACGCCTTGCTCGCCGTCGCCCCCGGCTGGGACTGGACGACCATGAGCAGCCTCTACGGCAACGTGTCGCACTACACCGACCAGCTCCGCAACCTGGAGTCGGCCTGCCGCCAGAACCCCGACGACCCGGCCGCGCACTTCGTCCTGGCCTATCACTACCTCATCCTCGGGCACGACGAGTCGGCGGCCCGGGCCCTCGAGGTCGTGACCACCCAGCAGCCGGACGACGTGGTCGCCTCCCGGATGCTCCAGGCCCTGACCGGCCCCCCCGAGCCTCCGGCGGGCAGCCCGACCACGCCCGCAGCGGCCTCGGCCGCCGCTCCCACACCGGCGACCGAGCCCGCCCCGGCCGAACCGGCCGACCAGGCCCAGGTTGCCGAAGCCCCGGAGGCCGAGGACGACGCCGAAAACGAGGCCGAGGCCGACGCCGACGCCGACGCCCCGACCACCGACCTCGTCGGCCGCTGGCGGGCCGAGCCGAACGATCAGGTCCGCTTCGAGCTGACCATCGACGAGGAGGGGAATTTCACCTGGGTCGTGACGCCGAAGGAAGGGGAGGCCACCACCCTGACCGGCCCGTACGGCATCGAGGGGGACACCCTGATCCTCCGCAGCGAGGAGCAAGGCGACCTCGTCGGCCGGGCCGTCTCCGGGGGCCCCGACCGCTTCTCCTTCCGGCCGATCGGCGCCCCGCCCGACGACCCCGGCCTGACCTTCGACCGCGTGGCGGCCGACGCGAACCCGTGACCCGCCCTCCCATTTGGGTTGTCTGATCCGTTCGGAGCCTCCTTGACGCGGTCACCGTCGTCAAGGAGGCTCCGCTCGCGTCCCACGCCCCAACCCCGAGCGAGGCCCGCCATGACGGATCCGGCCATCGCCCCGACCCTCACCCCCCGGCTCCGCCTCGACCGCCCCTCCTGGGCCGACTTGAATGATTATGCGCGTATGAATGCCGACCCGGTGGTCATGGCCACCCTCAAGGGCATACGATCGCGCGAGGAAACCGAGGACATCTTCGGGCGCCTGATGGACCACTGGGCCCGCTTCGGCTTCGGCTGGTACACGGTCCGCGATCGGGGCTCGGGCCGATTCGTCGGCCGGGGGGGGCTGAGGCACGTCGTCATCGCCGGGCTCGACGAGGTCGAGATCGGCTACGCCTTCCTCCACCCTTGCTGGGGCCGCGGCCTGGCCACCGAGCTGGCCCGACGCTGCGTCCGCCTCGGCTTCGAGACGCTCGGCCTGCCGTCGCTCGTCTGCTTCACCCAGCCGACGAACCTCGCCTCGCGCCGGGTGATGGAGAAGGCCGGGTTCGCCTTCGAATGCGACACCGAGTACGCCGACCTGCCCCACGTCCTCTACCGCCTGACCGCCGACCGCTGGGCGTCCATGCCCTGAGCATGAACACCCTTTCAAATAATTGAACACATCTGAACGATCGGCGATCACGCGGGATATCGGCTCAGGACCGGGCCCGCAACTCGCCGAACCGGCCGATGGCGTCGGCCCAGGCGGCCGAGTCGCTCGGCTCGTAGGTGGTCACGGGGAACGACCCGGCGACGACCTCGCGCAGCTCGGCCAGCGAGCCGATCCGCCCCCGGGCCCGGGCCTGCATGAGCAGGTTGCCGATGGCCGTCGCCTCGACCGGGCCGGCCAGCACGGGCCTCCCGGTGGCGTCGGCCGTGAACTGGTTGAGCAGGGCGTTGCGGGCGCCGCCGCCGACGATGTGGATCGTCCTGATCGGCGTGCCGGTGATCTCCTCCAGCCGCTCGACCACCCAGCGATACGTCAACGCCAGGCTCTCCAGGGCGCATCGGACGAACGCCCCCTCGTCCTCGGGGACCGGCTGGCCCGTGTCCCGGCAGAAGGCGGCGATCCGCGCCGGCATGTCCCCCGGAGGCAGGAACGACGGGTGGTCCGGGTTCACCAGGGACCGGAACGCCGGCGCGGCCTCGGCCTGAGGGATCAGGTCCTCATACGAGTATTCGCGGCCCGATCGCGCCCAGGTCCGCCGGCATTCCTGCACGAGCCAGAGGCCCATGATGTTCTTCAGCAAGCGAGAGGTGCCGTCGACGCCCCCCTCGTTGGTGAAATTGTACCGATACGTCTCCTCGGTGATGATCGGCCGGGCGACCTCGACCCCCATCAACGACCAGGTCCCCGAGCTGAGGTAGCACCAGTCGGGCGGCGACCCCGGCCCCTTGCCGGCGGCGGGCACGGCCACGACGGCGCTGCCGGTGTCGTGCGTCGCGGGGACGATGACCGAGGTGTCGGGGGCCAGGCCGGTCTCGTCGGCCACGTCGCGGCGGACGGTCCCCAGCACGCTGCCCGGCGCGATCAGCTCGGGCAAGATCGACCGCGGCAGGCCCAGCGCGTTGCACAGCTCGTCCGACCAGGCCCCGGCCTTCGCGTCGAGCAGCTGGGTGGTCGAGGCGTCGGTGAACTCCCCCGCGCGGCGGCCGGTCAAGAGCCAGCCGAGCAGGTCGGGCATCATCAGCATCGTCTCGGCCGCGTCGAGCAGGGGGGAATTCGCCTGCTTCATCGCCAGCAGTTGGTAGGCCGTGTTGATCGGCAGGAATTGCAGGCCGGTGATCTCATAAATCCGCTCGCGGGGGATCAGCGAGCAGGCCAGGTCGATCATCCCTTCGGTCCGGGGGTCCCGGTAGTGGACCGGGTTGCCGAGGATCGTGTCCCCGCGGCCGATCAGGCCGAAGTCGACGCCCCAGGTGTCGAGGCCGATCCCCTCGGGCTTCGCGCCGCCCGAGGCCGCCTTGCGCAGGGCGACCTTGATCTCGTCGAACTGACGGGGCAAATCCCAGTGCAGGGTGTTGAGCATCCGGACCGGGCCGTTCGGGAAGCGGTGGATCTCCTCCAGGGTCAGGTGTCGGCCATCGAAGCGTCCGAGCAATCCTCGGCCGCTCTCGGCGCCGAGGTCGAGGGCCAGATAATAGCTGGTGGTCGCCATCGGGTCGGGGGCTCCCCGTCGGTCGGAAGAAAAAAACGGGCGTCGCGCGGCAATCGGCCGGCATCGGTTCCGAATTGCCTGTTCAATAGACCTCGCACGGTGGCCATCTTACGGGCCTCAACCGGCCGGAGCAACGACACGCCCCGGCCCCGGCCGCCCTTTCCCCCCGCGGAGTCCCCGATCATGAACGACGCGGCGATCGACTGGCAGTGGTCCCCCTTTGCCGGGCTCTCGGTCGCGGATCTGTACGAGGTCATGGCGCTGCGTCAGCGCGTGTTCGTCCTGGAACAGTCCTGCCCGTACGTCGACGCCGATGGGCTCGACCCGGCCGCCTGGCACCTGCTGGGCCGGCAGGCCGGGCCGGCCGGGGGTCGGCTCGTGGCCACGGCCCGCGTCTTTGAGCGCCATCCCGGGTCCGACGCCGACGCCTCGATCGGCCGGGTCGCGGTCGATCGTCCGGTGCGGGGCAGGGGGGTCGGCCGCCTGTTGATGGCCGAGGCCATCGGGCGCTGCCGCCGGCTCGCCCCCGGGAGCCCCATTCGCATCCACGCCCAATCCTATCTGCGCCGCTTTTATGAGAGCTTCGGCTTCCGGGTGGTGTCCCCACCGTACCTGTTCGACGGCATCGTGCACCTGGACATGGTCCGACCCGCCTGAGATCGTCCGTCTCGACCCGGAAGTGGACTCAGCGCATGACATTCTGACCGGTCTTTGGACCACCGATCCCCGGATTCCTTTTGAATTCACGCGAGTTTCCCTTGCGAGGTGATGGCGGAGTTCTATAGGATCGTCGTGTGAGCGTCTCGATTCAGGATGGTTTCCTCGAGAACGATCTTCCCTTCGCCTTGATGCTTGAGTGCCGGGCCTGCCACACGACACGGCCCCCGTTGGTGCGTCGTTCCGCTCCGAGTCTCAATCAGGACGACCAACCAGTTCATCATGCTCTGGTGATGGCCCGCGACGGCTCGTCGCGCGGTTGTCGACTCGCACGATCACGAAATTGCGACCTGACCATGACATTCCCCCTGGAGCAGCAGTCCCGGCCCTCGGCCCGGACACACGGTCCCGAACGGAGCGAGCCCGCGGACCATCTCCCGGGGCTCTGCTGGACCGCCCGCCCCGACGGGCTGGTGGAGACGGTCGGCGGCCGATGGCTCGCCTGGACCGGTCAAAGCCCGGCCGAGGCGCCGGGCCTCGGCTGGCTCGACGTCCTGCATCCGGACGATGCCGCCCGGGTCCGATCGGACTGGCAAACGGCCATCGCGTCGGGCCGCCCCTTCTCGGCGCGATTCCGGGTCGGACCGGGGCTCGACGGCCGGGTCCGCCCGGTCATCGCCCGCGCCGAGCCGGCCCCGGACGACACCGGCCGCCCGATCGCCTGGCACGGCCTGGCCCTGCCCGACCCCGCCGCGCCCGGGGGGGACGTCTCGGGCGCGTCGCCGAGCCCCGCTCGCCCCGAGCCGCCCGAAGGGGATGGCCGAGACGAGGACTTCGCGATCTTCTGGATCGCGTCGGTCACGGAACGCCGGCTCACCTCGGTCAGCCCGTCGAGCGACCGCCTGCTCGGCCGATCGGTCGCCGAGCTGACCGGCCGCCCCTGCTCCTGGCCCGACCTGGCCCACGCCGACGACCGCACCGCCGTGGCCGACGGCTACGAGCGACGAGCCCGGGGGATTCCCGAGAGCCTCGTCTACCGATTGCTCCGTCCCGACGGCTCGAGCCTCCTCGTCCGGGACCGCGTGCTGACCGCCTTGACCGAATCCATGGGCGACCCGGACCGGATCTTCGGGGTGCTCGAGGCCGTGGAATCGGACCACACCGAGGCCGGCGGCCCGGCCGAGCCACCTCGTCGAGGAGCGCCGATGGTCGATTCCACACCGACCCCGTCGACCCCCGAGCCTCCCGCGCCGGTCAAGCTCCTCGACGGCCTGGGCGATCTCTGCCTCCTCGTCGACCCGCGGGGCCGTTGCTCGTGGCTCAATGCCCCGAGCGAGCCGCTGCTGGGCCGTCCCCACGCCTCGGTGCTCGGCCAGCCGATCACCGCCTTGATCCCCGAATTGGCCGACGCCCCGGCCGAGGCCGCGCTCCGCCGCGCCCGGGACGAGGGCCAGGCCGTCCGGTTCGAGGTCGCCTCCCCTAAGGCGGCCGATCGCCGGCTGGAAGTGCGGGCCGCCCCCGTCGATCGGGGCCTCGGCCTGCTCGTCCGGGACGTGACCGAGGAGCGGGCCCGCCACCTCGTCCTGATGGAGGCCGAGGAGCTGTACCGGCTCACCTCCGAGGCCGTGGACGGCCTGATCTACGACTGGCGGGTGGAAACCGGCCGGGTGCAACGCTCGCCGGGTTTATTCACCCTGCTCGGCTTCGCCCCCGAAGAGGCCGAACCGACCAACCACTGGTGGCGCGATCGCATCCATCCCGACGACCGCGATCGGGCCATTTCCGAAATGGAGCGGCTGAGGGCCGATCCAGACCGGCGGCATTACAGCCTCGAGTACCGCGTCCGCCACCGGGACGGCCACGACCTCGACATCTGGGACAAGGGCATCTGCCTCCGGGACGATCGCGGACGCCTGGTCCGGGTCGTCGGCTCGACGGTCGACATGTCCGACCGCCGGCGTTCCGAGCAGGCGCTGCGCGAGGCCGACCGGATGAAGACCGAGTTCCTCGCGGTCCTCGCCCACGAGCTGCGCAACCCGCTCTCGCCGATCCTCGCCGCGGCCCAGGCCCTGAACGCCGGCGCCGACGGCCCCGACAAGAACCTGTCGGCGATCATCGAGCGGCAGGCCCGACACATGACCCGCCTGATCGAGGACCTGCTCGACATTTCCCGGATCAGTCACGGCAAGGTGCTCGTGCGGCCCGAGCCGCTGGACCTGGCCGAGCTGGTCGCGCACACGGTCGAGACCGTCGCCGATTCGTTCCGCGATCGGCGCCTGGATCTTCGCGTCGATCTGCCCGGGGCGGCCCTGCCGATCGAGGCCGACCCGACCCGGATGGCCCAGTGCGTCAGCAACCTGCTGCACAACGCCTCGAAATTCACCGAGCCGGGCGGCCTGGTGACGGTCCGCGTCGGCCGCGACGACACCTCGGCGTTCGTCGAGGTGGCCGACACCGGCATCGGCATCGCTCCCGACGTGCTCCCCACGCTCTTTCACGCCTACTGGCAGGCCGACACCGGCCGGAAACAGGGCCACGGGGGGCTCGGCCTGGGCCTGGCCCTGGTCAAGAACCTGATCGAGCTGCAAGGCGGGCGGGTCGAGGCGGCCAGCGCGGGCGAGGGGCAGGGGAGCACCTTCCGCCTCTCCTTGCCGCTTCGGGAGATTCAAGGGCAGGGAACCGAGGAGTCCTCAGAGATGGTCGGCACCGCGCCCGAACCACCCTCGCCGTCGAGGCTCCGCCTCCTGGTGGTCGATGACCGCAGGGACATGGCCCACATGCTCCGCCGGCTGCTGAGCAACCAGGGGCATCACGTCTCGGTGGCCACCGACGCCGCGCAGGCCCTGGAGATCGCCCGGCAGGAACGGCCGCAGGTCATCCTCTCCGACATCGGCCTGCCCGGCTCGGTCGACGGCTACGACCTGGCCAGGGCCTTGCGGGCCGACCCGGCGACCTCATCGGCCATCCTGATCGCCATGACCGGCTACGCCCGCCCCGACGACCGCGACCGGGCCCTCCAGGCCGGTTTCGACGAGCACCTGCCCAAGCCCATCGACTTCAACGCGCTCTGCGATCGCCTGGAACGCTTCGCCCCCGGCCGCCAACCGTCCGAGGCCGGCTCCTGAACCGGTCCCGCCCCGATCGCCCGGCCGGGTCGACCGAAACCCAAGGGGGCGATCACAGGCGGACCAATCGGCGACCAGCTCAAGGTTGCTCGCGCCAGGCCCGCTGTCGGATCAAGACGCCTCCCGAGGTGGCCTTGACCCGCTCGAACCCGAGCTGCCGGAGCATCCGCAGCGCCACGTGCGACCGCACCCCGGTGCGGCACGAGACGACCGTCTCGGCCGTCGGGTCCAGCTCCCCGGCCCGCTGACGCAGCTCGTCGAGCGGGATGTTGATCGCGTTCTTCACCCCCGGGAACGGCAGGTCGGCCACCTCCCGCGCCGTCCGGACATCGACGAACTGGGGCGTGCCCGACAGGTCGGCGTCCGGCTCGACGAAGTCGGTCAGGCCGTCGAGCTGGTTGCAGGCGGCAAACGCGGCCATGTGCACCGGGTCCTTGGCCGCGCCGAAGGGGGGGGCGTAGGCCAGGTCGAGCCCGGCCAGGTCGGCCACCGAGCCGCCGAAGTGCATGGCCGTGGCGATCACGTCGATCCGCTTGTCCACCCCCTCGCCCCCCATCGCCTGCGCCCCGAGGACCCGCCCCGTCTCCGGCTCGTACACGAGCTTCAGGGTGATCGGCTCGGCCCCGGGATAGTATCCGGCGTGGTTGTTGGCCACGACGACGACGCTCCGGGCCGGTCGGCCAAGCCGCCGGGCGAGCGTCATCGTCAGGCCGGTCATGGCGGCGACCCGGTCGAAGACCCGGACGATCGCCGTGCCGAGGACGTCGGCCATCGGCCGGCTCCTGCCCGAGGCGGCATGCTCCCCCGCGATCCGCCCCGAGCGATTCGCCGGCCCGGCCAGGGCGATCCGCATGGGAGCGCCGGTCGGGCCGTAGCGGTACTCGGCCGCGTCGCCGACGGCATAGATCGACGGGTCATTCGTCCTCATGAATTCATCCGTGCCGATCCCGCCGCCCGGCCCGACCTCGATCCCCGCCCCCCGGGCCAGGTCGAGCAAGGGCCTTACGCCGATGCCGAGGATCACCACCCCGGCCTCCAGCTCCGTGCCGCTCTTGAGCCGGATGCCGCGGGCCTGGCCGTCCGGGCCGGTCAGGATCGCCTCGATCCCGTCTCCCAGGTGCAGGGCCACCCCTCGCTTGCGCAGGTCCTGTTCGATCGGCTGGACCATCTCCGGGTCGAACAGCGGCAGGATCTGCGGCTGCAGCTCGGCCAGGGCGACCTGGAACCCCCGATGCACCAGTTGCTCGACCATCTCCAGGCCGATGTACCCGGCCCCGACCACCACCGCCCGCTCCTGGCCCGACGCGTCGACCGCCGCCTTGATCCGGTCGGTATCATCCAGGTTCCGCAGGGTGAAGACGCCCGGCGCGGTCGCCCCGTCGATCGGCGGCACCAGCGGGGCGGCGCCCGGGGCGAGGATCAGGGCATCATACGATTGCTCGTACTCGCTCCCCGCATTCAGGTCGCGCACCGAGACCGTCTTCGCCTCGCGGTCGATCCGGATGACTTCCTGCCGGGTCCTCACGTCGAGATTGAACCGCGCGGCGAGCATCTCGCGGGGGGCGACCAGCAGCTTCTTCCGCTCGGCGATCTCGCCGCCGATGTAGTAGGGCAAGCCGCAGTTGGCGAACGAAACATGCTCATCCTTCTCGAACAGGATGATCCGGGCATGCTCGTCGATCCGCCTGGCCCTGGCCGCCGCCGAGGCGCCTCCCGCCACGCCGCCGACAATCACGATCGTCCGTTGCGAATCACTCATTACGGCAATCCTTCACTCGATCCCCGTCCGCGCGTTTGCCGATCAAACGCTTCGGGCTGACCGTCTCGTAACCCCTGGTTGGAACGTCGCCGAAGGCCCCATGCCGACCCCAGCAGCACGGCACCCACGCCTTGCATCATGAAACCGCGGTCCAGGCCGACCGGGACGATCTGAAGCTCAAGCGTTCCCTCAGCATCGGCCCGGACCACGAACGGACGTTCCCACTCGGCGCATCGCCAGTCGGGAAACGCCTGTCGCCCGTTGACCCACCACCACGACCCGGGATTCTGATTGATCTCGATTTCCTGATGCGGCTCGACCCGAAACCCGATCCGGTTCGGACTCCAGAACGTCGGCTCGATCGAGTTACCTGCCGACGTGAACTCGCCTTCATACTCGGGGTGCCCCCGCCAGCGGCGGGCGGTCGATCCGTTGGTGTCGTACCCCATGATGGGCTGAATCCCCCGGATGGTCCCATACCCCCGCAGCGTGTTCGGGAAGGCCGGCCTGTCCTGCACATTGATCGGCCGCGCGATCGGCGGGCCGGGGAACCGCGATTCCTCGGGCACCGGCCCCAGGCCGACGGGCAGCGCCCGATGGCCGTACGCGATCAGGTCGGCCCCCATCAGCACGACCATCGCCGCCGCCACCAGTTCCGGCCACCGCCGTCTGTCGGCGCGCAACCGGGCCACTCCGTCGGCCACCGCCAGGCCCACCCCGAGCATCGCGGCGATGCGCCATCGCGTGACCACGTGCATCGTCT
This sequence comes from Tautonia sp. JC769, assembly GCF_040717455.1. Lineage (NCBI taxonomy): Bacteria > Pseudomonadati > Planctomycetota > Planctomycetia > Isosphaerales > Isosphaeraceae > Tautonia > Tautonia sp. JC769. The sequence continues at coordinate 227,112 of NZ_JBFEFH010000002.1, forward strand.
TGAAGATCGGCCAGTCGGCCAGCCAGTAGCTCGGCTGAAGGATCTGGACGGACCCCAGGCCCAGGGCGAACGCGACCAGCGCCAGCCAGTGCCACCATCGCCAGTTGCCGACCAGGCTCGCGCCGAGCAGGAAGACGCCGAGGATGCCGACATAACAGTTCGACTCCCAGAAGATCGGGAACGACACCGTGCTCAGAGCCTCGACCGACGGCCGCCGGAGCATCTCCTCCAGGTACGCCAGGAGCCGGAGGTCGATCATCATGCCGCCGGTCCTCGGGAAATCACCGAGCACCGCGACCATCGGCCCCAGCCGCCAGCCGGCCAGCAGCAACATCAGGCCGACGGCCATCAGCCCATGCCGGAGGAATCGCACCCGACGCTCCCCCGATTCCACCCGAAGCCCCCGCAATGCGAACGCCCCCACGATCAGGAACGCATAGATCGTCGGATACGAGATCCCGCTCAGCACGTTGAACGCCGACCAGGCCCCCAGCGCCAGCCCCTCGCTCGGCCGCTCGGCCAGTCGGCAGGTGTGGAGGATCATCCAGGGCATCGCGCAAAAGGTCATCGGGATGTACAGGCCGGCAACCGTGTACACGATCATCCCGCCGTGCAACCCGAACACCAGGCCCGCCGCGCAGGACGCCCAGGGGTCGCCGATCCAGAGCCGCGCCAGCCGCCTCGCCCCCTCCACCGCGATCATCAGGCAGACGACCGCCGCCAGCCGCAACCCCGCCCCGGTCCCCAGCAGCAGGACCAATGGCGTCGCCAGGGGCACGAGGCTGCACTGCGGATCGGCCGCCAGCGGGAACCCTCCCCGGTTCCAGGGGTTCCACCAGGGGAACTGTCCGTAATCGAGCACGGTCTTGCGGACCGCCTCATACGTCTGCAAATAAAAGTCCCAGTCGCCGTATCCGAGCCCCTCCCGGTCGAGCATCGGCCAGGCCAGGCTCGCCGTCGCCGCCGCCAATGCCCAGGGCAAGATCGGCTCCAACCCTCCGGCCGAGGCGTCCGCCACCCGGGCCGACACCCAGCGATCTCCCGGCCCGACCCACAGCAGCCGGGCGATCCCCAGCCCCACCACCCCGACGAACACGACCATCCCCGCCGCGTGCCGGATCGCCCACGGGATCATCAAGAACAGGTCCGGCCCCAGCATCCCCGCCAGCATGATTGCCAGCGCCAGGGGGACCAGCAACAACGGCCTCCGCGACACGGCCCGGCGCCATCGCCCCGTCACCCGGCCGGCCCGGCGCGCGAGTTGTGTGCTCACGATCGCCTCGTCGCAATCCTTCTGAGAACCATTCGCATCGCGCACAGCCTGCGCTTGCATCCGTCGAAGGCAACCGGGAGCGGTTCCTTCCGCTCCCGGACGGTGGGCCACCCCGACCGAATCAGGCGATGTCGGTCACGCCCGGGATCGGGATCGGGTAGTTCGGGGCCTCGCCCCACTCGTACGACTCGGGGCCGAGGCGTTCCTTGCTGTTCAGCACCTCGTCCGGGGTGATGACCTTGCCCGTGTAGGCGGCCATGCGGCCCATGATCGCCAGCAGGGTCGAGGTGGCGGCCTCCTCGCCGTTGTTGATCGGCCGGCCGGCGCGAAGGGCCTCGTACATCTCGTCGTGCTCGGTCTGGTACATGTTGTTGCTTTCCCCGCGGTATCGCCAGCGGGTCGCGCCTTCGATCCGGTTGGCGAAGACGTCGCAGGTGCCGGCCGAGCCGAGGATGTAGTCCTTCACCTGGTTCGCCGTGTTCGGCCAGTGGCGGCAGTGGTGGTAGCCGCGGACGTTCTCGGGGTACTCGTAGACGACCGAGAAGTGGTCGTAGATATTCCCATAGCGCTCGGCGGTGCGGACCTGCCGCCCGCCGACGGCCCAGGCGCGCTCGGGGGGCATGTTGCGCATGGCCCAGTTCATCGTGTCGATGCCGTGCACGGCCTGCTCGACGATGTGGTCGCCCGAGAGCCAGGTGTAGTAGTACCAGTTGCGCTGCTGGTACTCCATGTCGCTGCCGCATTCCTCGCGGGTCTTGCGCGGGTCCCAGACCCCCTGGCTGTTGTAGGTCGTCTCGATGGTCCGGATGTCGCCGATCGCGCCGTTGAAGACCTGCTCCATGGTGGCGCGTCGGGGGTAGTGGTAGCGCCAGCAGAAGCCGTGGACCATCGACAGGCCCTTCTCGGCGGCGTCGCGCACGGCCTGCAGATACATCCGCAGGCCCGGGCCGTCGACGGCCATCGGCTTCTCGACGAAGACGTGCTTGTTCTTCTCGACGGCGTAGGCCGCGTGGATCGGCCGGAAGTGCGGCGTGGTGGTCAGCAACACGACGTCCGAGGAGTCGATCACCTGCTTGTAGGCGTCGAAGCCGACGAACTTCGAGTCGTCGGTCACGTCCACGCGGTCTCCCACGCGAGAGACCTTCAAGGTCTGCAGGCTCGATTCCAGGCGATCGTCGAACAGCTCGGCCATGGCGACCAGGCGGCACCCCTCGTCGGCCGTCAGGGTCTGCTCGGCTGCCCCCGTGCCCCGGCCGCCGCAGCCGACGACGCCCACCCGGATCGTGTCGCTCCCCGCGGCGTGGGCCACGTTGGTCAGGCTGACCGTCGATGCCGCCCCCGCGGCGGCCGAGTTCATCAGGAAGATTCTGCGGTTGGACGTCTTGCCTTTGCGCATCGGGAGGCTCCCTCGGGCCGGTCGGAGTGTCAGGTTCGGTCGACCCCCCGCCTCGACCCCCGCCCCTTCGGGACCAGGCCAATCGGGGACTCGCTGCCGTCAGCTTAACATCCGTTGCACAACGCCGGTAGAGATGACCCGGCCCGCTTTCGGCCGTTACAATGACTGCTCAGGAATCGCCGAGCGACCGATCACCCGATCGACGAGCCCCCCATCATGGCCATGATCTTCCCCGGCATGGACCCCTACCTGGAGCACCCGGGCCTCTGGCCGGGCTTCCACAATTGGTTCATCATCGCCCTGGCCGAGGCGATGCAGCCCCGGCTCCGCCCCCGCTACGTCGCGGCGGTCGAGGCTCGCCTCTACATTGAAGGAGCCGATCGGGAGTCGATCCCCGATGTCCTCGTCCACCGAACCCCGTCTTCAACATCGGCACCGGTACAACGCCCCGGCTTCGCCGTCGCCGAGGAGGACGCCCCGGTCATCGTCCAGGCGTCCCCGGCCGAGGTCTCCGAATCGTATCTGACGATCCTCGATCGTTCCTCCGGGCAGAAGGTCGTGACCGTGATCGAGCTGCTCAGCCCTTCGAACAAGCAGGGGGGCCCCGGCCGGAAACTCTATCGGAGCAAGCAGCGCGACCTGCTCCGCAGCGACGTTCACCTCGTCGAGATCGACCTGCTCCGCACCGGCCGGCACACGGTCGCCGTGCCGAGGGGCCTCGCGGAGCCTCGGGGCCCTTACGACTACCTCATCTGCGTCAACCGCGCCAAACGCCCCCGAGACGAATACGAGCTCTACCCCCGGTCGCTCCGCCGCCCCTTGCCGACCATCTCCGTCCCGCTCGCCAGGGGCGATGACGACCTCCGCGTCCCGCTCCAGCCGGTCCTGGAACACACCTACGACGCCGGGTCCTACCGCGATCGCATCCCCTACGATCGCCCCTGCGTCCCTCCTCTCTCAAGCGACGACCAGGCATGGGCCGATGCCCTGATCCGATCTGACAACCCCGCCGAGCCTCCCCCGGCAGAGGGTTGATCCCCGAACCTCCGGCGCGGAAGATGTGTCCAGGTCAACACGCGCCGGGCCGTTTGATGGTGGCATGCGCGGATCGTTGGCGTAGGATCATGGTGCCGTCGACGACACCCCGCCGAGACGGGGTCGCGACCACCTTCTCGCCCTTGGTCGTTCGAAGGGCGGCCCGACGGGGGACCCGCGCGATGCAGTATGAGTACCTCGCCACCCGGGGCTCCCTCGGCGAATCGCCGGGCCGAGGGCGGGGGCCGGCCCCACCGCCACCGCCCCGGCCGGCCCCGTCCCCTTCCCGGTCGGCCTCGCCCCCCCCGAAGCGGAATGCCTCGGGCGCGCAGACCGTCTCGCACCTCGCCCGCAACGACCCGAACACCCTGGCCGTGCTCGTCCCCTCGGAGGTCGCCTTCCGACACGAGGTGGTCCCCCTCACCCAGGACGGGGAGACGATCGTCCTCGGCGCCCTCGACCCGGAGAACATCGCCAAGGCCGATCGGCTCTCGTCCATCCTCGCCCGGCCGGTCCGGCTGAAGCAACTCGACCGCCAATCCCTCGCCCGGCTCCAGTCAATCGTTTATTCGTCCGGTTCCATCAGGGCTCGCAAATCCTCCGCTGCCGTCGCCGCCGCCCCGGCGTCCGCGGGCGACTTCGACGACGACTTCGTCGATTCCATGCTCCAGGAGTTCCCGGGCGACACGGCGATCCACCCGGTGACGGTGCGAGAGCGCCCCGCACCCCCGATGATGGCCCGCCACGCCCCCAGCCCCTACTTCACCTCGTTCTCCGACCCCGGCTCGGCGGATTCGAACGGCAATTCGGGAGGATCGACCGGCATGTTCACCTTCGTCGTTGAAGAAGGCCAGCGTGTCTTGATGCGACGGCCGAACGGCACGATGGACGTCGTCGTCGGCCCGAGGCGCGTCTGGCGGGGGCGCAACCAGTTCCGGGCCATGATCCACCACGTCGCCCACCCCGGCGACTACCTCATCGTCCGCTTCCGGGACGGCCGCCAGGAGCACCTGCCCGGCCCCGCCGAGGTCTGGTTCGACCCCCGGTCGCACGAATCGGTCGAGGTCCGCGAGGCCCTCCAGATCGCCGCCAAGGAGGCCGTCGTCGTCTACAGCCAGAAGGAAGGCACCGGCAACGTCCAGCGCCGGATCGAGTACGGCCCGGCCCTGTTCATGCCCCGACCCGGCGAGTGGCTGCACACCTTCTCCTGGCACGCCTCGAAAGGCGGCTCCGAGGGGGTCGTCAAGATCCCCAACGGCCTCGTCTTCCAGAAGCTCTGGCTGATGCCCGACCAGATGTACCACGACGTCTCCGACGTCCGCACGTCCGACGACGCCGTCCTGCGCATCCGCCTGATGATCTTCTTCGAGCTCATCGACATCGACCGGATGCTCGACGCCACCCACGACCCGATCGGCGACTTCGTCAACGCCGCCTCCAGCGACGTCGTCGACTTCACCGGCCGCCACGACTTCGAATCCTTCAAGCGCAACACCGAACGCCTCAACGAGCTGGACGCCTACCGGCAGCTCACCGGCCGGGCCGCGCAGTGCGGCTACCGGATCAACAAGGTCGTCTACCGGGGCTATGGCGCCGCCGACCGGCTCCAGCAGATGCACGACCAGGCCATCGAGGCCCGCACCCGATTGCAGCTCGACCGGGCCACCGAGCAGCAGGAACAGGACCTCGAGAACTTCAAGCTCGACAGCCAGCTCGCCCGAGCCGGCAAGCGCCGCGTCGAGCAGGCCGCCGAGGTCTCCCACGAGCTCGAACTCGACGCCCGGCGCCTCGACGCCGCGCTCAAGGCCGACGACGCCCGCCGCGCCGCCCACCGAGAGGCCGCCCGGCTCGACGCCGAACAAAATCGCTCCGCCCTCGCCCTCGACGACGCCCACCGCCGCGACCACCTCGCCTCGCTCCGCGACCTCGGCGTCGACCTGACCGCCTTCCTCACCCAGGGCCGCGCCGACCGCGTCATCGAGCTCCGCTCCCCCCTCGGCAGCAACGGCTCGACCCACGTCCACCTCGATCCGTCGTCCCCCGGCTCTCCCCGTTCGATCGCTCCATAAACCCTCGAAAGTGCCCGGTGTGCCCTCCGCCTCCCCCAGTCCCGTAGGGTCCGCTGTGCGGACCTCCCCATTTCATCAACGCTTTTTTCATGGGGATTAGGCACATAGTGATGGAAACCCCAGGTTACTCCATCGCCGTACTGTCGAGAGATTTCACGGTGGGGGGAGGCTCAGTCGCACAACCCCAGTCCAAGGGATAGGCACCGCGTTGGGCAAAACGGTGGAAGGTCGAATAGGGCCAATCGCGAGCACAGCGAACCAGACCGTGCTTGACCGGATTGAAATGAATGTAATCGACGTGCCTGGCCAGATCATCCTCGTCGTCGATGCAATGTTCCCAGAATCGGCGCTGCCAGACACCTCGACGGCGATGGCGTCGCTTCGAGTCGCTCACCTCGCATTCCGAGCCACCCTCGTCGAGCCAGGCGATGGTGAACTCTTTCTTGATCCAGGCCCAGCGGGTTGAGTAATCCGCATCGTTCGGAGGCAACGACCAGACGGTATGGAGGTGATCCGGTAGCAGCACGATCGCTTCGATCCGGAACGGCCACCGTCGTCGGCAGTCGCTCATGGCCTGGCGGAGGTGCCGACGCGCGGCCTCGATGCAAAGCAATGGGATGCGACGCTCGGTGACGACGGTGAAGAAATAGGTCCCACCGGGGACGAAGAATCGCCTGTAATGGGGCAACCCTCGTGCTCTCAAATTCGAAGGCAAGAATCTTGCAGATCGGCATACGCGACCGATTGAAGCACCAGGATCTTGATTGTCAACACCCCTTGCGTCAATGGCCTCCATGGCGAGTTCGCGGAGGTCCGCACAGCGGACCCTACACGCTTCGTAGGGTCCGCTGTGCGGACCTCCCCTTCATCATTTCCGTGGGATTCGCCGTGCGGACCTCCGCCTCGCGCTCTCAGCGATACCGGCTCCAGTACGACGGCTGGCGGAGGCGGAAGCTGCCGCCTTCGCTGACGACCCGGACGATCCAGTTGGCGTTGCGCCGAAGCTCCTGCCTCGAGCGTTCGAAGGAGCTGCCGCTCCGGGAGAGGGATCGGACGCAGAGCCAGGAGAGCAGGGCGGCGAGCAGGGCGGCCCCGCCGGCGACGGCCAGATAGGCGCCGAACCGGGGGAGCCATTCGGCCCAGACGATCAGCTCGGCCAGGCCGACCAGGCCGATCGGCACGCAGGCCAGCAGCACGACCAGGCCGACGACCAGGCCGATGGCCGGCCCCCGGGCCTCCCGGACCGTGGCGTTGAGGTCGGTCTTCGCCAGCCGGACCTGCAGGTCGGCCAGCGTGAGCATGTCGTGCCCCAGCTCGGTCAGGCTGCCCTGCAGGCTGTCCGGGACCTCAACGCCGAAGAATGTCAACGTCTTTTGATGAACCATCCGATCAGGACTCCCATGGCCATGGCCGCGGCCAGCGACCGGGCCGGGTGGCGGACGATCTGTTCTCGGGTCGTGGCCAGGGCCGATTCCAGGCCCTCGCGGGCCTGGCTGTAGCCCTCCTGGGCCCTGGCCGACAGTTCCGCGGCGGCCTCTCGGGCCTGCTCGGCGGTCGGGGCGTCAGAAGGGACGCCCAGGTGCTGGGTGATCCGGTTGAACACGGCGCGCTTCCTCCTCCGGCGTCGACCCCATCCCCGCGGACGGGGCCAGCAGCCGGTCTTCGACGAATTGGATCGCGTAATTCTGGGCGGCCCGCAGGGCGATCGGCGCCAGGAACCCCAGCGCCATGGAGACCACCCCCTTGCGCTGGACCTCCTTCTCCTGCTCCTTCTGCTCTTCATAACGCGGCGGGCGGCGCGACGACCGGCCTCGATCGCGCTCGACCACCCGGATCCGGCGGCGAGGGACCAGCAGCCAGGCGGCCAGGAACCCGACGCCGAAGGCCGCCCCGGCGGCCGGCCAGGGGGCGTTGCGCACGTAGCCTCGCCAGTTCAAGGTGGCTTCCAGGTGCTCGGCCGCGACGTTGACGTCGGCGTGGATCTCGCGGCGGATCCGCGCCATCTCGCGACGCAGTTGCTCGACCTCGGCCTGGTCCGGTCGTGTGGGGTGGGATGATGCCACGGTCGGCCTTCCTCTCTCTCTCGCTCGCTCGGTCGGTCCGACGCGTCATTAGAAGCCCAGCGAATCGGCCGCCTTCCGGGCCCGCCGAGACACCGAGTGCCCCAGGTCGTGGGCATAGTCCGACGCCTGATGCGCGGCCGACCGGCCCAACCGCTCGGCGCGCCGGCCCAGGCCCTCCAGTGAACCAGACAGGTCATCCAGCGACCAGCCACCGGCCCCGCCGTGTCGCGATCGGGCCGGCACCAACGCCACCAGCGCCAGGCCGAGGCCCACTCCCAGGCCGAAGCTCGTCCAGACGGAAGTCATCGGTCGGCGGTCGACCACTCGGCGGAAGCGTTGATCGGCGTGCATGGCCATCTCCTGGGCGTGCTGGGCGAGGGACTCGGCGTGTTCGGCCAACTCGGCGGACCGCTCCGAGAGCCGCTCGGCCAGTTGTTCCTTCTCGTTCCGGGCTCGCTGCTGGACGTTCCGCCCATTGCTCGACGAGCCTTTCTTGCGGGTCGCCATGATGGTCTTCCTCTCTCCCGGTTGCCGTGTTGCAAGCAAGGCAGGATCGGATGCGTCATATTCCCCTCGCAACTCCCGATCCGGCGGCTCGCTCGCGGCCGAGGGCCCGATCGGCCCCCTTGACCCCTGGACATCGCCGACAGCCGGGTCGAAGCGAAACATGAGTACCCTTCTTGCAACTCGGATGCCGACTCCGCAATCATCGCATCGCCGGAGGTTCGGCATTCCAGTTGCTGCATGATCCCCGCAGGTAAGCCCGGCGGCCATGCCCGGTCGGGTCTGCCGCCCGGGATTGATGGTCCGATCCGAAGGCCGAGCGCGTGCCCCCGGATCGCCCCGCCCGGGCGGTTCGATCCCAGGGATCGATCATCCCGGGCCCCGATCCGACCGGGCACCTCAACCAACGGCGCCCGCCAACCCGTCGCACCCGTGATTGTCAGAGAAGGAGACACGACCATGAATGCCCAGACGCTTCAGGGCCACTGGAACGAGATCAAAGGACAGCTCAAGCAGAAGTGGGGTCAGCTCAGCGACCAGGACCTCGAATTCGCCGAGGGGAACGTCGATCAACTGATCGGCAACATCCAGCGCAAGACCGGCGAGTCGCGCGAGTCGATCGAGAAGCACCTCGACACCCTGATCAACCAGGGGGCCGCCGGCCTCTCCGCCGCCGCCGAGCGCTTCCAGCACGCCACCCACTACGCCGGCGAGCACCTCCGCAGCGGCTACGAGAACGCCCGGTCCTCGTTCTACGACCAGTACGGCGAGGCCGAAGACCTCGTCCGAAGCAACCCCATGCAGTCCGTCGGCACGGCCTTCGGCATCGGCGTCCTCGTCGGCGTGACCCTCGGCCTGCTCGTCCGCCAGCGCTGAGCGAGCCCGAGCCGGCCGGACCGACGGGCCGACCGTCGGATCGACCGGCTCATCGACCGATCCCATTCGATCCGAACATTCCGGCGCGTTGCCCGGCCCACCGCCCGGCACCGCGCCGGTTTCGCGCGCGCCGACCTCGGGGCGGTCCGCCCGGCCGGCGAGCGACCGGCGGCCCCGCCCCCCCTTCGCCCGTCCCGGGAGAGACCGCCCCGCCTCGACCGTTTCTCGGACGCCGAGGGCTGGCCTTGGCGACCGCGCGCGCCTATCGTACAAGTGTCGGGAGGCGATTCCCCCCGGCCATGTCTCCCCGGTGCCGAAACCGCCTTGAGTCCGCGGGGTTCGCCTCGGTTTCCCCCGGCCGAGTCCAACCGCTCCGCGACGGAATGCAAGGCGACCGCCCTCGCCATCGCGACCGCAGTTGCGGCCGCCATCGCAGCCGAAACGCCCCGACAGAGGACCCGACCCATGACCTGGACCTGGCTCGCCGAAGACCCGTGGCCCCTGGCCGGTCTGTTTGCCCTGCTGGCCGTCGGCTTCCTGATCCGCGTGCGGTTCTCGCAGCAGGGCAGGCATCTCGCCTGGGCGGCGGCCATGCTCGGGCTGGCGGGGACGGTGCTGGTGATCGAGCAGCTCTGGGTGACCGACCGCGAGCGCATCGAGCTGGCCATCTACGACATGGCCGACGCCGTCAAGGCGAGCGACTTCGAGCGCTTCGAGTCGCACCTGGCCCCAGAGTTCGAGAAGCAGATCGGCATGCTCTCCAAGGCCCTCCTGCGCGGCACGCTCGCCAACGTCGAGTTCGAGTTCGTCCGGATCGCCCAGCTCGAGGTCCAGGCCGGCCGGGCCACCCGCATGGGCAAGGCCGACTTCCTCGCCCAGGCCCAGTGGGAGGAGCGCTCCTCCGGCCTCGGCACCGACTACAACGCCACCCCTTTGCCCGGCATCGGCTTCTCCATCGGCTTCCGAGAGGTCGACCCCCAGACCTGGAAGGTCACCCGGATCGACGTCACCAGCGTCCCCGCCGGCGGCTCCCCCGAGAACGTCGCCGGCTACATGGCCCGCTTCTCCCGGGCCCGATAGCGCCCGAGCATCGGATCGGCGAGCCCCTCGCGCCCCCGGCCCTCGCCCGCGATCCCGGGGGGGCAGGGGGGCCCGGAACCGGGGACGGGCGGAGGGGGGCCGACACGCTCGGGATCACGGCCGGGGGCTCGCGCTCAAGGGGCCCCCCCGCGGACCTGCTCGCGGAGCGTCTCCATCCGATCCGGATATTCCAGGACCACGAGCTCGTGCGTGTCGGCCTTGTAGGCATACTCCTGATAGGCCGGGAGCTGGGGCAGCCGGATGCCGTTGGCGTCGAGGATCTCGCGCTTGAACTCCTCGAAGTCGGCCGGATAGCGGTCGTTCAGCGCCTGGTACAGATTCACGGCGTGCTGGATCTGCAGGACGGCCGCCTGGCCGATGATCGACACATAGGCGTTGCCCTGCAGCGTGATCGGGTCCTTCGCCGTGATCTTGCCGGTCGAGACCTGGATATTCTGACCGCTCTGCATCTCGGCGTCGAAGTCGCGCACGTCGTCGGTCGTCTGGCCGATCGTCCTGCGGAGCTGCACCGGCTGCCCGCCCGGAGCGTCCCCCGCCGCCGGGGGGGGCGGCGGCGCATTCGGGTCGATGATCGGCGGCGGCGGCGGCGCACTGCCTCCCGCCCCCACCCCCGAGGCCGTCGACGAGCCGTCCGAGCCCCCCCCGTTGCACCCGGCCATCGCCATCAGGGCCGCGCCAAGCACCAGACGGGAACCGGAAAACCAGAAATCGCGCATCACGGGGAGTTCCTCAATGTCGCGGAGCCAAAGGGTAGCCCACATCCCTTCCCGAGGACGGCACGTCCTGTCCCCTGCGGATTAAGTATGGCAACCGAAGGGTCTTGCGGACAAGGGGGGCAGTGCCCTTGCCACATCGCCGAGGTCGAGCAGACACGCAATCCCGTCAAAGAAACCAAAAACTTCCCTTATTAAACATGTTGACATTGCACAACACAACACGGTTCTCGACAACAGCATGCGCAGTCCTGTTGACCTGGGCCAACCATCTGGATTATACCGATACTCACTCCTCACGAACCAAGTTGGTCGGCGGGGACGGTCATGAAGGCCTCACGGAGCTGCTTGATGCGCTTCGCGAGGCCTTTTTCTTTTTGCCCCCATCTCTGGCTGGGGCCTCCCGGCAGTGCGGTAGGGTCTTTTGAAGAGTGAAGCGTGAGGGACATCCGATGGAATATCGAAGCGCCAAGAGTAAATTTGCGATGCAGAGGAGCGGTGTCGCTGTCGTCATTGCGGCATTGATCTGGCTGACGGCTGGTTTTGACGGCCGAGCTCTGGAAGCGGCCACGATCACCGTCCTCGAGGACAACGGCAACGTCGTCTACGACTTCTCCAGCCCCAACAAGCTCGACATCGATGTTGACTGGTACGCCATGCAGCCGGTCCTCCTGGATGTCCTGCTGGGGCCGGATGATACGGACCCGACGCTCTCCTTCAGCGGCTTCCACCTCAACCTGACCGGGCTCCCCTGGTCCGGCTTCATCGTCGCACTCGAAGGCGCCGCGACCTGGGAGCTGGGCGACCCAGACAACTGGCAGATCATCCCGGGCGCCACCGGCGGCCTTTCGCTGAGGTCGTTCTCGCCCACAAGGGCGCTCGTGTCCTTCAATCCGACGATCGAACCCTTCGACGCCCTGGTCCTCGGCGACGCGGGCGGGCCGATCGATCCGATCCTGGACTGGAGGATCGCCCTCAATGGCCTCGCTTCCGGCGATTCGTTCCAGATCCGCCTGTACCCCATCCCCGAGCCATCCAGCCTGGCGCTGACGGCAACGGGTGCCGTGGCGGGCCTGGGTCTGCTCTGGAAACGTCGTCGCCGCCGGGCAATGACCTCCTGAGCCCGGCCCCCGGAGCCGACCCTCCGGATCCCGTGCGGCCCGGGGTCGCTCCGGGCGGACGCGACAGTGGAACGGTTTGAACACGGACGCCGAAGGCAGTGCAGACGACACGGACTCGCGTCGCGTGACGCGAGGCCGACGGGGAACGTCCGCGCATCAATCGCGAGGGAGCACCGATGAGACTCTTCAGGGAAGCGACCGACGCCATTCATCGACGCATTGGCAACACCTCAGACTCACCACGCCCCGGCGATCTCCGACCCCGATCCCTGCATCGCGGGACCGGGGCACGACGCCGCCGATCCGGCATCCGGCTGGAGATCCTGGAGGACCGGACGCTGCTGTCGACCTTCGAGGTGATGAACCTCGACCCCGACGGCGAGGGCTCGCTCCGCTGGGCGATCGTGCAGGCCAACGCCGCCCCCGACCGCGCCGACGACATCGTCTTCGCCGACGACCTGGCCGGCACCATCGAGCTGACCACGGCCCTCCCCGCCTTGACGGGCGAACTGACGATCACCGGCCCCGGCGCCGAGATCTTGACCGTCGCCCGCAGCACCGCCGAGGGCACGCCCGACTTCTCCGTCTTCGTCGTCTCGGCCGGCGCCAAGATCACCCTCTCCGGCCTGACGATCACCGGCGGTCAGTCCGCAAGCGGCGGCGGAATCTTCAATGAGGGATCACTGGCCCTCACCGACGTCATCGTCTCCGGCAACACGGCCACCTCAACCGGCGGCGGCGGCCTGTTTAACAGCGGTACGGCAGCGATCTCCAACTCCACCTTTAGCGACAACACAGCGTGGGAGGGCAGGGGAGGCGACAGCGACTTCCGGACGGATCGGGGCAGCGGCGGCGGGCTTTCTAACCACGGCACCGCGACCATCTCCGACTCCCACTTCAGCAACAACACCGCGTGGGAGGGCAAAGGCGGCGGCCTTTATACCAGCGGCACCGCGACCATCTCCGGATCCACCTTCAGCGGGAACTCGGCGGCGATGGGCGGCGGGCTTTTTAGCCGCGGCACCGCGACCATCTCCGACTCCCACTTCACCTTCAACTCGGCCGCGTCCGGGGGCGGACTCGCCAACGACGGCACCGCGACCATCTCCGACTCCACCTTCAGCGACAACACAGCGTGGGATGGCAGCGGTGGCGGACTGTATAACGACGGCACCGCGACCATCTCCGGATCCACCTTCAGCGACAACTCGGTGGAGGCGGGCGATGGCGACGGTGGCGGCCTGTATAACGATGGCACCGCCACCATCGCCGGCTCCACCTTCACCTTCAACTCGACGGGATACCGCGGCGGCGGCCTGTATAACGGCGGCACCGCCACCATCGCCGGCTCCACCTTCAGCGACAACGATGCGTGGGAGGGCGGCGGTCTTTCTAGTAGTGGCACCGCCACCATCTCCGGCTCCACCTTCAGCGACAACTCGGCGGGGTCGGGCGGCGGGCTCGACAACGGCGGCACCGCCACCATCTCCGACTCCACCTTCAGCGGAAACTCAGCGGGGGGGGGCGGCGGCCTTTCAAACTTCGGCACCGTCACCATCTCCGACTCCCACTTCCGCGACAACGAGGCGGCGAGGGGCGGCGGACTCGACAACAGCGGCACCGCGACCATCTCCGGCTCCACCTTCCGCGACAACTTGGCGCGGGATGGCAGCGGTGGCGGCCTTTCAAACTCCGGCACCGCGACCATCTCCGACTCCACCTTCAGCGGAAACTGGTCCAGAAGCGAGTGGCGGTTTGAGGGCCGGGGCGGCGGCCTGCATAACGACGGCACGGTGATCATCTCCAACTCCACCTTCACCGACAACCTGGCGGAGGGGGGCATGGGCGGCGGCCTCGATAACGATGGCACCGCCACCATCTCCGGCTCCACCTTCCGCGGAAACTCGGCCATCAACGACTGGCGGTATGAGGGCCGGGGCGGTGGCCTGTATAATTATGGCACCGTCACCATCTCCGGCTCCCACTTCATCTTCAACTCGGCGGGCCACGACGGCGGCGGCCTTTATAACGACGGCACCGCGACCATCTCCGGCTCCCACTTCATCTTCAACTCGGCGTGGGATGGCACCGGCGGCGGCCTCTTCAACAGCGGCACGGCCACGATCACCGGCGTCGAGATCCGCGGCAACGATGCCCCAGAGGGGGGAGGCCTCTCCAACCGCGGCACCGCGACGATCAGGGGCAGCCAGATCCGGGACAACACCGCCCAATCTGGCGGAGGGATCCACAACCAACGCGAATCGGCCGGCATGCCCGGCCGCTTGACGGTCATCGACAGCGCGATCGAGGAGAATCGCGCCCTCGAAGGGGGCGGCATCTACAACGCCAGCGACAGCGTCCTGAACGCCTCGCGGAGCCGGTTCCGCTTCAACGTCGCGACGGCCGACGGCGGCGGCATCTACAACGCCGGCACGACGACCCTGACCCAGAGCCAGGTGCTCCGCAACCGTGCGGGCGAGCGCGGAGGGGGCGTCTTCAACCGCGGCAACCTGCTGCTCTCGCTGAGCCTGATCCTCGGGAACACCGCCCCCACCGGGGCGAACGTGTTCGAGGATTGAGCCCCGGATGGTCAACCCGGCCCCGTCCCTCCCGGCGACGACCGCCGAGGAGGTGAGGAGGGGCCGGGAGCCGCCCACCGTTGAGCGAGTCTCCTCCAGCCCCTCGACTCCGATCCACGACCTCCGTCAATCACGTCCCGGCCGGATGGAATGGCCACGTCCACGTGATCTCGCGGGGCGTCTACGCCCCTGGTCACGGCCATGCCGCCCGGCAAGACGACCCGCGATCAGAGCGCATCGGCGCTGATCACCTCGCCGCCCGCCTTCGTGCCGAGCGCCCACCAGGCTTCCAGGCCCACCGTCTCCTTGACGAAGCGGACCGAGCCGTCGGCCATCGCCAGGTTCACGCCCCCCGGATGGAAGCTCGACGGCGGCTCGGTGCCCCAGAGGTCGAGCGACCAGGTGTTCGGCGGGGCGTTCGTGCACCGCCGGCTGTTGGGCGGGCCGACGTGGTTGTAAAGGTTGTTCACGTATCCGGGATAGGTGTACTGCCATCCCACGCCGCGGTCGTTCCGGATCGAGGCGGTGCCGGGCGGGAGGGCGTCGCAGGCCCCGAGCAGCGCGATCACCGTCGCCGGCGACCGGGTCCGGTTGTTGAAGTTCGAGGTGAAGACCCCCCGAAGCTCTCCCTGGCCCATCCCGGTCGTCACGCTGCCGGTCGTCCCGGTAATCCCCTCGCTCCAGAGGGCCGTGTTGCTGGTCCCGTCTCGCATCGCCGCGAACCCGACGGGCCGCGCCGTGCTCAGCAGGTCCGACTCCTCGGCCGGATAGTCCCAGGGCGAATGGCGGCTCGGGATGATCGTCCCGCTGTAGCCGCCGAGCGAGAAGGGGCCGCCCAGGTTCCCCAGGTAGTTCGTCACCGGCGAGGTCACCTCCGGGGTGTCCGAAGGGCACATGAACGACGCGATCGACGTGTTGAACACCGTCGAGTTGCCCAGCCACAGGTTCGGCGCCGCCGTCGTGTTGCCCATCACCCCGAGCGACGCGTTATACGCGTTGAAGAGCGTCCCCTGCTCGATGTATTGCAGCACGCCGAGCAGCGGCGCGGCCCCCCAGCCCCAGCACCCGTCCGCCCCGGGGCAGGGCCAGAGGCTCCCGGACGGCACCGTGTTGTTCACGTCATGATAATTATGCGTGGCCAGCGCAATCTGCTTCAGGTTGTTCGTGCACTGGGCCCGCCTGGCCGCCTCTCGGGCCGATTGCACCGCGGGCAGGAGCAACGCGATCAGGACACCGATGATGGCGATGACCACCAGCAATTCGATCAAGGTGAAGGCGCGACGTCTCGTCGTCATTTTGAGGATTCCTCCGCGAGTCCATGAGAAGGGAGATGGAGTGGCGCGGCGGCCCCCGCCCGATCGGCCCCGAGGCCCGGGATCGGCGGCCGCAACCGCAGGACGTTGGGAGAGGAAGAACCACGTTGGCCCGTCCCCGCCGCCGATTACTCGACGACCGGAGGGCCGGGAGGGGGGCCAGGAAGCCCGGAAGACTCCTGGTAGCTGGGGGGGGTGATCGGCTCGCCGGGGCTGGTCTCCTCGGCCGTCGCTCCCTCGGGCACCGTGTATTCGCGAGCAGGCTCCGAGGTCCCGCATCCCGCCAACACCGAACCGACCGCAAGAGATCCGACCGTCACCAATCCACGCGTAACGCGCCCGAACATCAGTCTCGTCACGAGGGTGTTCTCGAAACCTTTTTGATTTTCAGAAGAGTCGACTCGGAAAAAAATCGGGGACGACCTCACGACGATCGTCGCCCCCTTCTAAATAAAGAATCCGGGCAATTGCCGTCAAGAAGGAAGTAAAATATTTATTCAGCAAATTCTATGTACACCCGTTCACACCAATCTCGCACTCCCCCCCGTCCGTCCCGCCCGACGACTCCCCGCTCCGCCGCCCCCGGCCTCAGGCCCATCGCCCCGGGGGGTGCCCCTCGATCGGGCAACGGCCGGCGACCGGGAGCGGGGCGCCCCTCCCGGTCCCGGGCGGGCGCCGCTCGCGCGTTGATCGGCTGACCGGATGCTGATACCCTGAGCCGAGCATTGGCCGATTCCCGGGCGTGCTCGCCCCCGGGCCGCCCTCGCCCGAGGGGATCGAACGCCCCCCAACGGCTCCCCGGAGCCCGCCCCGCCCCGGCCCGCCACCGGCCGGCGACCGATCGGAGGTCCCATGAGCACCCGCTGCTCCCGCCCCCTCAGCGTCCTGGTCCTGATCCTGATTTCGCTCGCCATCCCCCTGGCCGGCTCGCCCACCCCGCAGGCATGGGCCCAGGACCAGGACCAGGACCGGGCCCCGGGCCGCGAACGCTGGACCCCCGAGCAGGCGAACGCCTGGTACGACGGCCTCCCCTGGCTCGTCGGCTGCAACTTCAACCCGAGCACCGCCATCAACCAGCTCGAGATGTGGCAGGCCGACACCTTCGACCCCGAGACCATCGACCGAGAGCTCGGCTGGGCCGAGGATCTCGGCTTCACCAGCGTCCGCGTCTATCTGCATCACCTGCTCTGGGAGCAGGACGCCGAGGGGTTCCTCGAACGCCTCGACCAGTTCCTCGACATCGCCGACCGCCACGGCATCGGCGTCATGTTCGTCCTGTTTGACAGCGTCTGGGATCCCCACCCGAGGCTCGGCCCCCAGCGCGACCCGGCCCCCGGCCTGCACAACTCCGGCTGGGTCCAGTCCCCCGGCGCCGACGACCTGATGTCGCCCGAGCGCGAACCCCTGCTCGTCCACTACACCGTCGGCGTCATCTCCCGCTTCAAGGACGACCCCCGCGTCCACGCCTGGGACCTCTGGAACGAGCCGGACAACACCAACGACAACAGCTACGGCCGCAACAACCTCGACCGCGAGCCCGAGGGCAAGCGCGAGCGCACGCTCGAACTGCTCGAACGCTGCTTCACCTGGGCCCGCTCGGCCAACCCGAGCCAGCCGCTCACCTCCGGCGTCTGGATCGGCCAGTGGTCCGACCCCGACCGCCTCTCCCCCACCGAGCGCGTCCAGATCGAGCAGTCCGACGTCATCACCTTCCACACCTACGACCCGGTCGACCGCGCCGCCCAGTGCGTCGAGAACCTCCGCCGCTACGGCCGGCCCCTCCTCTGCACCGAGTTCATGGCCCGCCCCCAGGGCAGCACCTTCGACCCCGTCCTCGGCTACTTCAAGGACCAGGACGTCGGCGCCTACTGCTGGGGCTTCGTCGCCGGCAAGTCGAACACCATCTACCCCTGGGACTCCTGGCAAGACCCCTACGAGTCCGAGCCCCCCGTCTGGTTCCACGACATCTTCCGCCCCGACGGCACCCCCTACCGCCCCGAGGAAGTCTCCTACATCAAGCGCCTCACCGGCCGGGCCGACTGAAGGGGCGCTCGCCCCGCCTTCCGCCCGTCCTCCTCCATCGGGTGCCCGATCGACCGCGAGCTCGGGCCGGTCGGCCCCGATCGCCCAGCAAGGAAATCGGGGCCCCCCACGCTCGAGTCCCGGCCGGGGCAACCGGGCGTCAGGCCCTTCGAGCCGACCGCCGCCAGAGGACGACCGCGACGAACGGCAGCCCGGAGAGCAGCAGGGTGAACGTGCCCGGTTCCGGGACGGCCGTCGTCAGGACGGCGAACCCCTGCACGTTGCTCCTGGAAAGAAACCGTCCCTCGAACCCTTCTCCTTCGCGACCTCGAAGGAAGTTCCGCCGACCTTGCATGATCCAGAGATCCCCGCTCATTTCGTCGATATCGAAGAGCGAGGCGGAGATCGGTGGGGTGAAGGAACGATCGAGTTCCAGATCCTGCTTCGCTTCGAAGAACCCGATGGGGTCGGCGCCCGTGTTGGCGTTGCCCCAGAGCGAGATCTCGCCGTTGGCGTACGCGACGTCCTCCGCGTTCCTGTAGGGGAACACGTCCGGGACGGCGTAGAATCCGACGAAGGCTCCCGCCGCGGTGTACTCCTGCAGGTTGGCGGTGCCGGATTGCTTCGTGGAGATCAGCAGGTTCGACCCGATCGCCGTGAGTCTCGGGGTCGGGTCCAGCGCCCCGCCGTGGGCGAATGCGAAGGACGCGAGCCCCGAATTGGTGTCGACCTCCAGGATGTTCCGCCCGCCGTTGAGTCCGCCGAACCCGCCCGTGGCCACGAACACGCGAGAGCCCACGACCGCCATCGAGAATCCGGGGCCGTAGACATCGTCGAACGTCAATTGAAGTTCATCGGTCATCTGGCCGTCGAACGAGTAGCGGCGGAGGAACCGGTCCGTCCCGTCGAATTCGTTCGTCAGGATTCCCCCCGCCATCAGCAGCCCGGCCTCGGCGACAGATCCGCCCAGGATCCACAGGACCGAGGCAAAGCCGAGGACTCGGAATCGAATCAGAAGATTGCTCATCATATTTCTCGATCTGTTCTTGGTGACCTGGAAGCTGTGCCGCAGGGAACGGCATCCTGCGTTTCGCGGCCGAAGTGAAGCACGGCGGGGCGCATTGCCTCGGCCCCTTCCTCCCTCGACGGAGGACGCCTCGAGGGCGATGAGGCGTCGTCACGGCGCCTCGATCCGGATTTTCCTGAAATACAATTGATAAATGCACCCGTCCGTGTTGTTGAAGGTCACGACGAGCATGTTGTCCTCCGGTTCGGGCTTGACCACGACTCCCTTGATCGGCTCGATCACCATCCGGCCGGCGGCGTTGATCGTGATCTTGCACGTGCCGAGGTGTTCATGCGGATCGACGGGCTCGCGATCCTGCTCCCAGAGTTCGAACGTCGTGCTGTAGCCCGCCGCCTTGTCCGTGAAGAGCGTCTGATTGATCGCTCGGGTCGTCGGGTGGCTGCCCCCGAACCGGATGTAGTCGCCGTCCCCGTCCGGCTGGCCGCGGCGATGTTCTCCGTCGACCTTGAAGAAGATCTCGTCGCTGTCCTCCTCCAGGTCGACGGCGACCCCCTTGACCAGCATCACCTCGAAGGTGTCCTCCGACTGGGCCAGCACGCTTGGAGCGTCGGACAGGACGAACCCGGCCAGGGAAACGACCCAAAGGACGCGGCGGATCATGGTGTATCTCCGTGGGTTGGAAAGGCTTCCTGGGGGGAGACGCCGAGGCCTCGAACCGGAGGCCTCCAGAGACCGAGCATCGAGCCGCGTGGGCACGGTCCCCGTCCGCCCGATCTCCGGCGTCGGAGTGCCCACGTTGGAGAGAGTCCCGTCGGCCGGCATTCCTGAACCTTCGCGTCGAGAATTCTCGACATCGCGGCCCGATCGGCGCGAGATTCCGGTGGATCGTCCGGCGTCCGGCCGCCAAAATGTCCGGTGGCGAAACGAGTTCCGATGGCATCGACGATCCGGGACGACCCATGAGCCTTGCCAACACGCCGGGACGAGACGGAGAGGCCCGCCGGGGCGCCCCGAAGGGCAGGGCCGGGGTCATGGCGATCGAGGACCATCGGCCGGCCCTGCTGGCCGAGGCGAGGAGGACCATGGGCAGGGCCGTCCGAGCCAAGGAAGGGGCCTCGGACGTGGTGCAGGAGGCGATGATGGTCGCCGTCCAGCGGTTCGACCATTTCGAAGGCAGGTCGCCGGAAGACCTGCTCGCCTGGCTCCGGAGGATCCTGGAACACCAGATCGCCCACGCCGTCCGCAAGTTCCGGGGGACCGAGAAGCGCTCCGTGGATCGGGAGGTGCCGATCCACACCGAGCCGGATAGGCTGCGGGCGCTGGCGATCGACTCGCCGTCTCCCGGCACGAAGGCCGTACACCGGGACGAGGAGCGGGCGCTTCGCGAGGCGATCGGCCGGCTCGACGATCAGGACGCGCGCCTGGTCCTCTGGAGGCACATCGAGGAGTGCTCCTTCGAGGAACTCGGGCGTCGGCTCGGCTGCTCCAACGTCGCGGCGCGGAATCGCTGGCTCCGCGCGATCCGCCGACTCCGCGGCGAACTGGCCGGGGAGGGGCTCGAGGGATGATCCCCGATCCCGAGCCGAGGGACGACGGCCCCGACGGCCCGGCCGGCACCGACGACGGTCGGCTGGCCGATCGGCTCGCCCGGTTCGACGAGCGGCTCGCCTCGGGGAGAATGCCCGCCGAGTCGGAACCGGAGCCGGGCAACGACGCATCCCCGCCCCTCCTCGGAGAGATGGATGTGCTCCGCCTGATGGAGCGCGTCTGGCCGAGGGGCCGGGGATGGCCGGGGCTCGACGGGCATCCAGGGCGGTTCGGCCGGTTCGCGATCGAGGGCGAGCTGGGCCGGGGAAGCTTCGGCGTCGTCTACCGGGCCGTCGACCCTCACGCCGGGCGCCGGGTGGCCCTGAAGCTCCCCAGGCCGCAGTTCCTGCCCGACGACGAGGTCCGCCGTCGCTTCCTCCGCGAGGCCCAGGCCGCGGCGATGCTCGACCACCCCAACGTCGTCCCGTTGCTGGAGGTCGGCGAGGAGTCGTCGATCGTCTACCTCGTCTCTCCCTTCTGCGACGGGCCGACGCTGGCCGAATGGCTCGCCGATCGCCCCGGGCCGGTCGACCCCGCCGAGGCCGCCCGGATCGCGTTGATGCTGGCCACGGGCGTGGCCCATGCTCACCGCCGGGGGGTGCTGCACCGCGACCTGAAGCCGAGCAACGTGCTGCTCCACCGGCTCGACCGCCCCGAGGCCGACACCCTGCCGTTCGTCCCTCGCGTCCTGGACTTCGGGCTGGCCAAGCTCCTCGACGAGCCGGGCGGCGGCAGCAACAGCCTCGCCCCCCTCGGCTCGGCCCCCTACATGGCCCCCGAGCAGGCCGACCCGTCACTCGGCCGCATCGGCACACAGGCCGACGTCTATGGGCTCGGTGCGATCCTCTATGCGATCCTCTGCGGACGCGCCCCGCATCCGGGCGGGAACACCCTGGAAACCCTGGCCAACGCCGCCCGATCGCGGCCGACGCCGCCGGGGCGGCTCCGGCCCGACGTCCCGTCGGCGCTGCAGGCCATCTGCCTGAGGGCCCTCGCCCCCCGATCCGCCGACCGCTACCCCGACGCCGACGCCCTGGCCGACGACCTCCGCCGATGGCTCGACGGCTCCTCGCCCTTGGCTGTCCGCAACGGCTCGCTCCTCCGAAAGGCCCGGAACCTGGCGAGGAGGCCGGCGACGATCGCCTCGGCGTTCTCGGCGATCACTGCCGGCACCATCGCCCTGCTGGCCGCTCAGAATCAACCGGATGATCGACCGCCGCCGGACGGGGCCCGATCCGTCTCGGAGGTCGCCGCGAGGCCCGCGCCCGCGCCCGTGCCCAAACCCGCCCCGCACGAGGCCGCCCCGCCGACCGAGCCGGACCGGTGGGCGTACCCCGGCGATCTGGTCGCCGCCAGGAGGGCCCTCCACCGGGGCAACGCCCGGGAGGCCCGCAGGGCGCTCGATCGCCACCGGCCCGAGCCCGGGGCGTCCCCCGGCCCCGACTTCGCCTGGCGGCTGCTCGACGCCCAGGCCGGGGGGCATCGCCCCCCGCTGCTGGGGCACCGGGAAGACGTCTACCACGTCCGCTTCAGCCCCGACGGCCGGATCCTCGCCTCCGCGGGCAAGGACGGGACCGCCCGCCTCTGGGACCCGAGGTCGGGGGCCTTGCTTCGAACGATCCAGGCCCACGACGACGAGGTCAACGGCGTCCGGTTCAGCCCCGACGCCCGCTCGATCGTCACCACCAGCGACGACGGCACCGCCCGCGTCTTCGACCTCGACGCCAGGGGACACGCCCCCCGCCTGGTCCTCGACGGGCACGACGACTGGGTCTTCGGCGCCGAATTCTCTCCGGATGGCCGATCCCTCCTGACCCTCGACCGGGCCGGTGCGGTCCTGGCCTTCGACTCGCGCGACGGCCAGCCCCTGGGACGCTGGCCGATCGGGCTCGACCAGTGCGAGGGGTTCGCCGTCTCGCCAGACGGCCGGGGGATGGCCGTCGTCGGCTACGGTTCGATGCTCAACCTGTTCGACCTGAAGCCGGGGAGCGGCCGGGAAGTCTCGCTGACGAGGCGGCCCGGGCCCGCGGACTTCGTCCCGGCCGACCGCCGCTCGCAGAGCTATTTCGGGGCCGCCTTCGCCCCGGACGGCCGCACCCTGGCGGCCGCCGGCCGGGGGGGCATCGTCGACCTGTTCGACCCCGAGGCCCCCCGGGCGGTCGGGAGGCTCGTCGCCGTCGGCGGCTCGATCCAGTCGGTCGCCTTCAGCCCCGACGGCCGCACCCTGGCCGGGGCGACCGACGACCACGCGGTCTGGCTCTGGGACGTGGACCGACGCCGCTCGATCGCGGCCCTGGCCGGGCATACCGACCGGGTCTGGTGCGTCGCCTTCAGCCCCGACGGCCGGATCCTCGCCAGCGCCGGCCGAGACGGTGCCGTCCGGCTCTGGGACCCGAGCCGGATCGGCCCCGTCGAGGGTCGCCTGGCGGTCGATTCCCCCCGGGCGATCGCCTTCGGGCCGGATGGGGAGTCGCTGCTGGTGCTGGGCCCGGACGGCCGGATCGGGGCGATCGACCCGCACTCGGGGGCCTCCCTGCCACGCCCGGAATCCCCCCCCGCCGGGGCCGGCGGGTTGGCCGCCCTTGCTCCCGACGGCCGGACTTCAACCACCCTCTCGACCGATGGGACGCTGACCATCACCCCGACGAACGGCCTCCCGGGCCGATCGATCCCCCTGGCCCCCGGGCCGGCCTGGAGGCTCGGGTTCTCCCGGGACGGCCGATCGCTGGTCGCCTGGTCCGGAGGGGAGTCGGCCGCCCGGATCATCGAGGTCGCGACCGGGGCCGAACTGGGCCGGGTCGATCCCGCCGCCCGCGGCCCGGACATCTCGGGCCTCTGGGCAGCAGCCGATGGGTCCTCGCTGCTGGCCTCGACCGGCTACGAGCCGCACCGGCTGGAGGTCCCGGGGCCGGGGCGGACCGCACCGGCCGGAGGGACGCACACGGCCTGGATCGACGCCCTGGTCGCCTCGGCCGACGGCCGGCATCTCGTCGCCCTGGGCAGGTCGCCGACGGTGACGCTCTGGGACGCCCGGTCGCTCCGCCTGCTGGCAACCCTCTCCGGACACCGCGGCGCCGTCCTCTCGGCCGCCTTCAGCCCCGACGGCCGCACCCTGGCGACCGGCGGACTGGGCGGCGCCGTCCTGCTCTGGGACGTTGCCTCCCGGCGAGAGCTGCTCCGCCTGGTCGAGCCCGGCGGGCCGCCCATCTCGCGGCTCTGCTTCTCGGCCGACGGCTCCGCCCTCGCCGCCTCCAGCCCGTCCGCCGAGGGCAACGCCCGGCTCCGGGTCTGGCACGCGAAGGCGGCCGCCTCGACGCATTGACAGATGCCAATTCGATTTCCTCAGGCCATCGGACCGGCCCCCGGCCACCCCCGAACGGCCCGCGGTCCGGAGACCGGCCCGGCAGCGGCGCGGAGAGCCGAACCCGGCGCTCGCGGGGGCGAGGATGCCCGGGAATCCGGTCCTGGAATTCCTCGCGCCGCCGGATTAACATGGAAGAGATGCGTGGAGCCGTTTGGTTCATCGGGCGTGCTCCGCGGACGGCCGTCGAACGTCCGCCGACTTCGTTCATGTCTCGCTCGGCCGGAGAGCGGCCGTGATTGGTTCCCATTCTGCGGCAACCGGCGCCCGGATCCCGCAGGATCGAGGGCCTCCCCGAGCGTGTCTCACCCGTTGGATCACAAGCGGCGGAGGGGAACAAGAACATGACCCAGCACCCCCAGGACAGGGACCTCCCCCCGGAGAACGGCGACGCGCTGGCCAGGAGCAGCGTCGAGGCCTTCACCGCCCTCCAGCAGCACCTGGAGGCCCAGGACGCGCAGGCCAGCGCCGCCGAGGACGTGCTCGACCGCACCACCCCCAGGCCGGAAAACTACCAGGCGGCCCTGAAGACCCTGGAAGCCATCCTGGAAGGGGCCTCCCCCGACGACGCCGAGGCCCTCAAGGCGGCCCTCGCCCGCTGGCAGACCTTCGAGGCCCGGGTGCCGACCAGCCCCGACGACGAGCTGGTCGACGACTGGCGCAGCGCCGTCTACCCGTACAAGCACCGCCTCTCGCGCAAGAGCTACGAGCGCCAGAAATACCAGCTCCAGGTCGAGCTGCTCAAGCTCCAGGCCTGGGTCAAGGAGACCGGCCAGCGCATCGTCATCTTCTTCGAGGGCCGCGACGCCGCCGGCAAGGGGGGCACCATCAAGCGGTTCATGGAGCACCTGAACCCCCGCGGCGCCCGCGTGGTCGCCCTCGAGAAGCCGACCTCCGAAGAACAGGGGCAGTGGTACTTCCAGCGCTACCTCAAGCACATGCCCACCCACGGCGAGATCGTCCTCTTCGACCGCTCCTGGTACAACCGCGCCGGGGTCGAGCGGGTGATGGGCTTCTGCTCGAACGAGGACTACGCCGCCTTCATGCACCAGGCCCCCGAGATCGAGCGCCACCTGGTCAACAGCGGCATCCACCTGATCAAGTTCTGGTTCTCGGTCAGCCGCAAGGAGCAGCGCCGCCGCTTCCGCGAGCGCGAGATCCACCCCCTCAAGCAGTGGAAGCTCAGCCCCATCGACCAGGCCTCGCTCGACAAGTGGGACGACTACACCACCGCCAAGGAAGCCATGTTCTTCCACACCGACCATTCCGAATGCCCCTGGATCGTCGTCAAGTCCGACTGCAAGAAGCGCGCCCGGCTCAACGCCATGCGCCACGTCCTCCGCTCGCTCGATTACACCGGCAAGGACCCCAGCAAGGTCGGCCCGCCCGACCCCCTCATCGTCGGCCGCGCCAGCTTCACCGGGAACATGGGCTAGTTTCACCGCACGGAATCGAATCGTGTGGGGCCCCCTGGGTGGCCGGAATCACGCCACCCCCAGACGGGTGGGCCTCGGCCCCGGCAACGGTTCGAAACCCTTGTCCTTCACACGTCCCTCTCGTAGGATGGAGAATGGTATCACACGGTGGTACCATTGCTTGGCAGGCGTGAGGGACCCATGGCCCGATTGAGCCTTTGTAGGGTCCGCTGTGCGGACCGATCTCCTGACAGTTTCGAGGGATCGGTCCGCACAGCGGACCCTACGAGCGAAGACTGATCCAGGCGATTCGGTATCAGTCCTCGAGCGCCTGGCCCACATGTCGGCCGCGATCGCTCAATCCCAACCCTCGCCCCCCCTCGGCGAAGAGGGTGGCCGCCAGGCCGGGCGAGGGGGGCTTTCTGTTTCCGGTGCTGCGGCGTTTTGTGTAGGGTGCCGTCGAGTCTTCGAAGACGCACCTCCGGCTTCCGATCCCGTCCCGGATCGGTGCGTCTTCGAAGACTCGACGGCACCCTACCGGACTCCCAACCCTCGCCCCCTTTTGGGGGCGAGGGTGGCCGAAGGCCGGGTGAGGAGGGCCTCGGCCCGACCGACCCGCCTGCACATCGCGGGTCCGGAACCATCAAGACTGGCCCCAAGCCGCCAAATCCGTTCGCGAATTCCTGATTCGTGCCGAGGAATCCCCATGATTACCGACTAGGGCGATCTGGGTCGGATGGAGGTCGATACCGAGGCCCGGCGCATCCACGGCCGGGTCGTCGGCCTCCGCGACGTGATCACCTTCGAAGGCTCCACCGTCGACGACGCCGAGCAGGCCTTCCGCGACTCGATCGACGACTACCTCGAATTCTGCCAATCGCGCGGCGAGCGCCCCGAGCGCCCTTACTCCGGCAACTTCCAGGTCCGCCTCGGCCCCGACCTCCACCGCCAACTCGCCCTGCTCGCCGAGTCCCAGTCCCTCAGCCTCAACGAGCTGATCCGCCACCTCGCCCACCAGGCCCTCGACCACGCTCCGTGATGTCCAAGGCGTGGACCAGTCGCGCCGAGCGATCAGGCGATCGGTCCACGTCGTATGCCCGACGAAGCTCAATCAATCAAGTAGTGTCGCGGGTAGGCTAACCATCCCCGGCACCTTGACCCCATAGACCGGATCCTCCCGGAGGCCTTCCAGCCAACGTCGGCCAGGCCCCTGGATCCGGTACGACATGTTCTGCCAGACCCGACTGTAGACCAGCGAGCGCTTCCGATCGGCCGCGATGCCTCGGGCCGCATAAACCTCCGCCTCTCCCTGCTCGCCAAGCCCCCGATACGCCAGGGCCATGCCGTAGAGGTAGCAGGGTTCGGTGAGGTCGTACGCATGGGCATACCGGAACGACCGGAGTGCCTCACGATAATCTCCCTTCTCCAGCAACCGGACGGCCCCCACGGCCAGAACTTCTCCCTGTTCGTTCGCCCGGTAGCGAGGATAATCGCGCCTCAGGCTTTTCATCTCCTCCTCGACACTGTTCAAACGCTGGCTCTGACGCTCAAAGTCCTCCTCCACAGCGCCCCGGAGATCGAGCAATTCCCGGGACAGCCCCTCCTGTCCTTGCAAGAGCCCGAGCATGTCCTTACTCTGATTTGCCAGGATCGAGGCATGAACCTCCTGGACCCGCCGCTGTTCCTGCACCTGTCGTGTAATCTCCGCCAGCTCCTCATTCACGCTGGAGAGATAGTTCATCAGCATCGTATGCACTTCGGCATGCGTCATCGTGTCGCGGAGCTGCTCTCGCAGAGCTGCGATCTCCTCGCGCCGTTCCGCATCGCTTGCTTCCACTCGCTTCAAAACATCCTGCAAGACCCGTGTATCAACCGTACCATCCGAGTTCGAAGGGATTAAGTAGTTTTTGATCCCAGTTCCGAGTGCTTCCCCTGCAACACTCCCCACGCCCTGAGCGATCCCGAGACTACCTTCGTAAACGAGGTCCGCAGCATACGCCATAAACCGATCACCGAACGACGGTTCTTTCGACTGTTGTGCCAGCGCCGGCTGACTTCCCAGACCCATCACTACGGCAACGGTGACGAGGAGACGCTTCATGGGTGTGATTCCGAATTCAGGAGGATGATCGTCACGATAGGGAGCAGACCGAACCCTCGCTCGCATGGCAAGGTGAGGTCGAGCTGGGACCTACCCTGCACACTCACCGAACAGACGCTGAACCGAGGACTCGTGATCCCGTCTTTCCGACGCCTCATCGGAGTCGTGATCCCGTGCGCTCCCACTCCCCATACACACGACGCGCACGCGGACCGGAGCGATGGCCGACCCTTGCCGAAAAATCCGCCCCCAATAGTGACTGAAGCCCCCTCCCATCTCGATCATATCTAGGGGAGGCTCCCCTCTCGTTCCCGGAAGGCTCCGGCCAATCACTTGCGGAACACCATCACACACCCATGATCTCACGATTGCTTGGCCGACTCGTGCTTCGCTTGCCCGCGTCCCTCGAGGCGAGACCGTTACCACCCTGCCCCCGACCCTCGACCATAAGGTCGCCGATCGCGCGTGAGGTCAAACCGCGGGGCGATCGTGGTGGGCGAATTCCCGAAACGAACCGAGCGTTTCGCCAGATCTCCCGACAGAATAATCAGTTCCATCACGATCTCTCAGTGCACCAAGCTCCCTTGACCCGGCCCACCGAGCCTCCCATCGCGGTCCGTCGACCCGATCCACCGCCCCTGACGAAACGAACCCATTCCCCCGCCGGGCCCTGCGTCCGAACGTCGCGGCCGAGCATGACGAAACGAACCCATTTCCCCGGCCGACGTCCCGAAACGAACGCTCGAATTCGCCCGTTCTGGCTGTTTCGCCCCAACTTACGACAAACGCCCGGGGCGCACCGCCTCGTCTCGGGGGGCGCACCGGGCGTGAATCAAAGGGCGGTCGAAGGGGCGAGGGGGGCGGATCGGCTCAGGCGGATTCCGGCCCCGGCCAGGTCCAGCCGCGGACCTGCTCAAGCTGGGCCTGGCGGGTCATGTCGAACTGCAAGGGGGTGACGGTGATGTTCCCGCCGGCCAGGGCGATGACGTCGCTCTCCTCCCCTTCGAGGCGGAAGGGCGGAGCGTAGGTCATCCAGTAGTAGGTGCGGCCCCTCGGGTCGCGGCGCCGCTCGAACCCCTCGCCGTGGCGGCCGACGCCCATCGGCACCACCTTGATCCCCTTCGGCTCCCCCCGGTTGTGCGACGGGATGTTCACGTTGAACAACGACCCGGCCGGCGGGTCGTTGGCCAGGATCGTCTCGATCACCCGCCTCGCGTGGCGGGCGGCATAGGGGAAGTCGAAGTGCTCGCTGTATTCGAGCGAGACGGCGATGCTCGTGATCTCGAAGAAGGCCCCCTCGATCGCCGCCGCCACCGTGCCCGAGTAAAGCACGTTGATCCCCGCGTTCGCCCCGTGGTTGATCCCCGAGACGATCAGATCCGGCGGGCGATCCATCAGCTCATAGATCGCCAGCTTCACGCAGTCGGCCGGGCTCCCCTCGACGGCCAGCCCCAACTGAGAGCCGTCCACGTCGTCGATCGACGAGACGATCAAGGGGTCGAGCAGGGTGATCGCGTGGCCGACGCCGCTCTGCTCCAACGCCGGGGCGATCACCGTCACCTCGCCGAGCTTGGCCAGTTCCTTGTGCAGGGCCCGCAGGCCGGCGGCGTAGACCCCGTCGTCGTTCGTCAGCAAGATGCGCACGGTCAAACCACCCGGGTCGGGAGACCTTCGAATCACGAGGGGCAGGGGGCCGATCCCTCGCCCGGCGTCCGGAATCCGGTCCCGAACCCGTTGCATCCCTTCGCCCCGTTCCAAGGCGTTGGATCGTACCGGCCGCCGAGGCCCGCCGTCAATCGCCCGAACCCGCCCCGGCCGCCCGACCGTGGCACTCCCCGGCCCCCATCGGTCATCATCGACGGGCCTGCGGCCCTGGATCCCGCGATCGAGCCCCCCGATCAAACCCCGACTCCCTCATGACCACCGACCGCCCGACCGCCCCCGACTCCTGGCCCGAGCCGCCCAGCTGCCCGAACTGCAAGTCGGCCAACCTGCTCGGCGCCTCGAACTGCTGGCTCTGCGGGGCCGACCTGCCCGCGACGGCGACGGCGACGGCAACCGCCGCCGCCGCCCCCCCGGCCGGACCGAAGGCCGAGCCACCGGAGCCGATCGCCCCGCAGCCGCCCCGGGGGACGTGGCTCCGGCCCCGGATCACCCTGGGGACGACCATGATCGGCGTCGCCGTGGTCGCGGTCTTCCTGGCGGTCGGGCAGGGCAGGGCGGGGATGGCCGTCGGCTTGGCCCTGATCGTCGGGCCGTCGCTCGGCTACCTGATCGCCCGGGTACGCCGGGTCGGCCGGGGGGACGAGGAGCCCTCGCCCCTCGAACGCGCGAGCGGCGAGATCGCGGCCACGATCCTCACCCTCAGCGTCGCCGCCGCGGTCCTGGCCGCCGCCGTCCTGCTCGGCCTGCAACTGCTCCGAGCCCTGGCCAGGGTCCTCTGACCGCGTCCCGCAATCGCCTCAAACACCGAACCGATGTGCTTGACACCCCCGATCGGACCGCAGTACCATCGAACGCTCTGAGACTGAGTCTCACTCCCACCCCCCTTCGACCGCCCCGCCGCCCGATCGAGACTCCTGCCGTGCCCGCCGTCGCAGTCGCACCCGACCGGCCCGCCTCCCCCGGGAGATCGCGGCCTTTGTTCCTCATGCTGGCGACCCTGGCCCTGGTGGCGATCGGCCCCGGCCGGTCCCACGCGCAGGAGAGGCCCGACCGGCCGCCCCCCCGGCCGATGGAGGACCCCGATGCCCGTCGGGCCCGGATCGCCATGCTCCGGGACATCTACGCGGGGCCCCCGGCCGATTGGCCGGCGCCCCACGTGGACGAGGGGGTCGAGTGGGTCGAACTCGGCTTCCTGCCCGAGCCGCCCCACCCGCCCGAGAACCCGTACTCCGAAGCCAAGGCCGAGCTGGGCAAGATGCTCTTCTTCGACCCGAGGCTCTCCGGCTCGGGTCAGATCGCCTGCGCCTCGTGCCACGACCCGGACCTTGGCTGGGCCGACGGCCGGACGACCTCGTTCGGCCACGACCGGGAGCTGCTGAAGCGTAACGCCCCGACGGTCCAGAACACCGCCTTCTTCCCGGCCCTCTTCTGGGACGGCCGCGCCGGGTCGCTGGAGGAGCAGGCCGAGGCCGTCCTGCGGAACCCGCAGGAGATGCACTCCGACGAGGCGATCATCGCCCGCCTGGTCGAGATCCCCGCGTATCAAGGGGCCTTCGCCGAGGCGTTCGAGTCCGAGGGGATCACGCTGGAACGGGCCTCGCAGGCGATCGCCACGTATGAGCGGACGCTCGTCGGCGGCCGGAGCCGGTTCGACGCCTTCCTCAAGGGGAACCGCGAGGCCCTGTCCGACGCCGCGATCTCCGGGCTCGACCTGTTCCGCCGCGAGGCCCGCTGCCTCAACTGCCACCACGGGCCGAACCTCAGCGACGGCCGGTTCCACGACCTCGGCCTGAGCTACTACGGCCGGTTGTTCGAGGATCTCGGCCGCTACCGGGTCACCGAGGCCCCCGAGGACGTCGGCCGCTTCCGCACGCCGAGCCTGCGGAACATCGCGTCGACCGCCCCTTACATGCACAACGGCCTGTTCGAGCTGGACGGCGTCCTCCGCATGTACGACGCCGGCATGGCCACCCTGCGGCCTCGGGAGGATCAGCAGGACGACCCGCTCTTCCCGACGAAATCCCCCTTGCTCAGGCCGCTCGGCCTGAACGCCCAGGACCGCGACGACCTGCGGGCCTTCCTCGAATCCCTGACCGAGCCGAAGACCCGCGTCCGGCCGCCGACCTTGCCCGGCCTGCACGACCGATCGGCCGGCCCCTGACCCGACCGCCCACGCGCGACGCCCCCGCGACGGTCCCTCGCGAGCGTTGCCCGATCGCCCTCCCTTGATCCTTCATCCCATCCCGCCGGAGACCCAATCCATGCCCGCGGCCCATCGCCGAGGTTTCACGCTGATCGAGCTGCTTGTTGTCATCGCCATCATCGGCGTGTTGATCGCGCTCTTGCTGCCGGCCGTGCAGGCGGCCCGGGAGGCCGCCCGCCGCGCCCAGTGCGCCAACAACCTCCGGCAGCTCGGCCTGGCGGCCCACAACTTCTACACCGCCTTCGACTCGTTCCCGACGAACGAGAACAGCCCGATCCGCTACTGGGGGGCCCAGCTCCTGCCCTACTTCGAGCAGGGGAACCTGTTCGACGTCTACAACCACGAGGACCACTTCCGGGTGATGGCCAACAGCACGGCGGTGCAGACCCCGCTGTCGGTCTTCCTCTGCCCGAGCACTCCCGAGTCTCCGTTGATGAATCCGTTCTTCCCGGCGACCATCCCGGCCGAATTGCGGGGCACCCTCGACCCCTGGCCGGCCGCGGCGGCCGACTATGCCGCCGGGGCCGGGATCAACTCGAACCTCTGGACGGCCCCGGCGGTCCTGCCCGGGCCGAGGCCGAACACCGACGGCGTCTTCCAGGGCAATGCCAACAGCGGGCGCCGCAAGATCCAGGAGATCCGCGACGGCACCTCGAACACGGCCATGTTCCTCGAGAGCGCGGGCCGGCCCTTGATGTACCGCGGGCGCCTGCCGGTGCCGAACGCCGGCACGACGACGTCGACCAGCGTCTTGATCTGCGGCTGGGCCGAGGGGAACGTCTTCGTCGCCTGGGGCTACGACGGCAACGGGTCGGCCAAGGGCTCGTGCATGGTCAACTGCTCGAACCGCTTCGCCGTCTACGGCTTCCACCCGGGCGGCGCCCACCTGGGCATGGCCGACGGCTCGGTCCGCTTCGTCAAGGAGACGATCGACGCGGCCACCTTCGCCGCGCTGATGACCCGTGCCGGCGGCGAGATCATCTCGGCCGACAAGCTCTGAGTCTCGGCCCGCGGGCCGAACCCGACCCGAACGGCAGGGGCACGCCGGCGCGACGGGCCGGCGTGCCCCTTCGGCGTTCGATGGAGGAGTCCCGATCGGGGGGCGGGGCCCCCTCCTGCGCGGATTCTTGCAGGAGAGGGCCCCGCCCCCCGACGCCTGGTGCGGACGGGGGACCGGGCCGCTGACGATCGGGCGGGGGTCGGGGCCGAGGCCCGATCGAGTCAGTACTTCGGCACCAGGGCGGCCCGCTTGTCAAAGTCGGCGTGGACGTTCCACTCGTCCCAGTCGCAGCCGAGGCCGCGGGAGAGGGTCAGTTGCGCCAGGTCGGCCCAGGGGGTGTCGGGGTGGAGTTCGATCACCTCGTTGAGCAGTTGGGTGGCCTCGGCGTAGCGCTTCTCGGTCTCCGCGGCCGGGGCCTTCTTCTTGGCCGAGTGGTTGATGACCCAGTCGGTCCGGCGCTGGTTGGGGATCGGCGGGTTCTGGGGCTTGAGCTTCCCCTGATTGGCCAGGCTGACCATCTCAGCCAGGCAGGCCCGGTATTCATACGCCTTGATCTGGAAGGCGACGACCTGGGCGAGCATCAGGTCGTAATTGGCCTGCCAGCGGCGGTTGACCTCCTTGTCTCGGGCCGGTTCCATGGCGCGGAGCCGGGTCTCGATCTCCCGGAGGGCGCGGAGCTGGATCTCGACCTTGGGCAGCTCCTGGGCGATCTTCTGGCCCAGCTCGGGCGGGTTGACCGGGAAGTGCCGCTCGAAGCCGAAGTCCTTCCGGGTGAGCTGGATGATCTCGTTCATCGTCTTTCGCAGGTCGCTCTGGGCGACCCGAGAGAGATAGTCGGCCCGGGGGTCGTAGTCGGGCGAGTATTCGCGGAGGGTCTCGAAGGGGTACGCCTTCTCGCCGCTCGGCCGGTCGCGGAGCTCTTCCTCGTTGGGCAGGATGAAGAAGATGCCGCCGGTATCCTTGACCAGGCGGGCCAGCTCGTACGGGGCGAAGCCCGAGGGCTGCTCGTCGCGGCGGTCCTTCCAGAGGCCGTCCCACTGGAGGGTCTCCAGGCCGGCGGTCTCGGGCCCTCGCTTGATGGGTGGCCAGTAGGTGTCGCCGGTCACCGGGTCCTGGTAGCGGAGCCGGACCGTGTCGTAGCCGAACATCGACTGGCGGCCGAGGACGTAGGCGGTCACCCCCCGGTTGACCAGGGCCAGGCGGGCCTGCTCGACGAGGTCGCCGTCGTCTCCCGACTCGTCGGTGATCAGGACCATCAGGATCTTGCGGTCCTTCTCGATGACCCGGCTGTAGTTGGCCAGGGCCTCGAAGACGGCCCGCATCGTGTGCTCGAGGCCCGACTCGTCGACCCGGAGGCCGTCGATGGCCCGGCGGATGTCCTCCAGGTCGGCCCGGGGGCGGACGCCCTCGTAATGCGGCTTCTCGCCGAAGCCGATGATGGCGTGCTCCAGGTCGCCGGTCGCCCGGCGATCGCCGGGGACCTGGATGCGCAGCTCGTTGATGACCCGGTCGAACTTGTCTCGGATCGTCCGCTGGTCGTCCTTCATGCTGCCCGACTCGTCGAACATCCAGAGGACGGTGACGCGGCTGGTGGCCAGGTGGGCGAGGATCTCGCGGGCGAGCTGGTCGAGGGCCTCGTCGTAGCCGTTGGTCGGCCGGGCCGTCTCGCCGCTGACCAGCGAGCCGCCGCTCAGGTCGCTGGTCAGGGTGCCGGTCGCAGGAGTGATCGATGTGCTGACCGGCGGCACGACCACATCGATCGTGCCGGCGAGGGTCTTCGTTTCGCTCACCTCGGCCATGGCGGCCCGGATGGTCGGGGTGGCCGACGGGGCGCCGGGCTCGAGGATGCTGGTCGGGTCTCCCACGGCCAGCTCGGCCTCTTCGGCCGAATCATTGGCGTCGATGACGGTCAGGTCCTCCTCGGCCAGGCTGGTGTCCGAGGTCCCGGCGTCGATCGGGCCGGCGAGCTGCTCGATCTGGCCGCCGACGGCCATCAGGGCCAGGGCCATGAGCACGGCGACGTGGACCATGAGCGAGACGCCCCAGCTCGGCGCGTCCCACTTCCAGACCGGGGCCCTCCGCCTCCTGCGCGGCTTCTTCGGCGGCCTGGCGGGCGTGGCCTCGGTGGCCTCGGTGGCCTCGGCCGGTTCGGCAGCGGGGTCCGGGGCGTCGTCGCCCGGGGGGGCGGCGCCGGCCGATCTCGAGGGGGACTCGGTGGTGGCGATGGCCTCGACCGCGCCGGGGGGCGTGGATGCCGGAGGACCGGCGGTGCCAAGCAGGTCGGCGTCGGGGCGGGAGATCTGGGTGCTCATGCGGTCCTCCCGGGGCGGTGACCTTGGGGGCGATTCGGATCGGCGTCGGCGATCGCGGCCAGGCGACCGGTGCGACCCGATTGCGGGCCCGCTCCGGGCCGCTTCGGGGCCCGGAGCCCAAGGCAGAATCTCAATCGCGGGGGGTCTTTCCTGGCTCGATCATCCCCCGGCCACGACGAGAGCCGGGGGATTGGCAAACGGGGATCGACGACAAGACACGTCAATGATCGGACGGCAACGAACGGGAGCGAACCTTCGAGGCTGGATGAGCAGGATCGAGTCGCATCGGCCGGGCCCGCCGGACTGACGGCGAAGGGGGCACACGCACTCATTCGCGAGCAAGAGTTTACCGGACCGGGGGGCTCCTTACAACTTGGGCACGGGGGCGGCGGGGGCGTTGGCGTTCGGCCGGTTCTTCTTGCGGGCCGCTCCGCCGTCGTCCGAGGGGGGAGGAGGGGGGGGCACGTAGGTCTCGACCCACTTGAAGCCGAGCGGGTCGCGCAGCTCGCGCTGGGCGAGGACGGCCCAGGGGGTGCCGCGATGCTCGGTGATGACCCGTTCGAGCAGCGCTCGTGCCTCCTCCCCGGCGCGCTGGGCCGTGGGGCTGTAGTGGATCTCGGTATCCGGTTCCAGTCGCCAGGCGTTGGACTTCTCGTCGGTGAAGGTGCGGGGGTTGACCTTCATCTGGGCGCAGGCCCAGTCGTACTCGAAGCAGCGGATCTTGACGGCCAGGAGCCGGGCCTTGATCAGATCATAGTGCGCCTGCCAGCGTCGGGAGGTCTCTCGGTCGCGATAGGGCGAGGCCGCCTGGATCGGCTCGAGGGCCTCCTCGACCGTGTACATGACCCGGGCGGCGAGGGTCTGGTTGCGTTCCATCGCCTCCTTGAACTGCGGGGTGCCGGCGGTCGGGAAGACGAGGGAGGGCTGGCCCGGCAGGCTCTGCTGGGTGATCTGGGCCGCGGCCAGCACGGCCGACCGCAGGGGGCTGCGGGAGGCGGCGGCGCGGTACTGGCCGGCGGAAACCCAGTCGGGCCGGTATTCGCGCATGCCGCCGGGGTCGAAGCTGGGCCGGCTGCTGCCCATCCGGGTGACGAAGTAGATGCCCCCGGTGGTCGCGGCCAGGCGGCTCAGGGCGTGCGGGCCGAAGCCGGCGTCGAGCTCGGCGTGCTGCGGGCCGTCGTACCAGAAGGGCAGGCGGATCTGCTCGAGGGCGACGCTCTCGGGCCCCTGGCGGACCGGCAGGCGGCGGTAGAACTGGCCGGTCTTCGGGTCGGTGTAGTCCGTGTAGCCTTCGGCGCGGCCGAACAGGGCCGAGTTGCCGAGCACGAAGACCGGCATGTCGGCCTTCTGCGCCGCGGCGATGGCCGGTTCGAGCTTCTCCTCGTCGTCGCCGACCTCGTCGGTCACGAGGATCGCCATGGTCCGGTACGGCTGCCTGTCCAGCTTGAACGACCCCCAGCGTCGGGCGACGTCGAGGACGGTCTGGAAGGTCGTCTCCTCGCCCGTCTCGTCGAGCGGCACGGCCTGGATGGCCTCAATGATCGCGGCCGTGTCGTCGGTCGGCTCGTCGGTCATCACCTTGCGGCCCGAGCCGAAGGCGACGACCATGGTCAACAGCCCCCCCTCGTGTGCCAGGGAGCCTTCGGGCCGGGCCAGGACGTTCTCATAGACCTTGCCGATGTGCTCGGCCAGCCGCTCGCGCTCGGCGTGGAGGCTGCCCGAGGCGTCGAACATCCAGACGACCAGGACGCGCCCCTTGTCGAGCTGGCGGAGGATCTCCAGGGCGAGGCGATCGACGGCCCCCTCGACGCCGTCGACGTGCTCGGCCCCGTCGCCGCGGAGTTGCACGCGGGTGCTCAGGGTGGTGGCCGAGGGCAGGAGCATCGACGGGGCGACCGAGAGCGGGTCGATCTGGAGCTCGGGGTCGGGCTCGGCGATGTCCTCGACGATCCGGGGGGAGAAGCGGGGGGCGGTCTTCGAGAGGACCGGGTCGAGGGTCGCCTCCAGGTCGGTCTCGAGCAGCTCGGTGGCGTCGAGCCGCTCGAGGTCGGGCAGGGCGGTGTCGACGATCGACGCCTCGATCGTCCGGGCGACCTCGCGGCCCATCAGGACCCCGGCGACCGTCAGCATGCCGAGGATCGCCAGGTGGACCAGGAGGCTGACGCCGTACGCCGTGGCCACGATCGACGACCGGGCCTCGCGCAGGGCGGCCCATTGCTCGGCCGCCCACTGCCGCATCCTGCCCGCCAGACCTGTCATCAAGGCTCCTCCCTCCGTCCTCGCGTCGGATGCGTTGGAGACCCTTATTCTCTCACGTCGCCTGATGGTGATTCGATCGCGCCGATGTGCGGGTTCGGTTCATTTTACGACATCATGCATGATCGAGGCAACGTGGCAACGCCCCGCATCTCGGTTTCTCTCCGGAGCTTCCGGGAGGTTGAGGGCCCTTGGATGGGTACGGCCCGCGCAGCCCGGCGTGACGAGGGTTCGCGATGCGAGCGAGCCTGCCGTTGCCGATTCCACTCCAGGTTCCGGCGACATGATCAGGGGCACCCGACGGCGTCCCTTGCCGCCCCTCTGCCTGGTGTTGGTATGATTTGAGTGGAACGGAGGTATCTCATGCCGATTCACGACTGGACCCGCGTCGAGCCTGGGCTGTTCCATCACTTCCATCACTCGTGGATCGAGGAACTCCAGCGCGCCTTGAACGCCAGAGTCCTGCCGCCGGATTACTACGCGATGGCCGAGCAGGTGACCGGCGGATTCGGCCCCGATGTCTTGACGCTCCAGGGTGCCGCGCCGGGCGACGAGCACGGCGGCCCGAACGGCTCCTGGTCGGCCCTCGGGCCGAATCCGGGGGCGGGGGGCCTCGCCCTGGCCGAGCCGAAGCTGGCCCCGTCGGGCGAGACCGACATGGAGTTCTACCGGCGCAAGGCGGCGAGCGTCACGGTCCGGCACGTGAGCGATGACCGGGTGGTGGCGATCGTCGAGGTCGTCTCGCCCGGCAACAAGCACAGCCAGATGGCGATCGAGCAGTTCGTCCGCAAGGCCGCCTTCCTGCTCGACCAGAAGATCCACCTGATGATCCTCGACCTGCTGCCGCCCGGCCCCCGCGACCCGAACGGCCTGCATGCCTTGATCTGGGAGGCGATCGACGGTCGCCCGCTCCCGAAGCAGGAACGCCCGCTGACGCTCGCCAGCTATGAGACCGACGAGACGATCCGGGCCTTCGTCGTGCCGGCCGCCGTGGGGGACCGCCTGACCGACATGCCCCTGTTCCTCCTGCCCCGGGGGTGCGTCGAAGTCCCCCTCGAAGAGACGTACCAGGCGGCCTTCGACGTCTTCCCGAGACGATGGAAGCCCCGGCTCGAAGGGTGAGGGACCCCGGGAGGAGCCATCCGTTGTGTCCTGCCCCGATTCGTCGTCACTGGAAGGCCGGCAAGACGGCGAGCATGGTGGCGAACGTCAGCGCCGCCTGCATTGCGCCGACCAGCCAGAACCGCCATGCCGGCCAACGCTCCCGACGCACCGCGAGGAGGACCAGGACCGGGAACCCGAACAGGACGAACGGGTACGGCGGGGCCACGATCCATGCAACCCATTCGGCGATCGCCTCGGGGAAGAGCCCTCGGCAGAGGGCCCCGGCGAGGCACACCCAGGCCAGTTGAGCGGCAATGAGCAAGCGTAATCGCATCATGCTCCCTCAACACGTTGCGGCGTCGAGCAATCATCTTGCCGCATCGAGGCGGAGGGAGCCAGGATTCAACCCTCACCCCCGCGAACGGGGGCGAGGGTGGCCGAAGGCCGAGTGAGAGAGCTGCGGCCAGAGCGCTCCGCGACGAGGAAGCGGACGTCTCGCTAGCCAACCTGGATCACCCGGTGGTTGATCGACTTCCGCCGCCCGAGCGGCGATCGGTAGTCGAAGTAGCCGAGCCCGAGGTTGCCGGCCAGGGCGATGTGCTGTGGCTGGCGGATGTCGAAGCCTTCGCGGTTGAAGGGGTCGGCCGCGAGCTTGCCGACGGCGCCGACGCCGGGCACGCCCATCTCCTTGCGCTTGGCGTCGATGATGTCCCACTCGACGTGGTCGATCGCCACCGGGTCGGTGCCGACGAGCAGGGCGTTGTAGTCCCAGGCCCACTCGGGGTTGTTGCCGAACGGCCCCCCTTGCCAGATGCCGCGGATGCCGTCCATGATCTGCAGGACGCACTTGGCCCGGATGATCGGGTGCTGGACGATCGACGGGATGAACGTGTTCGTGGCGTTGGCCGCCGGGGTCGAGTGCGACCGCTCGACGTTGTTCACCAGGCCGTGGCTCATGTTCTTCAGGCAGCCGGTCACGCCCGAGGCGCCGTGGTCCTTCAGGCAAGGCAGGCTGATGATCTTGTTCAGGCGCTTCGTGACCAAGAGGCCGAGGTGCGAGCGATAGGCGCGGTCGTCCTTCGGGTCGTGGCCGGAGCTGACGAGGTTCATCTCGACGAACTCGTCGCGGTCGTAGCCGGAGAAGCCCCTGGCACCCTCGAAGTCGAGCTTCAACTGGGTGCCGTCCCCTTCCTTCGGGGTCAGGCCGCCGAAGGTGACGCCGTCGGGCAGGATGTTCTGGTAGCCGGCGGCGAGGAATTCGGACTCGTAGCGGTCGAAGACGACCACGTCGGTCAGCTTCACCCCGGCCGATCGCAGGCCGTCGATCACTTCCAGGATCAGCTCGGGAGAGGTCGGGTGCTGCGGGTGGCCGTTGGGCACGACCTTGATGCCGACCACGTCGCCCGGCTCGACGAAGGTCCGCCAGGCCTCGACCGGGTGATCGGCGCCGGTCAGCTCGGTCAGGGCGCGGCCGAGGGTCGCGCGGATCGCCTCGCGGTCCTTGGCGCCGCCGCGGATCATCGCCGGGTTGCGGGCCTCGATCACCCGCCCCGGATACGGCCCCGGCACGCCGAGCGTCCCGCCCGGCTCGGCGACCGCCTCGCCGCCGCCCCCATTGCGCCTCCCTGGACCCTGCTGCGCCGAGGCGAAGGTCGGCAACGCCCCGAATGCCGAGGCGGCCGCGGCCGCCCCCGCCAAGAACTGACGACGTTGCATCCCACCGCACGGAAAGCGACCGCGCATCATCGAAACTCCATTTGGGGGCCCGACACCTCGGCGTCGGGGAGCGGATCGGACGGCTCGCGAACACAATCGACGGAATCGAGGCAGCCACGCGGGAAGAATTGCGCGGCTGCGAGACGTGCATCGCGGGTGATCCCATGCATCGAATGCTCTGGAATCAACCGCTGCGTGCGGTCGATTCTACCCGGTCCCGCCGGCCGCGCCTCCGCCCGAGCGTCTCGATTCCCCTTGCCGGTGATGACGCCGGGCGACGTCCGCTCACGAACCGGGCCGATGCCCCACGACCACCCGCTCGATGCAGGTCATGGTGAAGTCGGGTCGGGCCGGCAGGTAGGCGTCGGACCCGGGGTCGACGAGGCGATCGAAGATCGCGCGCATCTCGGGATCGATGTGGCTGACGACCCGGTCGCGCAGGGCGGCCAGCTCCAGGTCGATGAAGGCCCGCTCGGGCTTCGCGAGCGGGGCCCAGCGGTCGATGGCCCGGGTCGAGACGGTGACGCGATCCAGGCCGGCCTCTCGGGCCAGTTGCGGCAATCGGCGGCCAGCGTAGTAGCTCCTCGGTTGGCCGAGCTGCTCGGCAAGCGTCTCCAGCTCGGCCTGACGCAGGGCCAGCTCCAGGTCTTCCGGCCAGGGGAGGATCAGGTGGTGCAGGGCGTCTTCTTCGAGCACGGCGACCGCCCCCCCCGGCCGGACCAGGCGGGCCATCTCGCGCAGGACCTCGGCCGCATCGGGCAGGCTCCGCAGGCTCCGGGCACACCAGGCCAGGTCGAACGCCCCGTCGGGGAACGGGACCCGGAGGGCGTCGGCCTCGACGAAGCTGACCCGCCCTCCTGCACCGTGATCGCGGACGACCCGGCGGGCCAGGTCCAGGTACGAACCGCTCAGATCCACCGCCACCGCCTCGCCCCTCGGCCCGACCCGGTCGGCCAGCCAGGCGGCGTAGCGGCCGTCGCCGCAGGCCAGGTCGATCACCCGGTTTCCCTGGGCGATCGGCAGGGCCCGGATCAGTTCCCGCAACTCGTCGCCGAACGCCTGATGAAACGCGGCAAGCGCGTCCTGGTATTCGGGAATCGGCTCATCGGTCTCGTCGTCCATTCGATTCAAGATGCTCCCCGCTCCCGAAGGGGCCTTTGATCCAGGGCGGATGGCTCGGTTGCCTCTTGGTTGCGATGGTGGGCGAAAGGCAAGTCCGGTGCCGTCGGTCTATTTCGGTTGGAGGTTGCCCGCACCGGGCGGCCCGAAGGGGCTTGACCGGCTTCAAGCCGAAGGGGGATCCTTTTTTTCGGGGGGCTTTATCCTTACGAACCCAAAGAACCGGCCACCCTGGTGAGGGAGGATCGCCGCGATGCCCGACCGCCGATCGCACCGAGGGGCCGACCCGCGCGACGCCTCGCTGTTCGCCCCCGAGGCGATCCCGGCGCTCCGGGAGGCGGTGGCGGATCTGGCGTGGTTGCTCGGCCGAGGGTACGCCGAGGCGTCGAGCCTGAAGCTCGTCGGCGATCGCTACCGCCTGCCCGATCGCCCGCGCCAGGCCGTCTTGCGATCGACCTGCACCGACGCCCAGCGGGCCGACCGCCTGGCCCGGCGGCTCGATCCCGACGCCCTCGCCGGCCGGGCCGTGCGGATCGACGGCTTCAACGTCCTGACAACGATCGAGGCGGCGCTGGGCGGGGCGCCCTTGCTGCTCGGCAGGGACGGGGCGCTCCGAGACCTGGCGGGGGTCCACGGCACGTATCGGCGGGTCGAGGAGACCCGGCCGGCGATCGCCCTGATCGGCGAGGCGCTGGCCGATTGGAAGGTCGGGCCGTGCCTCTGGCTGCTCGACCGGCCGGTCTCGAACAGCGGGCGGCTGGCGGCGATCCTGCGCGAGATGGCCTCGGGTCGCGGCTGGGCCTGGGAGGTGGCCTTGCCCTTCAACCCCGACGCCGAGCTGATCGCCGGGCCGGCCGAGGCCGTCGTGGCGTCGGCCGATTCGGTGGTGCTCGACCGCTGTGCCGATTGGTCCCCGATGGCCCGCCTGGTCGTCGAACGCGCCGTGCCGGGGGCCTGGATCGTCGACCTTTCGGGGCCGCCCGGCACCGGGCCGGCCGTTGCGGAGGAGCCGTCGGGCCAGTAGCCTGAACGTCGACGCGGATTGCCCGGACCTCGGGAACCGCACGATCCCACCCAGGAACCCCGACGAATCCCGCCCCCGCGTTCTGATTCGGGGCCGACCCGATTCGACTCGATGCGATTCCCACGCCCGAACCCCTGAAAGGGAGCCCGACGCCCATGATTCGCCGCACCTCGACCCGATCCGCTTCCGCCTCCTCATCCGCCCCCTGGTGGCTGGCCCTCGTGCCCTTGAGCTTCGCCCTGATCCTGTCCCCGATCGGCGCGTCGGCCGCCTTCGCCCAGGACGAGGAGAAGCCCGCCGAGGAGAAGCCGGCCGAGGAGAAGCCCGCCGAGGAGGCCGACCCGAACGATCCCGAAGTCCTCAAGGCCCGGGTCGCCGAGCTGGAGAAGAAGGTCGCCGAGCTGGAGCTGACGCTCGCGATCAAGGATCTGGAAGCCCTGGGCGCGGGGGTCGCCGTCGAAGGCCCCGACGACGGGCCGAAGACCACCCGGGTCACCCTGCCGAAGCTCTGGCGGGGCGACGCCGCCGCCCTCGACGCCCTGAAGGGACTGCCCTCGGTCACCGTCGTCTACGTGGACAACCCCGAATTCAACGACGAGGCCGCGGCCAAGCTGAAGGAGATCAAGGGGATCACCGCCTTGACCATCATGTCCCCGGCCCTGACCGGCGCGGCCCTGGAACACCTGAAGGAACTGCCGTCGCTCGGCATGCTCTTCCTGACCGGCACCGAGATCGGCGACGAGGGTTTGTCACACCTCAAGGACCTTCCCGAGCTGAAGGAGCTCTCCCTGAGCAAGACCAAGGTCACCGACGCC
The DNA here is from genome assembly GCF_040717455.1 of Tautonia sp. JC769. NCBI lineage: Bacteria > Pseudomonadati > Planctomycetota > Planctomycetia > Isosphaerales > Isosphaeraceae > Tautonia > Tautonia sp. JC769. Next base: position 269,882 of record NZ_JBFEFH010000002.1, read on the forward strand.
GGCCTGGCCACCCTCGCCGAGTTGCCCGAGCTGCGCACGCTCTACCTGATCGGCACCGAGGTCTCGGACGAGGCCGTCGCCAAGCTCCAGGAAGCCAAGCCCGAGGCCCGGATCGTCCGCTGAGCGGTCGAATGGAATTCGGTCAACGGGGACCGGCTGGGCGTCGCGTCACTGCCGCTCCCCGAGGGCCGATCCGCTCGCTCACTTCGGCCGATGGGTGATCGCGTAGCCGTACCACTTCAAATAGTGGGGCAGCCAGGCGCGGAGATTGAAGCGGGAGTCGCCGGCCGAGCGGTCGCGCCAGGTCGAGGGGACCTCGCCGATCGTGCGTCCGGCGGCGTGGGCCTTCGCCGTGATCTCCAGGGAATAGGCGAACCCCCCCCGGCTCTCGATCGGGAAGTCGAGCAGGACCTGCCGGCGATAGGCGCGGAAGGCGTTGGTGGCGTCGTGGATCGGCAGGGCGCCGAGCCAGTAGAGGCTGACGCCGGCGACCCGCGACATCGTCTTCTTGAGCAAGGGGCCGCCGATCTGCCGCCCGCCCTTCATGTAGCGCGAGGCGGCGACGATGTCGAAGCCGTCTCGCTCGATCATCCGGACCATCGCCGGCACGACCGTCAGGTCGTCGGACAGGTCGGCCATGGTGATGATGACCACCTCGGCCGAAGTCGCGGCGATCCCCGCCCGGATCGCGTTCAGGACCCCCTTGCCCAGGGTGTTCTTGACCGTCTCGACCCAGGGATAGGCCGGGGCCAGCCGGCGAAGCTCGGGCAGGGTGTCGTCCTCGTCGAAATCGTAGACGACGAGGACGCGTTTGGGGATCCGCACCTGTTCATCGAGTTCGGCCAACGCCCGGGCGATGTTCGCCCCCTCGTTGTAGACGGGCATGACGAAGTCGATCGCGGCGGCGTTGCCGTCGCCGGGGGCCTCGGGCTTCATGACGCCCCTCCGCCCGGCTTGCGCGCGATCACCAGCATTTGCCCGCCGAACAGCCAGTGGGCCGGGGGGAAGGCCAGGTAGAGGCGGACCAGGATCGGCCAGCGCGGCAAGCGGCTCTTGGTCGTATAAGGCAGGAACTTCGCCCGGGCCTCGATCACCTCATACCCGGCGATCCCGAGCGCCTCGGCCATCCCCTTCTCGCTCAGGGGCAAGGTGTGGTCGAAGAAGTCCCAGAAGGCACCGCCCACCACCCGGGCGTTCGGCTGCATGATGATCAACCGACCGCCCGGCCGGAGCACCCTGCGCAGGGCGCCGAGCACCCGGAGCAGGGCATCGGGGCCCCTCAGATGTTCGAACACGTTGCTGGCGAAGGCCAGGTCGATCGACCCGGCCTCGATCACCTCGTCGAGCCGTTCCAGGGGATGGGTGAAGACCTCGACCCCCGGGTCGGCGGCGGTCGCGGTGTCGGGGTTCAGGTCGACCGCGATCCGACGACGCGCCCTCACCCGATTGATGAAGTCGCAGTAACCGGCCCCGACGTCGAGCACGGCCCCGTCGCCGGGCACGTGACGGTCGAAGAACGACCGGCAGAGGACCTGCCAGAGCCTCGCCTTTTCCTGACGATCCCGGTCGCTGAAGCGGTGGGCGTAGAGCCGATCAAGCTCGGCGTCGAGCGCCCCCGCCGGTGCGGCCGGGGCGGTCAGATGCCCCCCGCCTTGATCTGCTGGTCGATCCACGGAATGATCTCGTCGAGGGATTCCGACAACGACGTCGTCGCTTCGAAGCCAAGCACGCGCCTGGCCTTGCTCACGTCCGGCACGCGGCGTTGCACGTCATGGGGGAAGGGGGGGTCGCTGACATAGCGAAACGCGACATCCTTCCCGCGGACCTTGGTCCAGATCAGCTCGGCCAGCTCCAGCACGCTCGTCGAGACGTCGGTGGACAGGTTGAAGTCTTCATTGGTCGCGTCGGGATGCTCGACCGCCAGGCGAATCCCCCGGGCCAGGTCGCCGCCGTAGGTGTAATGCCGGACCTGCCGCCCGTCTCCCAGCAGGTGCAGCGGGTCCTGCCCCTTGAGGACCTTCTGCACGAGGTCGGGCACGACGTGACTCATGGCGAGCTTGACATTGCCCGACATGACCTCGTGATCGCCCAGCGCCCGCTTCTCGCCGATCCCGACGCAGTTGAACGGCCGGACGATCGTGTACGGCAGCGTGTACTGCTCCCAGGCCCCCTTGGCGAAGTACTCGGTCGCCAGCTTCTGGAAGCCGTAGGTCGAGGCCGGCGGCGGGCATCGGCGCTCGGCCCCTTCGGGGGTCGGGAACTCGTCGCAGCTCTCGAAGACCATCGACGAGCTGACCACCGTGATCTTCCGCAGCGTCCCCTTGCCGCCATCGAAGTTGGCGATCGCCGCGTCGAAGGCCGCCGCCGTGATCCGCTCGTTCTCGGCGATCAGGTCGTACGCCTTCTCATGAAAGAGTGAGATGCCGCCGATGATGGCCGCCCCGGCCACGAAGTGATCGCACCCCCGGAGCAAGTCGGTCAGCAAGGGCACGTCCTTGGCGTCCCCCCGCACCAACCGGAAGCGCGGGTGGTGGTCGTAGGCGTGCTCGATCGGCCCGTACTTCGAGTAATTGTCGAGGCCGACGACCTCGTGCCCGGCCTCCAGCAACTCCTCGACCAGGTATCCGGCAATGAACCCGGCGGCTCCGGTGACCAGGATCTTCATCGATGCGGCATCCTTCGTTCGATCAACTCGGGCCGGTGCGGCGGCGGGGTGCAACGCGGGGCAGAAAGGGGGATGGGATCGCAAGCCCCTGGTGCAGTATCGTCCCAGGAATGGCCCGATCGTTCAAGGCACCCTCCCGGCGCCCTCCGGGTCATCCCGGGAACGTCCCCCGGCCGTAGAGGTTCCAGACGTCGACCACCGGCAGATCGCTGGGAAGCGACAGTTCGCGATACCTCCGGTGCGGCGCGCCGATGAACAGGAGATCCGACCGCGCCAGCACTTCCTCGACCGGCAGGAAGTTGGGGTCGCGGATGTACTCGTCGGTGCAGAGCACCGTCTCGGCCTCCGCCTCGAGCAGCTTGCGGAGCTTGTACGAGAGCGATTCCCGGGGGTCGTCGCTCTCGGCCTTGAAGGCCATGCCGAGCAGGCCGACGGTCATCGTCGCCAGATCGAAACGCCCTTTCGCGTGCTTGACCAGGAAATTCGGCAACCCTTCATTCACGAGCATCGCCGCATGGCCGAGGGCGAAGTTGTTGTCATAGGCGGCCGAGAGCTGCATCGTGTCCTTGAACAGGCACGGCCCCGCCGCGAACCCGCCCCGGGGCAGGCCGGCCATGCGGGGATAGTCGTGCGTCAGGGCGTCGTGCAGCTTGTAGAAATCGAGCCCATGATCGGCGGCAATCATGAAGAACTGATTGGCGGTGGCGAACTGGATGTAGCGCCAGACGTTGGCGAAGATCTTCGTCAGCTCCGCCTCCAAGGGGGAGAGCACGATCAACGACTTCGCGATCGTCCCGAACAGCTCCGAGGCCGCCTCGACCGCCCGCTCGTCGCACCCCGACACGATTTGCGGCAGGACGACCAGTTCCTCCATCGCCTTCCCCTCGGCCACGCGCTCGGGGCAGAACGCCACGCGGACCCGGAGGCCCGACCGGTCGAGCAAAGCCCGGATCTTCTCCGTCGTGCCGGGGAAGACCGTGCTGCGGAGGATCACCGTCTGCCCGTCCCTCAGGTGCGGGATCAGCCCCTGGAAGAAGCGCCTCATCGTGTGAAAAGTGGGATTGAGATGTTCATCGACCGGGGTGCCGATGACCACCACCACGTGCCTCGCCTCCGAGACGAGTCCCGGCTCGGTGCCCACCTCCAGCGTCCGGCCGATGACGGCGCGGAGCGCCTCCTCGGCCCCGGCTTCGAGGAACGGCATCCGCCCCGATCGCACGGTCTCGACCGCCCGGGCGTTGATGTCCGAGACGCTGACCCTCAACCCGTGCGAGGCGAAGGTGATCGCCAGCGGCAGGCCCACGTGGCCGCAGCCCCCCACCACACAGACGTCATGCCGGAACTCGGACTCGGCCATCGGTTCGGGTCGCTCCGGTTGCGTCCTCGACGGCCGGTCGGCGGGCGACCCGGCCGGCTCGAACGGGCAAAGGGCAGGGGAGGGGATTCGGGCCGGGTTGTCCCGGCCGTCTCCCTCCAATTGTTGCCGAGCCGACCCGGGTCGTCAAAGGCCGCACCGGGAGCGGGCGCCGGCCCTGCCGTCAGGATCGGCCCTCGGCCTCGGCCTCGCCCTTGATGGCGGCATCGAGCTGCTTGACGACCCGGGCCGGGATGCCCACGGCCAAGGACCTCGGCGGCACGTCGGCCAGCACGACCGCGTTGGCGCCGATCGCGCTGCCGTCGCCGATCGTCACGTGCCCCAGGATGCAGACCCCGCAGCCGATGTCGACCCGATCGCCGATCACCGGCTTGAGCGCCGGGGAATCCCCCCGCCGCGCGACGCCGAAGGTCGTATTCTGACGGATGTGCACATCATCGCCGATCGATCGCGCCCCGAGCACCATGCCCCCGTGGTGCCAGATCCGGACCCGGCGCCCGAGCCTCACCGTGTAGTCGAGCTTGATCCCGTAACCGATCCGGACCCGACGGGCCAGGATCTTGTAGAGCAAGGTCATCGGGGCGCGGAGCGGCTTCGGCCGCAGCCCCATCCGCCAGTTGCCGAACCGATGGACCGCCACGGCCAGGAACCCCGGCTCGGTCCAGTCGCCGTCGTGCGTCCGCAGGTCCTCGCGCAGCAGCTCCCAGAGCGAGAGGCCCGGCGGGTTCAGGTTCCGGTCCCCCCGGTTGACCTCGGGGGGGGCCTCGGGAGTCGTCGGGGTCGGGGCGTCGATGCTCATGCTCCTCGGCCCCGTCGGAACGAGAAGTTGTAGCGGAGGAAGTCTCCCAGGAAGTGCTCGGGGTCCTCGTTGCCGCGGCCGGTCGCCAGGTCTCGCAGGCGTTTCAGGCCGTAGCCCGAGGCCCAGAGCAGGTCGGCCACCACCACCCCCGCCGGACCCAGGTGCGTCTTGAAATAATGCCGACGCGAGGCGAACCAGTACCGCGGCCGCCGATTCCTGCGTTTCTTGGGGTCGGTCACCCCGGAACTCTGCCCGACCAGGTGCACCACCCGAGACCTCGGCACGTACCAGCGTCCCCAGCCCGATCGGGCCGCCCTCCGGCAGAAATCCACTTCCTCGAAGTACATGAAATAGGTTTCATCCATCAGGCCGATGTCGGCGAACACCTCGCGGCGGACGATCATGCTCGCGCCGGAGAGCCAGTCGGTCGGCGTCGGCTCCGCCCCTTCGGGCACCGGGGGGGCGACGACCCAGGGCTTCAGCACCTTCGAGACCGGCCCCATCGCGATCGTCGATTCCAGCTCGCTGGCGAGCGACGGGAACCGGAAGGCCGACCGCCGCGCCGAGCCGTCCGGGTTCTCCAGGCGGCTCCCGGCGATCCCGGCCCGGGGGTGCGTGTCCATGAACGCGACCAGCTCGCGCACCGCTCCGGGATGGATGTAGGTATCCGGATTCAGGAGCAGGAGGTATCGCGGCGGGTCGTCGCCGGCCAGGGCCGGGCCGATCGCCCGGTTGTTCCCGTAGGCGAAGCCGCCGTTCCGATCGGCCTCGATCAGGTCGACCCAGCCGTGCCAGCCCCGGTCGTCGAGCGCCCGGGCCAGCTCGCCGGCCTCCCCCGAGGCGTTCTCGACCAGGGCCACGCGGGCCCCGGGGATGCCGGCGAGTTCCTCCTCGAGCGAGGCCAGGCAATCGACCGCGAGCGGTGCCGACTTGTAGTTGACGATCACCACCAGGACCGGGCAACCGACCCGCGCCGTCGAGCGGTCGGGCCCCGCGCCGGGATGGGGACGCACCGGGGCGTCGGCGGATTGAGGCTGCATCACCATTCGGAATCCTGACACCAAACTCCTCCGACGCCGACCCGCGTGCAGATCTGCATGGGCCGCTCGGCCCGATCAAGTCTAGGACACCCCTTCCCCTTCCTTCAAGGGCATCCGGGATCGTGTGCGATCGAGGCCTCATCGCCCCTCACGAGTTCCCGGCGCGCCACCGCCAGCACCGACGTGCCGAACGGGACCGGCAAGGGAGCGAGGACCCGGTCTTCCGCCTCGCAGAGCCGCCGCATCATCGCATTGACGCGAGGCGAGGGAATCTCGTGCTGCGCCACCTTCCGCCGTCGAGCCAGGTTGGCCAGGCGGACGGCCAGCTTGGGCGCGAAGAGCCCCCGGAAGACGTAACGCAGCCGGACCCGTTCCAGGCCGATTCCCCGGAGCACGCCGCGGAGCCGAGCGATCGTATAGCGGCGATAATGATGATTGATCTCGTCGTGCTCGTCCCAGAGCATTTCGAACGCAGGGACAGTCACGACCAGCAGGCCGCCGGGCCGGAGCATCCGGACCATGGCCTCGGCCGCGGCGCGATCGTCGTCGATGTGTTCCAGGACGTCGAGCGCCGTGATCAGGTCGAACCGCCACGACGGATCGTCGTAGCGGGGATCGCCCAGGGGTTCGGTGAAAATGCGATCGCGGTAGGGTCCGACCGGGTCGAGCAACCGCTCGTCCACCTCGATCCCCCGCACGCGGCCGAACGCCGAGAGCGCCGGGAACGACAACCCGTCGCCACAGCCGACATCGAGGATCGCGCGATCGCCGCCCGGTTCCATCCCCATCCGCCGGATCGTCCGCAAGACGATCGCCTCCCGGGCCCGCCACCACCAGTGCTCGCGGTAGAGCCGGGCGTAGACCGCGCCATACGATTCACGCATGATGATCCGTCCGAGCCGAGGTGATGGACTCCGGATCGTCCCGCTCGCCTTCTCCCGCCGATCGGGCCACCACCTCGCGGACGATCGCCTGCGGCCGCCCCCTCGCCTCGTCGCAGGTGCGCACGACATACTCGCCGACGATCCCGAGGCAGAGCAACTGCACGCCGGCGAAGAACCAGATCGAGACGATCAGGCTGGCGAACCCGCTCGGGAACCGCTCGGGGGCCAGGAACGACCAGATGATGTAGAAGATTGCAATGCCGATCGCCAGGGCCGACAGCACGAACCCGGCGAGCTGCATCACCCGGATCGGCAGGCTTGAGAACGAGAACAGGCCGTCATACGCCAGCGCGATCAATTTCCGCAGGGTGTACTTCGGCGCCCCGGCGTGCCGCGCCGCCCGCTCGTAGGGGACGCCCACCTGACGGAAGCCGACCCAGGCCCGCAAGCCCCTCAGGAACCGCCGCTGCTCGGGCAGGGCGAGCATGGCGTCGACGACCGGCCTCCTCAAGCAGCAGAAGTCGCCCGAGTCCAGGGGGATCTCGATCGCCGAGACGGCGCGGAGCAATCGATAAAAGGTTGCATACGCCATGCGGGCCGGGAGCGATTCCTTGCGCCTCGTCCGGACACCGTACGCCACGTCGGCCCCCCGATCGAGCGTCTCGACCAGGGCCGCGATCGCCTCGGGGGGGTCCTGCAAATCCCCGTCGATGATCGCGACGACCGAGCCCTTCGCCATGCCCAGCCCCGTCGCGATCGCCGCCTGATGCCCGAAATTCCTCGACAGGAAGACCCCCCTGTACCTCGGGTCCCGCGCCACCATCGCTCGGATGATCTCCTCCGAGCCGTCCCCGCTCCCGTCCGACACCAGAAGAAACTCCAGCCGCTCAAACCCAAGCCCTTCCACCGCCCCCGCCAGCCTCTTCTCCAGCTCCGGCAGCGCCTCCTCCTCGTCGTACACCGGCACGACGACCGAGAGCATGGCCCGGTCCAGCCCGCGACGACTCATCGATTCGGGCCTTCTGTTCGCAGCCCGAGTCTCGCCCTGAGTTCATCGAACAGTCTCTTTACTTGAACCGATGCCGCTTCGACCCGATCGGCCCTCAATCCGGCGAGAATTTCGAAGGAGTGCTTGCCCTTGTCGTACTTGCCCTTCTTACATGTTCGCGTTGCATGGACAAGGCCGTCGATGACCCGCTGCCGAGCGATGGCCTCGACATCATCTCCATGCGGGAGCGATTCGGCCCGGAACTGTTGCCGGCCGAAGAACTCACCCAGACTGTCTCGATCGGCCAGGAACCAACTCTCCATGCACTGAACCATCAGGTAGGCCTGATCGTTGAGGGCGCCGTCGGGCCTTGCCAGGCGATCGGGCCCTACGATCGCTCCCAGGTGATCCCAGGGCGACTCCCGATGCTCCGCCCGGACGGGCCCTTCGCTATCGACGAGGAGGATCGGGAATTGATTGGAATCAGCACTCAGCAAAGCAAGACTGAATTTGCTGAGTGCCTCATGCCGACTGCCGCAGGCCATGATTGCGGGCATCTTTCCGCGGAAACCAGCCTTCTCCAAGAACAATCGGAATCCCTTCCGGCAACTTGTCCTCAGATTCTCGTGATCGCCGCCCCCTTCGACGTAGATCGTGACCTTCACCAGCGATTCCCCCCAATCTGCCCGCTGGTCCAGAGGTTCCCAAGCGAATACTCCTTGAGCCAGATCTCCAGTTCTTTCTGATCGAGACGAGTCATCGTCGTCCCTTGCTCCCCCTTCTCGCAGACCACGATCGCCTCAGGATCATGCGTGAAGTAGTCCAGCAAAAACGTAGAGTGCGTCGTGATGATGAGTTGTGTTCGTTCGGATGCCTCCTCGATGAGCTTGCAGATCGTCAGCAGGGCATCCGGGTGCATCCCAAATTCCGGTTCTTCAATGCAGATCAACGGTGGTGGATCCGGATGACAGAGAATTGCCAGCAGGCAGAGGTAGCGGAGCGTGCCATCGGAGAGACGGATCGCCGGAATCGAGTAAGTCCCCTCCTCCAGGTAGGGAATGACCCGAGTTCCGAAAATATCGACATCGAAATCTGTAATTGAGGGATAGAGGCCCTCAAGACTGCCGAGGATCGCGTTCTTGACGCCGGGCTGCCGCTTCAATCGCTTTAGGACCAGCCCGAGGTTGTCCAGTCGCTCCGAAAGGAAATCGCCCCGCCCGTCGGAAGTCTGCGGTTCTCGGAGCGGGGAATCCTTTCCGAACACCCAATTTTGATACAACTTTACTTTTTTGTAATAGTTCGAGAGCGTGTCGAGTTCGGGGTAACCCAACGGCTCGTTGTAGCGTTCGAGGACCGACCGATCGAACGCATCCGGATCGTTGGGGAGCGCCCTTGGAGTATTATCCTTGTCATAGACGAATGCGGAGCCCCACTTCGACGAGGCGAACCACCTCGTCCCATCGACGAGCCCCGCACCGGCCTCGCCGATCAGGTCGGTCACGAGGGCATGTAATCGATCCTCGGCCCTCTGTATGCCGATGGCGTGGCGAAGGCCTCCGGTCATCTCATCGGCTTCGAAGACGGCCGCAATCGTGGCGGTCTGATCCGGCAATCCTTTCCAGAGCCATTCATTGATTCCGCCGCCCTCGCGGATCGGGGCGGTGAGGTCGCGAGGCGCCGACCGGAGTAACCCGATCGCCTCGATGAAGTTCGACTTCCCCGAGCCGTTCGGGCCGATCAGGACGTTCAAATTGCGCAGGGCGAAGGGCGGCGTCTCGGGGCCGAAGGAGAGGAGGTTGCGCAGGGTGATCTCGCGGAGGAACATGGCGAGGTGTCCGGAGCGAGGGGAGGGCAAAGGGGCCTTGGGAAACGGGAATAGGCCCCCGGGCCTCAGGAGAGCAGGAACTCCAGGTCGTCGCGCGAGAGGCTCTTGATGATCGAGCGGTTGTCGGCGTTGAGGATCGCGTCGGCCAGCTCGCGTTTCTGCTGCTGGAGGTCGACGATTTTCTGCTCAACCGTGTCGCGGCAGATCAGGCGGTAGGCGAAGACATTTTGCGTCTGGCCGATCCGGTGCGAGCGGTCGATCGCCTGGGCCTCGACGGCGGGGTTCCACCAGGGGTCGAGCAGGTAGACGTACTCGGCCGCCGTCAGGTTCAGGCCCAGGCCGCCGGCCTTCAGGCTGATCAGGAAGATCGGGCAGTCGGGGTCATTCTGGAACCGCTCGACGCGCTGGGCCCGGTTGCGGGTCCGGCCGTCGAGGTATTCGTAGTTGAGCCCTTCCTGATCGAGCATGTCCTTGACCAGCCCCAGGAAGGTGGTGAACTGCGAGAAGACGAGCGCCTTGTGCCCCTCGTCCACCACCTCGGCCAGTTGCGGCAAGAGCATGTCGAGCTTCGCCGACGGCTCCTCGGCGTACTGCTCGGCATTGATCAGGGCCGGGTGGCAGGCCGCCTGGCGGAGCCGCAAGAGGGCCTCGAGCACCTCGATCTTCGACTTGTTCAGGTCGGTCGATCCCTTGCGCAAGAGGGCGTGCCGGTAGTGGGCCTTCAGCTCCTCGTAGATCCGGCGCTGGGCGGGCTCCATCGTGCAGTAGAGGGTCTGCTCGGTCTTCTCGGGCAAGTCCTTGACGACCTGGGCCTTCGTCCGCCGCAGGATGAACGGCTTGAGCGCCTTGGCCAGGCCGGCCCGCGCCCCTTCGTCTTGCCCGGCCGAGGCCCCGGTGAGCCCCTTGAAGGCGGTGGCGCTGCCGAGCATCCCCGGGTTGAGGAACTCGATGATCGACCAGAGTTCTCCCAGGTGGTTCTCGATCGGCGTGCCGCTCATGGCGAGCTTGTGCTTCCCCTTGAGCAATCGGCACGCCTTGGCGGCCTGGCTCGTCGCGTTCTTGATCGACTGGGCCTCGTCGAGGATGACGAAGTCGAACTCGATCTTCGACAGCTCGGCCGCGTCGGTGCGAACCGTGCCGTAGGTGGTGACGATCAGGTCGTAGTCGTCGAACGTCTCCCGCATCTGCGGGCGGCCGCGGCCGGTGTAGTCGAGCACGCGGAGCTCGGGGGTGAACTTCGCCGCCTCCTCCAGCCAGTTGAAGACGAGCGACCGGGGGACGACCGCCAGGGCCGGCCCCTCGGCCTTCTCCGAGACCTTCCGGTGCTGCAAGAGGGCCAGCACCTGGATCGTCTTGCCCAGGCCCATGTCGTCGGCCAGGATGCCGCCGAAGCCGAAGCGCTCCAGGTAGTCGAGCCACCCGAGCCCCTCGCGCTGATACGGCCGAAGCTCCCCTTCGAACCCCTCGGGGGCGTCGAGCGCGCGCACCCCCTCGAACTCGTGCAGCTGCTTGCGGGCGCGGCGGAAGCCCTCGTCCACCTTCACGTTCGGCTGGCTGGCCAGCAGGGCGTCGAGCAGGCTCGCCTGCGCGAAGCCGAAGCGGAGGATGCCGTCCTTCTCGGTGCCGAGGTCGACGAGCATCCCGTACTTCTTCATCCAGTCTTCGGGCAGGACGCCGACCGAGCCGTCGGCCAGGGTGATCCGGTCCTCGCCCCGGCGGGCGGCGGCCAGGACCTCGGGCAAGGGGACCGACTGCCCGCCGAAATCGACCGCGCCGTCCAACTCGAACCAGTCGATGCCGCTCGTGACCGAGAGCTTGAACTCGCCGACCGGCTGGATGACCTCCCCCTCGGCCTCGACCTGCCAGCCCTCGGCCACCAGCTCGCGGACGACCAGGCCGAGCCGCTTGGCCGGCAATTCGAGGGTGCCGGGGTCGACCAGGTGGTCCTTCGACTCCCGGAAGCCGACCTCGAACAGGCGGATCGCCGCCGCCTGCTCGGCCGGGACGTCGCGGTGGATGACGACGCCCTGGGTCGTGCTGACGAACAGGTTGCCGGTCGTCTGCGCCGGCACGGCGACGCCGTTGTACACGTATTCGAGCTGGCCGAGCACCCGGTCGGCCTCGACGCCGTAGTTCCGCCTCGGACTCCGGGCGACCAGGCGGGGCCGGGGGGCCGACCGGATCGTCTCCAGCGGCAGGTCCTCGATCAGGTCGCCGGGCCCCAGCTTCGCCTCTTCCAGGATCGAGGCGAGCATGGTGTCCTGCTTCTCGATGTCGAGGAAGATCAGCTCTTTCTCCTCGCGGAGCCGGGAGACCCACTGCGGCACCCCCGCGTCGTCGAACCGGGCGGCCCGCCCGGTGCCGAGGACCAGCAGGCCGGGCAAGATCGCCAGCGGCTCGGCCAGGTCGATCCGGCCGTGCTTGCGGTGCAGGGCCCCTCGCCAGGTCCAGCGCTTGCCGGCCGAGTCCTGCTTCACGTCGAGCCAGAACTGCCAGGGGGGGCCGTCGTCCCAACGCAGCCCCGGGGGATCGTCCTCGCCGTCGGTCCGTCGCAGGCGGCAGCGGCCCGTCCGGCAGAGTTTCTCGATGATCTCGACCTGTCGGCCCGGGGCCAGCACGAAGCGCCGGATCGCCCCCGGCAGCTTCACCGGCCCGCGAGAGACGCCCCCGCTCGATCCTCCTCCCGGAGCACCGCCGGCTCCCGACCCCCCACCGGCCGAGGCCCCCAGGTCCCTCGCCTGCTGGAGCAGTTCGAGGATCTGAAGGTCCTCGACATCGACCTTTTGCGCCGCCGTGGCCGGCGTGTGCCACCAGGGGCGCAGCGGCCCCCGGGTGCCGTCGGGCTTGCGCTCGCGGCGGGCGAGGTCGATCACCAGGCGCCCCTGCGCCTGGGTCGCCGGCACGTCGACGATGTAGTAGAGCCGCCGCTTGGTCTTCTTCGGCTTGTTCTGGACCGCGGGGGCCTGGCCCTTGCCGCCCGGGCCGTGCTGCCCCTTCGGCAGGGGCTTGCCCCCCTTGGCGAACGGCACGCCCGCCCGGGGCACGTACCCCTTCGCCCCGGGCCCGCCGCCCGAGCCGGGCCCCGGCCCCGGGCCCGCCGGCAGCGGCCCCTGGCCCGATTTCCGGTGAGGCCCCTTCGGATGTTGCTGCGGGCGTCCCTGGTTTCCCCCTCCGGGTCCCGGGCGATGCCCCGACGGACCATGCGGCGCGTAGCCTTGCTTCGGCCCCGGCCCAAGTCCCGAGCCGGGTCCAGGCCCATGACCATGGCCCGATCCCGACCCCGACCCCGGCCCATGACCCGAGCCCGGCCCATGACCATGCCCGTTGACCCGGCCGTTCGGCGGCGGCTCGAACGCCGGCGGGGCCGACCCGGTCGGCGGCTGGCGTCGCGGGGGTCCGACCGGGAGCAGGCGGAGCGGCCGGCCTTCGGCGCTTTCGAGCAGGCCGCGCGCGTCGGTCGCCAGCACCGTGGCCCAGATGTGCTTGCACGGCGCCCCGGCTCCTTCCGGGCCGAAGTACGGGCAAGTACACGAGGCGAGCAGGCGATCGCCGCGCAGCCAGAGCCGCACGCGGTAGCTCGTCGTGCCGCGTACCTTCGCGGCGATCTCGCCCGGTCCATCCACGCGGACCAGCACCCGCCCCTTGGCGAAGTAGGCCCGGCCCCGGGCCCGGACCCCCTCGGCGAAGTCGCGGGCGACTTTCTGGGCGATCCCCGTCGGCGCCTTTCGTCTCGGTTCCACGCTGCTCTCCTGGCGTCGGAAATCGGGGATCGATCCGGGGCCGTTCCTCCCGGGCGCATGCTGATGCGGCAGGAGGTCACGGTCCGGGCCGATCGGCCCTCGGGACGCCTGCGCCTCGGACGGCCGGGGAAGGCTCCCGGGCCGATCGGCGATCGGCCCAAGCGGGAGGACCTCGGCGCCGGGGCGCATGTCCTTGGTCTGGTCGTTCATTCGTCCTCAAAAACGTCGATCCGGCCCGCTTCGAATTCGTTCGCTCTGGGCCTGGTCGCTCCCGAGGAGCTTCCCCCTCGGGGTCTCGGTTCTCGACTTCGGTTCGGTCAGCGTTCGACGATCGATCGCTTCAATCCGGTTCGATTCAGTCAGACTCGCCGTCGTTCGTCTCGGGGTCGATGTCGGTTGGTCGCGTCGGGGTCGGTCGTCAGGTCGTGGTGATTTCAGGCGATGGGCGGGGCCGAAGAGGCAATAAAGTAAGATCAAAGTGGGGGGGAGGGGAGCAGCCGTCGGCCAACACCGTCGAAGCAGTCGGGGGCGTCGATCGAGCAGCCGGCCAGGGCCCTCAGGGCGACAGCCCGACGCGGCCCTCCTGCCCGGCGGAAGGGCCGGCGTCCGGCCACCCGGCAATCGTCATCGTCTCCGCGTCGGGAGTGGCCGTCCGACGCGCCGCGAGGCCCGGGACCAGGGCCGCGCCGGCCCTCTCGGCGACAAACACGCCCGCCTCGTCGCCCGACCGGGCCCGGCCCGCAGGCATGCAGGGGGGTCCGGCCCCGTGCTCGCCCCCTCGGGAAGGGCGATGGCGGTCGAGCATCGCCAGGCTTCGCCCGGGGCCGAATTCGGCGAGACCCGCCGACATGGGAATCGGTCCCATCGAAACCGCGACGACAGCGGAATTCTGATCGTGGCGGAAAACCGATCCGGACGCCCCGACGCTCGCACTCGCGATCGCCCCGGAAGAGTGTTGGCCTGATCCCGCCCGTGCCGGCCGACGGACGCCCGCTGGAACCGACCGGCGGGCGGCGACCGCCGCTCCGAGGCCTCGGAGGAGGGGGGCGTTCTCCAGCGTCGTTGGAAGAAGTTCGTAGTGCAACTCGCGTTCCGAAACCTCGATGCAATCGAAGCTCAACGACCGGCGCCACGCCTGGCCCGGCCTCGTCCCCGGGGACCCGAACCGCCGGGAGCCGAGGCTCCAGGCGACCTGAATCCCGATCCCACCTCGGACCACTGATCCCGCGCGGCGCAGGCCTTGCGGGGCAGGCCGACACGTCACCCGTCGCGCGAATCCGCAGGCGCAAGACCGTCGCGACGGCAAAGAACTGCGGTCGCTCGCACGGGCGCCGCACCTGGCAGTGCGACCCGACCCGAAATGCCCGCCGTCGTCGTTGAAGGACCACGACCACGACGATTGATCCACCGACCAGGCATCCCGCGTTGTGGACCGGCGAACGAAATCGCCGGTCCACCCGGAACGCTCACGCGGCGGATTGTGCTCATCTCGGGCCTTCTGACAAGGCCAGTTCCCGACGCCGATCGGTCGCGTTACGACCGGCGAGGTCGAGATTCGCAGGCAACCCCGTTTCGATCCTCAAGGCGTCATCCCGGGGTCCCGTGCAAGCGGGGGGAGCGCCTCTGGCGTTGGCATCGCGAAACGAGGCCGCCTGGCCGGAATGCAATCCTCAGGTCTCTTTTTTTTCTTTTTTTCCCGCCTCGGCGAGGCCGGCCATTGCCGATCGGCGGCAATCCCATCCGGCGCCCGTCTCACGTCTCACACGCGGTTCGAGCCCGGTGGCCTCACCGTGCTCATCTCTTACTCTGGCACGCCTCGGGGAAAAGATCAAGTCCCCGCCGACAATCCTCTCGCCCGGGATGTTGTCCGCGTGCCTCCCGCCCGCGCGTCCCCTCCAGGTACGATCTCGCCTCGCCGGGTGTTCGATCGTCGGCCGGCCGGGTCGTCCCCCTCGGCAGATGCCCGGGATCCGACGCGGCGGGCGGGCGGCCCGATCGGCCCGCCCGCCCGCGATCGCCCGGCCTCGACCCCGCGCGGAAGATCGCAACCAGAAGTCAGCACGTACAAAAACGCTGATTCTCCGTTCAATCGTGCCGGACCCGATCGCGACGGCCGGGGGCGCCCGACGGGCCCGCCCCCCCGGGCCGTCGCCACCCGAGCCAGCGGCGCGCGATCGCCGCGGCCTTCGGGTAGCGCCTCGCCGTGAAGTAGACCCAGCAATGCCAGCGCGATCGGGCAATCCGGCCGGCGATCCCCGCCCCCAGCTCCTGGGGCGCCCACGACAGGTCGGCCTCGTACCCCCGGGCGATCAGCCAGGACCCGGCCAGCATCGCCAGCACGGCCTTCTCCTCGGCTGCAAGCGCCTCTCGCCAGTCGCCGACCCGACTCAGCCGCAGATGATTGCCGTGAAAGAGCGTCTTCGCGTCGTGGCGGACGGTCTGAGACGGGTCGTCGGGGTCGATCCCCAGGGCCTCGGCCTCGCGGCGGACGACCTCGACCCGGCGGCGGGTCGCCTCGGGCGAGTGGGCCTCGGCGATCTCCTCCGCCTCGTCGATCGTCAGCGCGATCCCGAGGAACCGGGCGATCTCCAGCACCCCGGCGGCCGGGTCGGCCACCAGATCCTCATACCGCTGCACGAGCACTCCCGGCCGGCTCATCCAGAACCGATCATTGCTCAGGATCCGATGCACCAGGCCCTCTCGCATCAAGGCATCGAACGATTGGCCCATCTTGTGCCGCATCGAATCGACCACGTCGCGCAGGTCGCGGTACGAGTAGACGGCCAGGGCGTCCCCCTCGGCCACGGCCTCGGCGAAGTTCGGGTGCTGGTCGTGGCACTTCAAAACCCGGAACCGCCCCCGGCCCGGCGCCGGGTCGTAGGCCGACCCCTCGACGTAGCCGAGCCGGACCCCCTTGCGCCGCCATTCGATCAGGTGCCCGATGACCTCGTACTGCCAGGTCGAGCAGGCCCGATACATCCCGCAACAGATGACATCCATGAATCCTCGCTCCTTCGTCCCTGAACGAGCCGGACTCCGGACCCTAGCCGATCCCCCCGGCACCGTCCAGCCCAAGCCGGGGCGGCGCGGGGAGATCGGGGCGGACCGATCCGCGGGCCCCCGCGAGCCTCAGGAGATGGCCAGCTTGAGGTCGACCAGGGCATCTGGCCCGGTCAGCCGCAGGTCGAACCGCTCCTGGAGGCTCCGGAAGACCTTCGGCGTGATGAACGCCGGGGCATTCGGGCCGATCGTGATCCCCTTCACGTCCAGCGACAGCAGGGTCAGCAAGACGGCCACCGCCTTCTGCTCGAACCAGCTCACGACCAGGGTCAACGGCAGGTCGTTCACCCCGCAGCCGAACGCATCGGCCAGCGCCAGCGCCACCTGGATCGCCCCGTAGGCGTCGTTGCACTGGCCCATGTCCATCAATCTCGGCAGGCCGAGGTGCGTGCCGTGGTCGCGGTCGAGGATCCGGTACTTGCCGCAGCCGAGCGTCAGGATGAACGAGTCCGGGGGGGTGTTCGCCGCGTAGTCGGAGAAGTAGTTCCGCCCCGGCTCGGCCCCGTCGCAGCCGCCGATCACGAAGAACCGGCTGATCTGCCCCGCCTTCACCGCCTCGACGATCGTCGGCGCGGCGTCGAGCAGGACCGTCCGGTGATAGCCGACCTGGAAGGTCCCCTGCCGGACCTCCTGCAAAGGCCCGCACTCCCTCGCCTTGGCGATCACCGGGCCGTAATCGTCGCCGACCAGCCGGGTGCCGCCCGGCACGGCCGTGAACCGGGTGGTGAAGATGCGGTCGGCGTAGTCGTCCTTCGGGATCAGGATGCAATTGGTCGTGGCCACGACCGGCCCGCCGAACCTCGGGAACTCCTGCTTCTGCTTCTGCCAGGGGCCGCCGTAATGCCCGGCCAGGTTCGGGTGCTCCCGGAGCCTCGGATACATGTGCGCGGGCAGCATCTCGCCATGCGTGTAGACCTTGACCTCGGTCCCCTCGACCTGCTGGAGCAGGTTCCAGAGATCGACCAGGTCGTGCCCGGTCACCAGGATGCCCGGCGCCGGCCGAGTCCCCGCCTGCACGATCGCCGGGGACGGCCTGCCGAACGTCTCGACGTGGCCGGCATCGAGCAGCTCCATGACGCGGAGGTTCTTCCGGCCCAGCTCCATCGCGATCCCGAACAGGCCCTCCAGGTCGAAATTCACGTTGGTCATCGTCGAGAACAGCGCCTCTTCGATGAAGGCGCTGACCGACTCGTCGCTCTTGCCCAGCCGCCGGGCATGATTGGCGTAGGCCGCCATCCCCTTCAGGCCGTAGAGGATCAGCTCCTGCACCGCCTGCACGTCGGCATCCTTGCCGCAGACCCCGAGGCTCGTCGTGCAACCGATCCCGTGGGCCGTCTGCTCGCACTGGTTGCAGAACATCGTCGTGGCAATCCTTCGATCGATCCCAGGAGAGAGACGCCGGGACGCCGACCACGCGCCCCGCACACCAACGCCGTCTCACCAACCTCCTGGCCTCTTGCCCGTCCCGGCCCTCAGGACGAGCGATCATGACCACTCCGGATCACTGTATCGGACCATAGAGCGGACTTCAAGACACACATATCCTGTTTTTGGTTGAATTCGTTTCCGAGGAGGAATTTGGTTGTGGACAGGGGGAGGCAGAGGGCCGGATCATGAGGTCGAGCGATGCTCGCGCCGTCCCCATCCCGTCGCCAAGGTCTTCAGGGGCAACGACTCATGCCTCGATGCGACTTGTGCAACACGATCATCCTCTTCGGGGCGATCGAGGAGGATGGCCTGACGTTTTGCAACGACAAGTGTCGGGAGGACGCCGTCCTGTACCGGATGGCGGGGCTGTTCCCCGAGGAGGAGGTGCGGAAGCATGTCGAGCAGGCCCACCGGAGTGACTGCCCGGTGTGCGGGGGGCCGGGGCCGGTCGACGTCCATGTCACGCACCACATCTGGTCGCTGGTGTTCATCTCGTCGTGCCAGAACCGCATACACATCTGTTGCCGATCGTGCGGCATGAAGGCCAGGGTGCGGGCGGTGTTCGGCTCGGGCCTGCTCGGATGGTGGGGGGTGCCCTGGGGGATGCTCGGGACTCCCGTCCAGATGCTCCGCAACGTCATCGGCATGATGATGCTCCCCGACCCCGACATCCCCTCTGCACGGTTCGAGCGATGGGCCCGGTTGGACCTGGCCACTCATCTCCTCGCGCAGCAGCAGGAAGGCGACGTCGAGCCTGAGCCGGAGTGGACCTGATGCGGGCCGCATCCGCCGGCGGCCCGGCGACCTCGCCGACTCCCGGGCCGAGCGGGGCGATCAGGCGTCGGCGGGCGCGGGCTGGCCGAGCATCACCTCGTGCCACCAGAGGGCGGCCTGGCGGTGGTCCCAGTCGGCGGCGACCGCGCACGAGGCCAGCGCCTGTTCCATCTCCGAGGCGTCGGCGAAGCGATCCGCCGGGGCCTTGGCCAGGCAGCGGAGGATCACCTGCTCCAGGTCCTGCGGGACCTCGGGGCGGTGCGTCGAGGGGGGGGTGACCGGGTCCCTCGCGTGGGCGATCATCACCTGCACCGGGGTGCTCCCCTCGAACGGCGGGCGCCCGGTGAGCCAGGTGTAGGCGATCGCCCCCAGGGCGTAGAGGTCGCTCCGGGGGTCGAGCCCGCGCTCGCCGGTCGCCTGCTCGGGAGACATGTAGAGCGGGGTCCCGCTGACGGTCATGTCGGCCGTCAACTGGGCGGCATCGGGCTCGTGGGTCAGCTTGACCAGGCCGAAGTCGAGGATCTTGACGAAGTCGCACAGCCCGCCGCGCTCGGAAATGTACACGTTCGCCGGCTTCAGGTCGCGGTGGATCAGCCCCTCGGCGTGCGCCTCGGCCAGGGCGCTGCAGGCCTGCCGGAGCAGGTAGACGACCCGGCCGGGGGGCAGGGGGCCGTGCTGCTCGACCAGCTCGGCCGAGCTCATGCCCGGCAGGAATTCCATCACGTAGTAGAACGTCCCGTCGTCGGTGTGGCCGTAGTCGAAGATCTCGATCGTGTTCGGGTGGGTCAGCCGCGCGGTCGTCTGCACCTCCCGTTCGAATCGGGCCAGGGCGGTCGGGTCGCCCGCCGCGTCGGTCCGGATCAGCTTCAGGGCGCACGGGCGTTTCAGGAGGGCGTGCTCGGCCAGGTGGACCTCCCCCATCCCCCCGGCGCCGATCTTCCGCACCAGTTGGTACTGGCCGAACTTCTTCGCCTCGTGCACCTGGGCCCGCATCCGGTCGAACATCGCCGCGCCGTAGGTCGCCAGGAAGACGCCGACGGCCACGATCAGGAGGTCCGTGCTCAGGGTCCGCTCGCTGGTGATCGGGGCGATCCGCTCGACCAGCTCCGGGTGCACCAGCTTCAGGGCCGCCAGGGTCACGACCGGCGCCAGCGCCATCGTGCCGACCACCCGGGCCGTGCCGGTCCAGCGGTGGGGGATGAACAGGCCGTGCAGGATCATGTACACGAACAGGGCGAACATCTGGAGCTGCGCCTCGAGGACCAGGTCGACCATCACCCCGTCCCGGGCGTTGCTCAGGATCGACTGGTAACGCACCGCCATCCACGAGACGATCAGGCCGCCGAAGAGCGCATACTCAAGCCCCCTCAGGAAGCGATTCGAGAAGTGCGGGCGGCTCCAGAGCACCCCCAGGATCCCCCCGAGCAGGGCGATCCGCGCGATGTTGACCCCCGTGATCAGCCGAAGGGCCCCGGTGTCGAACGCCGCCTCGTTGACGATCGACCACACCAAGGTCATCGAGAAGATCACCAGCATCACGAAGCTGACCGTCCTCAGGCGCGAGTGGAGCAGCGAGGTCGTCTCGGTCCCGATCGTCCGGGCCGCCCCGGCCACCAGCTCGACGTGGCCTCCCCCCTCCGGGGCGCCGCCGAGGGCGAAGTCGAACGTCGGGTCGTCGCCGCCGGCGGTGCCCCGGTGGAAGGCGATCTCGACGGTCGGGGTCAGCTCGATGATCTCATCGCCATCGGCCTTGGGTTTCGCAGACATCGCAACGCCTCGGGTCGGATCGATTCGGGTCGGTTCGGTTCGGGTCGGTGGGATACGGCAGCCTTCGGCCGTCCGGACAATAGGTCAGGGGTTCGGCCCGGGGGCCGGGGCGTCCTGCCCGGGGATCGCCTGCTTGGCCCGGTCGAAACCGTCCCGGGCGCGCGACTTCAGCTCGCCGATCGCCTCGCCGGCGCGCCGGCCGGTCTCGGAGTCCCGCACCGCGTCGAGCGGGACACCCTGGCCCTCCAGCTCGCCGGCCATGTCCCCCTTCAGGGCCTTCACCTCGCCCCGGGCCCGGTCGAGGGTCGACCCGCCCTCGCCCCCCTCGCCGCTCGAGAGTTGCGGCACGAACGCGAACGCCGCGATCACCCCGAGGATCCAGCCCATCGGCGCCAGCACCCGGCCCAGCGCCTTCTTCGTCCGCTTCGGGTACTTCGACAGATAGATGAACGTGAACGGCGGGATCAGGAACAGGATCCCCTGGATCGGGTTCTCCTTGAACGGCCCGGCCACCAGGGCGAACCCCTCCAGCGCCAGCCTGAGCAGGCTCAGCGCGATCACCCCCGCCGCCCCGAGCACGGCCAGGTCGCGCCGGTCGAGCACGATCGCCACCAGGATCAGGATCACGCAGGGGACCGTCAGCAGGTAGACCAGGTCGCTCAGTTGCCGGACCAGGCGGAGGACGCCCCTCGCCTGACTGCGCCAGAACCGCTCCAGCGCCCCCGGCGTGCGAGCACCCGCCTTGCCCCCGACCGTCGGCAAGACCTTGTGCGAGGCCACCAGCTTGTACGACGAGCCCGGGGCCGAGTTCTCCAGCAGCAAATCCGGGTTGAAGCTGTACTGCTTCTGCAACCGGGGCGCCCCCTTGCCGAAGACCGGCCGCACCTCTTCGGTCAACGGCGCGAGCCCGACGTCGGAGTTCAGGCCCACCCCCCCCCCGTCGCCGTTGCTCGCGGCGGCTCGCCGCGTGCCGCCGACCCCGGCCGTGCCCGCGGCCGACAACCGGAACAGACCGCTGGCGGCCACCTGCGCCGCCGCCGCCGGCCTGGGCCCGGGGGAGGGGATGGTCATCTCGTGCCGGCACTTCTTGCACCGGCCGCTCTTGCCCGCCAATGTGGCGGCGACGGTGAACTGCGCGCCGCACCTCGGACACGCGAACTCGATGGTCATCGCTTCGCCCCCGCTTCGATCTCGTCGATCGTCGGAATCTCGATCAGGCCGCCGCCCGCACCCGCACCCGCCCGACGCCCGGGGCTCCCGCCGTCGGCACCGCATCGTCCCGGTCGGCTCGGTCGTTCACCCGGGGGATTTCAGTAGATCACCAGCCCCAGGCCCAGGAGCAAGATCGCCCACCAGAGCGCCCCGGCCTCCTCAAACTTCGCAAGCAACCAGAAGTAGACGACCGCCAGCACGAACGTCGATCCCAGCCAGACCCTGCGGTCTTCCCAGACGATCCCCATCTCGCGGAGCATCGACGGGTTCAGATACACATAGCTCAGCCCCGCCACGCCCAGCGTGTAGAGCGCCGCCATCATGATCGGCCTGGCCATCAGGGAATCATTCGACGAGAACGCCTTGATGATCCCGGCCAGGAAGGCCCCCTTGATCACGAGATAGAAGATCAGGACGGGTGTGAGCATGAGAGGCGACTGCCCTGGCTTGATCGAAACTTCGCGATCTGACCGACACTTTACCCCCGCGCAAATCCCTCTGCAATGCGCCACCCGGTCGATTTCCGGGATCCCGGCGCGGCCCGATTCCCTCGGGCCTTTTCGCGCTCAATAACTGTGCGAATCCAGCCGGACCGCCCCCCGGAAGGTCCAGTAGACGATCCCAGTATAGGTCACAACCAGCGGAGAGCCGATCGCCGCGACGATCGCCATGTTCCAGAGCGTCTGCGGCGAGCT
This sequence comes from Tautonia sp. JC769, assembly GCF_040717455.1. NCBI lineage: Bacteria > Pseudomonadati > Planctomycetota > Planctomycetia > Isosphaerales > Isosphaeraceae > Tautonia > Tautonia sp. JC769. The sequence continues at coordinate 292,134 of NZ_JBFEFH010000002.1, forward strand.
GGCCGCGTTGTAGATCGTCAGGCTCCGCTCGTCGGGGGCGATCGAGCTGGTCACGACGTTCGGGAACAGCGCGATCCCCAGCAGCAAGACGAACGCCGCGATCGACCCGCAACTGGAGGCGAACGCCTGCGCCGGCCGGTGCAGGAACAGGCCGCGCGGGATGTTCGCGATCGCCAGGACGTTGGCGAAGACCACCAGCCAGGCCCACGGGTGCTCCTCGAAATTGCTCGTCGCCCGGGGGATCGTCACCAGGGTCAGGATCGTCACCATCAAGTACGTCACCAGGAAGAACCCGAACCCGGTCCAGGCGTGCCGGTAGACCCGCTCGCGCAGGTCCCCCTCGGTCTTCAACAACAGATAAATCGCCCCGTGCATCGCGAACAGGGCCACCGCCAGCAGGCCGACTATCAACGTATACACCGAAATCAGATCGAGGAACCCTCCCGCGTACAGGCCCCGCCCATCCAGCGGCACCCCCGCCATCGCCGCCCCCACCGCCACCCCGAACAGCAAGGTCGCCAGCAGGCTCGACCCGAAGAAGGCGACGTCGAACACCCGCCGCCAGGTCTTCGAATGGCTCTTGCCCCGGAACTCGATCGACACCGCGCGGAAGATCAACGCGAACAGGACCATCATGAACGCGACGTAGAACCCCGAGAACACCGTCGCATACGCCTCCGGGAAGGCCGCGAACATCGCCCCGCCGAAGGTCACCAGCCAGACCTCGTTGCCGTCCCAGATCGGCCCGATTGCGTTGATCATCACCCGGCGCTCGGTGTCCCCCCTCGCCGTCAGGTGCAAAATGCCGACCCCCAGGTCGAAGCCGTCCAGGATCGCGTACCCGGCCAGGAAGACGCCGAGCAGGATGAACCAGAGCAGGTTGAGATCCATGAGCGTTGATCTCCGCATTCGCGCCCGGGGCGAGCCCATGCTATCATGGCTCGATCCCGGGGCAATCCCGAGGCAAGGGTGAGGAGGGTACGATGTCCGTGGTCGGCGTGCTGGCGATGGTCGGGTGGTTGGCGGTGATGGGGGCGGCGGGCGTGGCCCTCGTGCGCTGCCTGGAACGGAGCCTGGCGACGTCGGGGCTGGGCCATCGGCTCGACGGCCGCGCCCTGCTGGCGGTCTCCTGGGTCCTGCCGGAAATGGTCCTCGGGGCCGGGGCCATGTCGCTGAGGCTCTCGATCCTGGCAACAGCGGTCATCTGGGGGTCGGCCGCGTCGAACATCCTGGCCGCCGGGCTGCTGGAGCTGGTGCGGCGGCCCGATCCGGGGGAGGAGGGCCGATCCCCCTCGGTGCCGAACCGGGAGCTGACGGCGGCGGCCTTCCTGCTGCTGATGGCGGTCGTCTCGGTCGCGGTGATGATCGCCGTCGGCCGGGAAGACACGGTTGTCCCGAGGGCGATCGGCGGGGCGGTCGTGGTCGCGGTCTACCTGTTCGGCCTGCACCTCATGGGCCGCCCCCCGGCGCCCGAGAAGGCGAGCGCGGACGAGGGGGAGAAGGCCGACGAGCTGCCCGGGGCCGGTGCCGGGCCGGGAGCGCTGGCGAAGTGGGTGGGCGGGGCCGCCCTGGCGCTGCTGGTGCTGGTGTACGCGGGCCCGGTGGCCGTCGAGGCCGGGGACCGGCTCATCGAGGTGGGGATCCCCGACGAGCTGCCCGCCCGCTCCTGGGGCAAGGTGGTCGGCGTGGTGGCGTTGGTCGTCGGCCTGATCCTGGCCGTGCCGGATTACGTCCTCGGCCGCCTCGGCCCGGTTGGCGGGAGCCGGCGGGGCTCCCCCGTCCCGGACCTGTTCGTCGCCTCGGCCACGCTCTGGGCCTTCGCCGGGGTCCTGGGATTCAGCCCGGATCGGATGAGGGACGGGGTCTCCGACCGCATGTCCGGGCCGATGCTGCTGACGGTCCTCGCCGGGTCGGTGGCGATGGTCTTCATGCTGGCGTCGCCGGTGGGCGTGCCGAGGAGGGCGAGGGGGGCGGTCCTCGCCCTGCTGGGCGTCGGCGGGCTGGCCCTGGCGATCGCCGCGGCCTGAGCCGCACCCGGAGGGAGACGCCGGGATCATCGGTCGGCCTCGTCGCCGACCTTGGCCTCGGTCAGCGACCCGGCATGATCGACCCGCGCCGACGCCGCCTCGAGCAGATGATCGCCCGGATCGGGCGGCGCCCCCGCGATCGGCTCCGGCCCGTGCTGGATCTTGCCGTTCAGGATCACGATCCAGAGCACGAACAGCAACGCGTAAATCAAAGCAAACATGACGATCGACCCCAGCACCTGCTCGGCCGTCACCACCTCCGACAAGCCGTCGCTCGTCCGCAGACCCCCTTGCAACGCGCCGTCCACCATCGTCGGATAGACGACCCACGGCTGCCGGCCCACCTCGGCCGTCACCCAGCCCGCCTCGTTCGCCACGAACGCCGGGAACACCGCGAACACGAAAAACCACAACAGCCAGCGCTTCTCATACAAGGTCCCCCGCATCCGATAATACGACGCCAGCACCGTCGAGGCGATGAACAGCATCCCGATGCCGACCATCAGGTGATACGCCTGGAACGTCATCCAGACCGGCGGTTTTCCATAGTCCGCTTCCAGCTCATCCAGCCCGCGCACCTCGGCCTCGGGGTCGCCGTGCAGGAGGACGCTGAGCATCCCCGGCACCTCGACCGCGAACTTCGTCCGCCGTTCCTCGCCGTCGGGCCAGCCGAACAGCGACAGCGGCGCCCGGGCTTGCGTCTCGTACAAGCCCTCCATCGCCGCCAGCTTCGCCGGCTGATGCTCCGCCACCAATGTCGCCTGCGAGTGCCCCGAGACCAGTTGCAACAGCGACGACACCGTCGCCAGGATCAACGCCCCCGTGAACGACCGCTTCGCGAATTCCACATGCCGATTCTTTAACAGGTACCACGCCGAAATACTCATCACGAAGAAGGCCCCCAGGATGAAGGCCCCGAGCCAGACGTGCACCAGGCTGTCGACGGTCGACGGGTTGAACACCATCCCCCAGAAGTCCGTGATCTCGGCCCGGGTGAAGGTCTGCCCGTGGATCTCGTATTCCCTGATCTCGAAGCCGGTCGGCGTCTGCTGCCAGCTATTGGCGATCACGATCCAGACCGACGAGAAGATCCCCCCGATCGCCACCATCACCGTCGCGAAGAAGTGCGTCTTCACCCCCACCCGCTCCCAGCCGAACAGCAAGACCGCCAGGAACCCCGACTCCAAAAAGAACGCGAAGATCCCCTCCGCCGCCAAGGCCGACCCGAACACGTCCCCCACATACCTCGAATACGCCGCCCAGTTCGTGCCGAACTCGAACTCCATCACGATCCCCGTCACCACCCCCAGCGCGAAGTTCAGGCCGAAAATCTTCGTCCAGAACTTCGCCGCCTGCTCGTAAATCCGATCCTTCGGCCGGATCAGCCTCATGAACCCCAGATGCACCAGCACGATGCTGATCCCGATCGTCAACGGCGGGAACAGGTAATGAAACATGATGGTGAACGCGAACTGCAACCGAGACAGCAGCAAGACATCCACGGCAACTCGGCTCCGTCGAGGAAGGACTCGTGGCGGGCGGCGATCACACCAATCCGCCGGTGACGCGGGCCGGGCGAGGACCGCCTCCTGATACCGTCGGCGAGCCTCCCCCGTCCCCTGGGATCATAGCGTCGTCCGCCGAGATTTCCATATCTGAGCGTATTCTGTCCCCTCCGAACTGTGCGCCCCTTGCGAACCGTCCGGACGCTTCGGAACGTTCAACGCATCAGACAAGCTCGAATTGTTCGGCCTCCCGGGCGCGGCGATCGCCCGCAAGGGGGATCGCCCCCCGGCAAATTCGTGCAACAATCTCCCCTCCCCGATGCACTATGGAGAGGACACCGGCAATCGGCGCACACAAAAAGGGTGAGGAGGACCCTGGCCCATGGCGGGGAATCGGTCGAAGATGGCGGGCGGCGACTGGCGGACCCTGTTCCTCCTGGGGACGATGGGCGACTGGCCCGACGGCCGGCTGCTCGACCGGTTCCTCCACCAGCCGGACGACGGCGGCGACGCGGCGTTTGAGACCCTCGTCCGCCGCCACGGGCCGATGGTCTGGCGCGTCTGCCGGGGGGTGCTCTCCGACCGGCACGCGGCCGAGGACGCCTACCAGGCCACCTTCCTCGTCCTGGCCGAGCGGGCCGCCTCGATCCGCCGCCGCGAGTCGGTCGCGAGCTGGCTCTACGGCGTCGCCCGGCGGATCTCCCTCCGCTCCCTCGCCGACGCCCGACACCGCCGCGACTCCGAGTACCGCGCCGCCCGCCCCGAGGCCGTCGCCGTCCCCCCCCTCGCCGACGCCCCCGGCGACCTGGAGGCCCTGCTCCGCGAAGTCGACCGCCTGCCCGCCCACTACCGCGGGCCGATCGCCCTGCACGACCTCGGCGGCTGCTCCTACGAGGAGGTCGCCGCCCGGCTCGGCTGCCCCGTCGGCACGATCAAGGCGCGCCTGAACCGCGGCCGCGCCTTGCTCCGCTCCCGCCTTGCGGCCCGGGGTGCTTCCCCCACCCTCCCCGCGCCTGCGGCCCTCGCGGGCATCGTCCCGAACGCCCTGGCGGAGCGGACCGTCCGCTCCGCCGTCTCCCTCTTGCTCGGCCGCGCCGCCACCGGGGCCGGCGTCGCCTCCCTCTCCCCCACCGTCGCGGCCCTCGCCCGAGGAGTCATCCACGCCATGTTCCTTGCCAAGCTGAAGACCACCGCCGCCGCCCTCGTCCTCGGCACCGGCCTCTGCGCGGCCGGTGCCGCAGCGGTGGTCGTGGCTCAAGGGTCAAATCCGGGGAACCCTCCGGGATCGACTTCCCGGGAGCCCTCACCCGTCCCGAATCGCCAGGCACCCGCCCTCTCTGCCGAGGCGATCGACCAACGGGCCGAGGCGATTGCCGCATCGCTGGATGACCCCGAGCGACGGGCGGAGGTCCTCCTGCGCCTCGGCCAGGCGCGGAGCCAACGCGGGCAGTCCGCCGAGGCCCTCGAAGCCTTGAGCCTGGCCCGTGCCTCGGCGGAGAGAATCCCTGCGGAGGCCCTGCGCGGGTTCACATACCCGATGACCCGGATCGCCAGTGCCCAGGCCAAGGCAGGGGATCGCGAGGCGGCGCTGAAGTCCTTCCGCGCGGCGATCCCGATCATCGAGGCAATGGACGATGATCGGCAGCGAAGAGAGTGGCAGATCCTCATTGCCATGTGGGGGAAATGGATGGGCCGGGAAGGAATTCGGGCCGTCGCCGACCCGTATCTCGCATTCGTCGAACGTTCGGGACTCGGTGAGCCCGAGGCGACCTTGATCCGAGTGGGAATCCTGACCCGTTCCGGCGAGGTTGCGCGGGCGATCCGAGACGTGAAGGCCGCAGCACACCTTCAATTCCCCGAGGGTGCTCCTGATCGGCGCCGAGCCCTCCTGGCGATCGCCGAGAGTCTGTTGCCTGAGGACGATGAATTCCTCACCGAGATCCTGGCCGAAATCGACACGACGATCAGGGCCGAGGGCGAACTGCGGCAGGAACGCACCGAGCAAGAGGCTTACATCAATAATATTGATTTCCACACTCTTGCGCAGGTCCTTGCCCGCCATGGCCGGTTCGACGACGCCATCGAGACCATGATCAGAGCCGAGGGCGAACTGCGGCAGGAACGGGTTGAGCAAGAAACCTGGCGTCGCAATGGAGATTTGAGCTCCCTTGCGCAGGTCCTTGCCCGCCATGGCCGGTTCGACGACGCCTTTGAGACCATTCGGCGGATCGAGATGAGCGGACCATCGAACATGACCGAGAATTACAAAAATATGAGTGCATTCTTGATTGAGTTGATTGCGCAGGCCCAACTTGATCGTGGTGATCGGGAGGGAGCCCGCGAAACGTTGGAGGAGGCCAGGGAGGCCATCGAGTCGATCGAGGGGCATGAGTTGAGGAGCTTCCCGATCCGGGTGGCCGCCGAAGAGTACCTCAGGCTCGGCGAGATCGAGGCAGCAGAAGCGCTCGCGGCGGAACTCGTCGAGCGAGGAGACGCCGAAAGCAACGATTGGCTCAGACTCCATAAGGCCAGGCGAGCGTCAGGCGATGATCAGGGGGGACGGGCCGCCTTGCAAAACGGGCTCGAACGTGCTGAGGCCGAGCTCAGGACGATCATCATCCGAGAGTCTTCCAAGCCTGATCGCCCGGACGGTTGGGACCCGTTGCTCTTCACAACCACCCCGGTCGTCCAGGCTGCCACAAACCTCGCCCGGATTCGCCTGAAGCTCGACGGGCCTCGGGCCGCGATTGAGACGGCCGCGCAACTGCCGGAGGAAGCCAGGGCCGAGTTCCTCCCCGACCTGGCGGGCCTTCTGGCCGAGGACGGGAAACTCGACGCGGCCCGCGGCGTGATCCAGAGCATCGACGACCCCGAACTCCGTGACCGTGCCATCGTCCGCGTCGCCCTGGCGATGCCTGGCCCCTTGGGAGAGGAGCCGCCGACCGGCCCCGAGACGGACGAGGCCCCGTGACCTCGGCCGGCTCACATCGGCAAGGACCTGGGAATCGGAAGGGCGGGGCCGACACCGCCAGGATGCCAAAGCCCCGCGGCCCCGCCCCGGATCGTCCCGCTCAAACCATCGGCCAGAGCCAGGCGCCGAGCATGGTGGCCCCCAGGCCGATGAGGCCCATGATGCCGGTCATCGGGGTGACGGTCTTCAGGCCTTCGGCCTCGGTCAGGCCGGACATCTGCAAGATGACCCAGAAGCCGCTGTCGGCCATCCAGGCGACGGGCTTCGAGCCGCAGCCGATCGCCATGGCGAGGTAGACGGGGTGGCAGCCGAGCGCCCCCGACTCGGCCAGGGGGGCGAGCACGCCGACGGCCGTGATCATCGCCACCGTGGCCGAGCCCTGGGCCGTGCGCACCAGGGCCGTCACCAGGAACGCGACCGGCAAGACGAGCGCGGCCGAGCCGCCCCCCGCCATCGCCTCGATCGACTGCGCGACCCCTCCTTGCCGGATCGCCGCGCCGAAGGCACCGCCCGACGAGGTGATCAGGATGATGACTCCCCCCCCGGCCAGCGACGCCCGCACCGCCTCGGCCAGGGACTTCCGATCGACCCCCGGCCGGGCGATCAGCATGCTCATGGCCACCCCCGCGGCGATCGTCAGCGCCACGTTCTTGTCCCCGATCGTCCGCACCAACGGGGTCACCGCCTCCACCCAAGCGGCCGGCCCGGCCCCGTCGAGCCGCTCCAGGTACGTGCTCAATGTCACGTCCGAGGCGATCAAGAGGAACGGCAGGACGATCGGCGTCAGGGCCAGCCAGAGCGGCGGCAACTCGGCGTCGGGCTTGCGGATCACCGCCTCCAGGTCCTCGATCGACAGGTCGGCCGATTCGCGCAAGGGGATGTCCATCCGGCGATTCAAGATCCGGGCGAACCCATAGCCCCCCAGGGCCGCGATCGACCCGATGATCATCCCCGCCACCCCCATCGTCACAAGGTCCACGCCGAGTTCCCCGGCCACCAGCAACGGCCCCGGCGTCGGCGGCACCAGCGAGTGCGCCATCGTCGCCCCGGCCACGATCGAGAGCACATACAGCAGGTAATCGCGGCGGCTCCGCAACCACATCGCCTTACCCAAAGGCATGATCAAATAAAAGACCGTGTCGAAAAAGACCGGGATCCCCAGCACGAAGCCGCTGCCCAGGAAGGCGAGCGAGGCCCGGGACTGCCCCACGAGGTTGACGGCCGACCGCACCACCCGGTCGGCCGCGCCGCTGTCGAGCAGGCACTTGCCGATGATCGCCGCCATCGCGATCAGGATGCCGATGCTCGCGGCCGTGTCGCCGAACCCCTCGGCCACCCGGGCCGCCGGGGTCGACGCGGCGAAGGCGTCGGCCCGTTTGGCCGTCCAGTCCCCGGCGGCGAGCCTCGCGTCGGCGATCGAGCGGAGCGTCTCGGCCGGCGTCAAGCTCGCCACGACGAAGGCCGCCAGCAGCAGGGCCAGGAACGCGTGCAGGCGCAGGGCCAGGATGCCGAACAGGACCAGGGCGATGGCCAGGCCCAGGGTCGCGACAGGGTGCATGAGACGACACTCCCGGGGACGCTCCCGACGCTCCGCTCCGACGCGGCAAGGCGATCACATCAGGCCAGGCCCGTCAGCGGCAGGGCGACGGCCAGGATCAGGCTGACGATCAGGCCGACCGTGCCGAGCACCAGCAGCAGGGGGGTCCAGCTCTTGAGCGCCTCGGCCTCGGTCAGGCCGCTCATCTTGGCGAAGACCCAGAAGCCGCTGTCGTTCATCCACGAGCCGATCAAGGAGCCGCTGCCGATCGCCGTGGCCAGGTACGCCGGGTGATAGCCGAGCGCCTCGACCCCCGCCGTCGGGATCAGGGCCGTGATGATCCCCGACGCCGTGATCATCGCCACGGTGCTCGACCCCTGCGCGACCTTCAGGACCGCCGAGACGCCGAACCCGACGAACAGCAGGATCAGGCCCGGTCGCCCCGCCGCCCCGGGGGCGTCCCCCGAGCCGAACGCGTCTTCCAGCACCTCGCCGATCTGGGCCTGCTGGAGCATCGCCCCGAAGGCCCCGCCCGCCGCGGTGATCAGGATGATCACGCCCGCACTCATGAGCGACTGTTCCACCAGCTTCGCGATCTCCTCGCGCCCGTGCCTCCGCTGGCGGACCAGCAGCAGCATGCTCACCGCGGCCGAGAGCAAGAGCGCGAAGTTCGCGTCCCCCACGAGCGCCGCCAGGTTCGAGGTCCGCCGGAGCGGCGTCTCCCACTCGTGCCGCCGCAGGACCGTCTCGGGGTAAAGCTCCTCCAGGACGAGCCGGTTGGCCCGCTCCACCTCGGCATCCGACATCCGGGAGAGGTTCGAGGCGCTCAGCGCCCGATCCGCACCTCGATTTCCCAAAACATGTTCATTCATTGCGACGGCAATCGCCTCGGCCGAGGGGGCGTCGCGGTCCAGCCCGGCGTCGGTCAGCAGGGCGTTGAGCAGGGCCAGCGGGGAGTCGGGCGGGAGGTCGTCGGCGCCGATCGGCCCGAGGAATCCGCCGGCGTCCACCACGTCCTCGGCCACGACCCGGGCGGCGTGCTCGCTGTCGGCCATCGTCTTCAGGATGGTGTTGGCCGTGATCAGCAAGACCGGCAGGGCGACCGGCAGGATCGCCAGGCCGAGCGGCGGCAGCATGTCGTCCCGGGGCGGCTTCGGCTCGGTGATCCCGCCGATCGCCCGCATCGGCACGGGCATCCGCCGGTCGGCCCAGCCCGCGAACGCCAGGCCGGCCACCGCCGCCGGCAGGGCCACGGCGATGCCGATCAGGATCATCACCCCCAGGTCGATCCCCAGGTTCGCCGCCATCAGGAGCGGCCCCGGCGTCGGCGGCACGAGGGTGTGCGTGATCGCCCCGCCGCAAGCAATCGCAAGAACATATTTGAGATAGTGCGTCCCCGTCCGCCGGAAGAGCGACCGGCCCAGGGGCACGAGCAGGTAGAAGACCGTGTCGAAGAAGACCGGCACGGCCAGGACGAAGCCGCTGCCCATCAGGGCGGTCGAGGCCCGCTTCTCCCCCAGGACGCGGAGGAAGAAGCGGACGATCCGGTCGGCCGCGCCGCTCTCCATCAGGCAGGTGCCGATGATGGCCGCCAGGGCGATGACGATGCCGATCGTCCCGGCCGACGCGCCGAAGGCCAGGGCGACCCGGCTGATCTTCTCGGCGATCGGCCCCGGGGCCATCAGGCTCACCAGGATCGCCGCGGTGATGAGGGCCAGGAAGGCATTGAGCCGCAAGACGAGGATCATCCCCACGACCGTCGCGATGCCGACGGCCAGGATGATCAACGGGTGAATCTCCATCGACATCGACGCCCTGTGCCTCCGCCGGTTCGGTCCGTGTCGGGCCGCCCGAGGTGGTGGCCGCGACCGGCCGGGGAGCGTCCCGCTCCCCGCCGGATCGGCCCACCGACTGCCCCCGTCGGCCCGATCGTGATTCGCCTTCGATGACCCCGAGATCACGCCTCGACCCGCCACCGATCGGTCGGGCGGGGCGACGACGCGGGACCGACACTATCACGCCGGCTGCCTCGTCGCAAACCTCCAGCGCCCGGATCGGTTGGCGATTCCGCCCCCCGCGTCGTACAGTAGTCCTGGTCGCTTGCCGCCCGACCCGTATTCGTCTGGACACGTCCCCCGCGGAGCATGCCCCATGAAGACCCCGGCACTTGCGATGGCCTTGATGACGGCGCTGGCCCCGGCCTCGACGGCGGGCGCGGCCCACCCGTTCCACGTGACGATCGCCGAGGCGGAGTTCAACGCCGAGGCCGGCACGCTGGAGATGGCCATCCGCATCTACAACCCCGGCGACCTGGAGCAGGCCCTCGGCCTCCGCGAGGGGGAGCGGGTCGACCTGGAGCGGACCGAGGACGTCGATGAGATGATCCTCGACTACCTCCGCGACCGCCTCGTCATCACCCCCGCCGGGGGGAAGCCGGCCCCCTTGCGGTGGGTCGGCAAGGAGGTGAGCGTCAAGACGACCTGGCTCTACGTCGAGGCCGAGCTGCCCGGCGGACCCGAGGGGGCCAGCGTCACCAACACCCTGCTCTTCGAGATCGAGAAGGACCAGGTCAACACCATGGTCTTCGGCCGGGCGAGCGACCGCGTCTCGCTCCGGTTCACCCGGGACGACCCGACCCATCGCCTCGAGCGGCCCGGCCCCTCGCTGCCGGACCGTTGAGGCCGAGGCCAAGACCGAGCTCAGGACCGCCGCCCCTTCGCCCGGAATCGGCCCGGTAACCGATGGCAGGGACACCACGATCGGATTATCGTATGCCTCGCCGGGCGACGCCTTGCCATGCGGGCCCGGAGCGTGAGACCGCGGTGTCTCGACTGATTGGTCCCAAGTCTCGGGAGTCGGTTCTCCATGACGAAGAAATGGATCATGCTGGCCAGTGCCTTCCTGTTCACGACGGCCTTCCTGACCGGATCGGCCCGGTTCGTCGCCGAAGACGAGCCGATCACCATCTCCGAGGTCATGAAAGAGGCCATGAAGGGGGGCCTGAACAAGAAGGTCGCCGAGGGCTCGGCGTCGGCCGACGAGAAGGATCGGCTGCTCGTCCTCTACAAGGGGCTGGCCGCCAACGAGCCCCCGCAGGGTGACCTGGAAAGCTGGAAGGCCAAGACCGCCGCGCTCGTCCTCGCCGCCGAGGGTGCGGTGAAGGGCGAGGCCGAGGCCCCCGGCCTGCTCAAAGGGGCGGCCAATTGCAAGGCCTGCCACGACGCCCACCGCCCCTGATCGTCGGCATTGATCGACCCCGGGCATCGCCTCGGCCCGGTCGCCGTCGGGCACGACCCGACCGGCCGGGCCGGCCTTCTCGGCTCGACTCGATGAGGCCGATGGGAGGGCCCGGGGCTTCTGCCTGGATTGCGCCTTCGGGCCGGGGATACGATAGACTTCGATGAGGTGATGCCCCGCCGCCCAGGCCCCGACAGAGGAGAGGACCACGCGATGAGAATCGATCGACGATCCCCGATCGAGCCGATGGCCCGCATCGCCATGCTGCTCGGCGTCGCGCATCTGACCCTCGCCGGCGTCCCGATGGCGCAGGACGCGAATCCACCCCAGGAACAGGAACAGGAACAGGAACAGGAACAGGAACAGGTTCAGCAGCAGGAGACGCCTCCCGCCCCCGCCGGGAGGCCCCGGGGCGTGCCCCGGCTCAGGGGGGCCGAGGGGGAGCCGAGGGGGGAGGCGGCGGATGACCGGCCGGGGGGGCTTCGGCTGCCCCCCGAGGACCCGCCGGGGGAGATCGCCGAGGGGCCGGCGGCCGACCCGCTCGGGCCCGCCGCCATGCCGGCCGACGCCGCCCGCCCGCCCGCGGCCCGGCCGGCCGACCCGAACATGCCGATCGTCCCCGAGTGGCCCTTCCGCTATGAGCTGACGATCGCCAGCTTCGACGGGGCCCCGCTGGCCGTGCGCTACTACCCGTCGCAGCTCGGGGCGGCGGCCCCGGTGGTCCTGCTCGTGCACGACCTGGGACCCGGCCGGTCGATCCAGGACTTCGACGCCGCCGTCGCCGACCTGGAGGACCAGGGGATCGCCTCCCACCTGCAGAAGCTCGACTACGCCGTGCTCGCCGTCGACCTGAGGGGCCACGGGCAGAGCCCGGTCCGGTCGCGGGGGGCGGCCGAGAACCCCTTGCCGAGGTGGGTCGGCGACCTGCAGGCGGCCTACCGGTTCCTGCTCGACCGGCACAACCGCCGCGAGCTGAACCTGGCGAAGTTCGCCGTCGTCGCCCTGGGGCACGGGGGCAACCTGGCGGCCCAGTGGGCCTCGGCCCCGGGGGGAGGGGTGTCGATCGAGGGGCGGACCAGCGACCTGGCCGCGCTGGTGCTCGTCTCGCCGAGGCCGACCCTGAACGACCGGCCGATCGAGCCGGCCGTCACCGCCCTCGCCCCCCGGTTGCCGATCCTGCTGCAGGCCGGCGCCGGCGACGCCGAGGGCTCGGCCCTGCTCGATACCCTGCGGCCGACCGTCGAACGCCAGCGCCTGAGCCGGGTGACCCTGACCGAGACCCGCTTGCCCGCCACCAACCTCCTCCGCTTCGCGCCGGGGGCCACGACCCCCTTGATCGAGTTCCTCGACAACACCGTCAAGGTCCGGGCCGATGAGTGGGAGCCGCGCTACAACCTCGACCCGGTCGTGTATACCAATGTCCGCGTGACGAACCTTGAGAATCAGGCCGAGGGTGAGGCCAACGCCGCTCCTGCTCCCGCTCCCCCGCCGCGCCGGCCCCAGGACCCCGCCGAGGCCGAGGCCGGGCACAACGCGAACGGCCCCGGACGCCCCTCCTGATCCGCCCCGTCAACGGTAGGGAGCCGGTCCGGGTTGCGGCGCGACCCCCGACTGTCTCATCGAAATTTTTTCATGTCATCAATTTCATATAACTTATTATCCTCGAAATCCGGCGATCGCCCCGCCGATCAGCAAGACGATGATGAGGACGATGCCCAGGGCGATCAGGACGAACACGAACCCCGAGAGGATCGTAACCCCGAGCGCCTTCCAGGCGGAGTAGCCCTCGACCTCTCCCAGCCCGTGCAGGTAGATCACGAGCGACCAGATGCCCAGGACGAGGATGGCGACGACCTCCACGCCGCCGAGGGCGACCATGGTGTTGAGCAGGGCGGGGTCGGACTCGACCCGGGGCATCTCGGACTGGAACATCTCCTGGCCGAAGAGGAGCAACTGGGGGATCCAGAAGACCATGGTCGTGAGGAGCGGCACGAGCGACCAGGCCAGGACCGTGCGGATCGGCTCGGCCTGACGCCGGCCGCCGAACCAGCCGGACACCCAGCGGAGCAGGGCGCCGCCGAGGTAGAGCCAGATGATGCCGCCGATCGGCCCGAGCAGGAGGGCGATGCCGAGGATCGCGGCCAGGGGCAAGACGTCGCCGGCGTTCCGCTCGACGGCCCGGCTCAGCGAGCTGTTGATGCCGTTGAGCCCGGCCAGGAGCATGACGGAGCGGGTCGGGTCGGTCGCGACCAGGTAGCGGATCGTCGCCCGTGGCCGCCTCCAGATGGTCTTCCACGGGTTCGGGTCCGGCCCCAGCCCCGGCACCTCGCGCTTGGTGACGATCTCGTCGTGCCGCCCCACCGGGGCGCGATAGGGGTTCTCCAGGTCGTCGTACTCGTCGTCCGTCACCATCCCCGGACCCTCCCAACGTGTGCCAGATTGAGCAGAATGTGGACCGCCTCAGACCTATACACAGCCATGAACGTGGTTGCAAGAATCAACCGATGAATCGCCCGAGTGTTGGAGAAGGATGGAAGGGGCATGAGGGTCACGCGAGACGGTTGGTATCGGGAACGGGGGAGGTTTGGAGCCACGGATGGAACACGGATGGAACACGGATGGGAAGGGGAAAGGGGATGGAGAGGGAGGTCAGGGGACGCATGCGAGGCGACGGATCGAACGGGTCGGGGGATTCGATCGAGGCGGACGCAACGGGGGACGGTGGGCTCCGACGCCTTCTGACCCATTCTCTGATCCGTGTTTCATCCGTGGCTCAAGACCTCTGTGGTTGGCGTGCGAGGCGCGGGGGGGGCACTCGATCGGGGAGGAGGGCCGTCGGCGAGGGGTGGGAACGGGGGTCAGGAGCGGCGGGCGGCGGCGGCCTGGGCGCGGCGGGCGCGGCGGTTCAAGGGGGCGGAGGGGGCGGAGAGGGTCGGGCGAAGCGAGGGGCGAGCGGTCGAGGACAGAGTGATGGGTTCGTTTCGCAAGGGGGTGGCCGGGGCGATGGGTTCGTTTCGCAAGGGGGTGGGTGAGGCGGTCGGTGCGGCAGTGGGAGGCGGCTCGGAGGGGAGAGGAGCGGAGGCGGCGGAAGGGTGGGTGCGGGAGGCGGTGCGGTCGGGCCGGGGGCCGGGAGGGGTGGCGGAGAGGGAAGGGGCGGGGGTCGCGGCGGCGCGGGGAGCGAGGGATTGCAACCGACGCAACTCGTTGAGGTTGCGGGAGAACTGGCGGCGGGCGTCGGAGGCGTAGCGTTCCAGGAGGCGCAGCGTGGGCGGGTCGGAGGCGTCGAGGCCGAGCGCGGTGTCGGCCTGGGCGCGGGCGTCGCGGGCGTTCAAATAGGCGTCGAGGCGAGAGCGGAGGGCGGCGGTCGACTGGGCGACGAGGGAAAGGCCGGGGGCCTCGGTTTTGTCGTCGGGGTCGAGGTCCCAGGGGCCGGAGCCGTCGCGGGCCGAGGGCGGCACGCCGAGCAGGTCGAGGGCCAGGGTCCAGGCCTCGAAGGTCCAGCCCGCGTGGTGGGTGAGCGACGCCGCGACCTCGTCCCAGCGCTCCAGGAGCCAGAGGACGCCGTGCTTGCTCTGGAGCAACTGGGCCTGGATGCGATCGGGGTGCGACGCGAGGCGGGCGGCGAGGGCGGCGACCTCGGCGGCGCGGTCGTCGTCCCAGCTTTCGAGGGCGCGGTCGGCGTGCTCGGCCCGGGCGGCGGAGATGCGGGCCTCGCAGCAATCGAGGCGGACGGACTCGGCCACGAGGCGGCCGAAGATCCACTCCTGGGCCGAGCCTTCGGGCCGGTAGTCGTTGCGCCACTCGGATTTGCGCGTTTCGATTGTTTCGAGCATCTCGGTCGTCGGGTGGGCGCCGATCGTCGACAATCCGTGCGTCCGGGCGTTGCGGCTCGATCGCTGTTTTCCCTCGCTCGTCTTCGGGCCGGTCGAGAGCAGGGCGTTCAGGCGGTTGGCGATCGTCTGCTTCAGGGTGGTGGTGCGGGACATGGGGGGATGCTTTCTCGATGGGGGTAAACACAAGGTGGTGCGCCCAAGGCGGGGCGGGCGGCCTGGTGCGCAGGCGAGGGCCGCGCGGCTCATTGATAACATCAGGAAAATCGGGAGGCTTAATTGTGGAAATCCGGGAATAATTCGGCGGGGGATCGGAGTTTTTTTGCCGCCAGTGCTGCGAAGTGATGTGCGACGACTCTGACGAGCCCTTGGAGCCTGGGGACCTGAGGCGATCGGAGGGCTTCTGACGGGGTGCGAGCCCGCAGGGGGGCCGGGCGTGATCCGACGCCTCGTGCGGCTGCGCCGCCCAGACACCGCGGTCGGTGTCTGGGCCACCCGGCGTTTTCGCGAATTCAACGGACCCTACTCAATTCATGATGTGTGAGGAGCGCCAAGCTTCGTCAATACGCATCCTGGTCGAGGACTTCATTTCCGTGACGCGTGCCCAGGGCACGCCAGACATCAAGGCTGACGGACTCTCGAAGGAACGCCGCGTGGCCGTCGCAGAATAACGCATGCGCCCCGCGGGGGTGGCGACTCCCGGCCGAGTAGGCTCCGTTCTGGACCGAGCCGGCGTTCGTGCAACTCGGCATGTTGAGATTCAAGGTGTGGTTATAGAGCGTGTTGATGTATTCGCCTCGGATCCATCCTCTGCCCTTCTCATTCATGATGCCCGAATCCACATCGCGCAACGCTCGGCAAACCTCGGCGAACTGTTCGAATGCCCCGGGGTCGAAGTAAGCACGGCTCGTCCGGAAAATCGAACGGAGCCGTCCGACCGATTTCAAGTCGGGAGTGCTGCGAATCCATTCGGAGATGGCAAGAGTGCTCGACGTCCCATCCGTAATCCCGTGGAGCCCGATCGGGTCGATGGCGAAGGGACCGTCATAGTCGAAGGGACGCCGCCCGGTCCCACGATTCCCGGCATAGTTCGTCCACCCGAAGGCGCCGGCGCCCGGCAGATCGGAGGGGCAGAGGAACACGTCGAGCATTGCCGCCGAGGCCGTTGCGATCGGAGAATCAGGAGAGGTGTCGGTCGCCGGGCCTTCGAAGTTGATCGAGTCGTAGAGGGGACGCTGCCCCAGATGCGGCAGGAGCGACGCGTGCAGCGAGTAGCCCCGCCCCGAATTTCCCGGAGGCAAGACGTCGTGGGCCGCCGCGTACGAATGGATCGCGACGCCGATCTGCTTGAGATTATTGGCGCAGTGAGCCCTCCTCGCGGCTTCCCGGGCACCCTGGACTGCCGGGAGCAAGAGCGCGGCGAGCAGGCCGATCACCAGGACGACGACGAGGAGTTCGATGATGGTCAATGCTCGTCTCGCACGTCGATTGGAGGCGAATCGCGCCGGCATCGCTAGCCCCCTCTCGTCACGGAGACCGAGACGGGCTCCGATTCGACGTTCGTGATTTCCCCGGCCTCATTCCGGGAGGCGACCGTGGCCTTCACCGTGTAACGCCCCGGCTCCTGGGGTGCGACCAGGATCGCTTCCGCTTCGTGAACGCCATCCGGGTCGACCGCATCGATGACCTGTCCGAATGTCGTGATGCTTTGCGTGTCGCTTTTCCAGATGCCCGTCGTGACCAGGACGTTGAGTGGTTCGTCCGGTGGCCCGACAACTCGAAGAAGGCACCGCACCTCGCCTTTCGGCTCGAATTCGCTGTCGGGGACTGGCGTGACCAGTTCGATGGTCAGAGGAGAATTCGTCACAGCTTCTGGCGTTGTTCTAGAACCGCATCCCAGGACCATGACCGACAAGAGAAGAGCCGCCCATTTCGAGTCAGGCAACCGGATCCTCGCAGCAGTTCGCATTGCGGCGAAATCACGCATCGCGGGTCCTCCTGAATGCTTGATGGATTGCACGCGGGTCGAGTTGTAATGACCTGATTCATCAAGGTCAATACCCAAGATTTGATGTTCACACAAAATTGATCGAAGGGCAGTATGGACACATTCGTGACCATGGCCGAGCGGCAGGCGAACCCGCCCATCCCCACGCGGACGTGGGTATGGCACTCGGGCAGGCGGACTCTACGAGGCTGGGGAGGGCGGGAGCCTGGGTCGACGCGGGATTCAGGCCCGGTTCTGCCAACCGCGGGGGTCACGATGACTGTGGTAAACGGCGAGGACCGTCTCCTGGTCCTCATCGAAGCGGTAGACGACCAGGTAGGGGAAGCGACGGACCCGGACCAGGCGTAACTCCTCATGGACCTTGCCGAACAAGGTGGGGGTCCGTTCGAGGTGGTTGAAGACCTCCTCGACGCATTCCAGGAATTCGTCTCCCAGGCCCGGGCGCTGGGCTTCGTACCAGGCTCGGGTGTCGGCCAGGTCCGCTTCGGCCTCGGGATTGATGATCAGGGGCCAGGACATCAGGAGCGGCTCTGGAGCCGGGCCTTGACCTCCTGCCACGGGGAACCCGCGCGGGGATCGTCGCGGTAGGCGTCGAGGCGGCGGCGGAGGTCGAGGCGCTGGGCCTCGGTCAGCCGGTCGGCGTCGGGGACGTGGGCGAGGCGATCCCAGACGGCCTCGA
This sequence comes from Tautonia sp. JC769, assembly GCF_040717455.1. Classification (NCBI taxonomy): domain Bacteria; kingdom Pseudomonadati; phylum Planctomycetota; class Planctomycetia; order Isosphaerales; family Isosphaeraceae; genus Tautonia; species Tautonia sp. JC769. The sequence continues at coordinate 309,928 of NZ_JBFEFH010000002.1, forward strand.
TCAGGCGCAGGCGGTCTTCCGGGGGCCAGGTGTCGAGCGTGGTGAGGATCGTTTGGAAGTCCATGGGCGACCTGCTGCATGGAACGGGGTTCGGATTGCTTCGGACGTGTGCCAACCCGTCTCTCTCCAGCATCGCCTGTCGAACCGTGCGAGTCCAGAGCGGCCGGCGAACGCGGGACGAGGAGCGGTCGGGGGGAGGGGATTGGGATAGAATGGGGGGCGAGGGGGTCGGCCCGGGCCCGGAGGGGAGGGGGTCGGCGGGGGATGTGAGGACATAAAAGGCCCGGGCAGGCGGACATGCCAGTCAAGACGCGAGCGGTGATTGCGACGGATTCGCCCACGACGGCGGAGGCGGGGGCGAGGATCGCGGAGGAGGGGGGGAACGCCGCCGACATCGCCGTGGCGGCGGGGTTGGTGGCGACGATGACCGAGGCGTTGATGTGTTCGCTCTGCGGGTCGGGCTTCGCGATGGTCGCCATGGGGGGCGAGGACGCGGAGCTGATCGACGGGGCGCACACGGTGCCGGGGCTGGATCGGGATCGGGGGCGGGATCGAGGGGCCGGGGGGCTGGACGTGGTCGAGCACCTGCTGCCGTATGGGAGCGGGGTCCGGGTCAGGATCGGCCGGGGGACGGTGGCGGTGCCGGGGGCGCCGGCGATGCTGGAGACGCTGTGGGAGCGGCACGGGCGCTTGCCGTGGGCCGAGGTGGTGGCGCCGAGCGTCGAGCTGGCGCGGTCGGGCTGGCCGGCGAGCAAGACGATGAGCGACTATCTGGCGAGGGTCGGGCCGGGGTCGTACGCGAGGCAGGAGGAATGCCTGCGGGCCTACTTCCCGGACGGCCGGAACCCGGCGGCCCCGGGGGCCCCGTTCCGGCTGCCGGGGATGGATCGGACGATGGAGGCGATCGCCCGGGAGGGGGCGCGGTCGGTGTATGAGGGGGAGCTGGCCGGGGCGATCGCGAACGAGATGAGGGAGCACGGGGGGTTGATCTCGCGGCGGGACCTGCAAGCGTACCGGGCGGAGGTGCGGAGGCCGTTGCGGCTGCGGTCGCGCGGGTGGACGCTCGATTTGAATCCGCCGCCGAGCGTGGGGGGGGCGGCGCTCGGGGTGTTGATCGGCTGGCTCGATCGGGCCTGGCCGGGGGAGCCGTCGCCGGGGGAGCGGGCCTTGGTGATCGCCAGGGCGCAGCGGACCTTGCTGGAGTTGCGTGCGGATGTGATCGAATCGGGGGATTTCGATGACGCGATGGCGCGGTCGCTGCTGGAGGAGACGGGGCTCTTGCCGTGGCTCCCGAGGCTCTCCAGCCCCGGGACGACGCAACTGAGCGTGGCGACGGGGGACGGGAGTTTGGTGTCGATGGCCATGAGCAACGGCTACGACGCGGGGGTCGTCATCCCGGGGACCGGGATCCTCTGCAACAACGCGCTGGGGGAGCCGGAGCTGAACCCGGGGGGGTTCATGACGCTGCCGCCCGGGGCCCGGATCATCTCGAACATGGCGCCGACGGTGGCGTTGGCCGACGACGGCAGAAGGCTGGCGTTCGGCACGCCGGGGGCGGCTCGGATCACGACGGCGATGGCGCAGACGTGGGCGTGGCTGGCGTTCGAAGGCTTGGACCCGGGGGACGCGGTGGCGGCGCCCCGGTTGCACGTCGAGCCGCCGGCCGAGGGGGGCCGGCCGATCGCCCGGAGCGAGCCGGGGTTCGACACGTCGTCGCTGGAACCGTTCTTCGAGGTGCGCTCGTTTGATCACCCGGACATGTATTTCGGCGGGGTGAAGCTGGTGATGGTCGGGGCCGACGGGTCGCTGATGGGCCGGGCGGATTTGAGGCGGGAGGGGGCGGTGCGGGAGGTGGGGTGAGCGGGGCGCGGGGCTGGGTGGCGAAGGCGAGGACCCCTCACCCCGGCCCTCTCCCCGAGGGCGGGGAGAGGGGGGTGGGGGATTGGCTCAGCGGGGGATGGGTTCGAGGGCGTCGGGGCGGCCGATCGCGTCGGGGGGGGGCTGGACGCCGGGCTGGTCGGGGTTGCGGACGATCCGCCAGCCGTCGTTCTGGGCCTGCTGGGCCTTGGCGGAGTCCCAGACGAAGAGCTCGGGCTTGATGGCGACGTTGGCCTTGAGCTCCTTGATGTAGTAGTTCTGCTTGTCCTTGCCGTTGGGGGCGAGGGTGTGGATGCTCTTCGGCTGGAGGGTCTTGGCGTCGAGGATCAGGACGGCGACGGAGAAGGCGTCGCGGTCGGCGGCGATCTTCGGGTAGATGGCGATCCGGTGGGTGCCTTCCTGGTTCGGCGGCATGAGGTTGGCGCGGTAGCGGCGCTTGAAGTCCTCGATGTTCATGCGGAAGAGGAAGGGCAGGGGGCCTTCTTCGAGGGCGCGCTGCTGGGCGTCCTTGGGCAGGGGGAAGATGGTGATCTGGCGGAGCGCGCCGTCGAACTCGACGACCTCGCCGCCGTTGGCGAGGATGCGGCGGTCGAAGACGAATTTCTCCTCGCCCTCGTCGCCGGTCTGCTTCTCCAGCTGCAGGACGACGAGGTTCGGCCGGCGGAGGTAGGCGGCCCCCTTGTAGACCTTGCGGTCGCCGACGATGGTCATCTCGTCGACCTGCTCGAAGGTGGCGTAGAGGGTCTCGATCTTGCCGCTCGTCTGCTCCCAGCGGCCGAGGACGGCGTCGAGCTCGGGGTCGCTCGGCGATTGCTCGGCGGCGGGATCCTGGTCCTGGGCCGGGGCGGGTGCCGGGCCCGGGGCCGAGGCGCGCTGGACCGAGGGGTCATAGGTGGCGTCGCGGGCCGGGCCGGGGATGGCCGGGGCGGGGGGCGTCTGTCCCGCGGCGGCTCCGGCTCGGGGGCCGGGGGCCTGGCCGGGGTTCGAGGTCGGGGGGGTCGCCTGGCCCTTGGCCGCGGCCGTCGGGCCGAGCGCGGCGAGGAGGCCGACGATCAGGGGGGCGATCCATCGCATTCCGCGTCCCTCCGGGATCGGGTCGATCGGGTTCGGCCGGGGCGTCGCCCATTGTTTTGAGAAACAAAAAGCGGCGCAGTCCGGCCTTCGGGCGGCATTGGGCCCGAAATCGAGGCGGATGGTACTGGATTCCCTCAAGCTTGACCAGTCGAGGCGGGGGGCCTTTTGGGATTTCGGGGGATTCTCTCGAAATCGGGGTGATTCGGCCCTTGCCGATGAAACCGGAGGGGGCAGGATGGAGTATGTCTGAGGATTGGCGATTGGGCCATTGGACACCCTCATTCTTCATTCGATCGATCGATCGTTCCTTCGGATCGGGTTGATTCCGAACGGGCCTCGACGGGGGATCACGCAGGATGATTCGGATCGCAATCGCGGGGACGCTGGCGGCCGGGCTGCTGGTCGGCCTGGGGTCGGGACGGGCGTCGGCCTTCGGGGCGGACGAGGTGCCGACCTATCATCGGGATATCGCGCCGATCTTGCAGCGGCACTGCCAGGACTGCCATCGGCCGGGCCAGGTCGCGCCGTTCGCGCTGCTGGAGTACGACCACGCCAGGAGGCGGGCGTCGGACCTGTTGCTGGTGGTCGAGGAGCGGCGGATGCCCCCCTGGCCGGCCTCTCCGGAGTTCGGCGGGCCGTTCCGGGACGCGCGGATTTTGTCGGACGAGGAGATCGACACCCTCCGGCGCTGGCTCGACGCCGACACCCCCGAGGGGGACCCGAGCGACGCCCCCGAGCCCCTGACCTTCGCCGGCGACTGGCCGATGGGGGAGCCGGACCTGATCCTGACGATGGCCGAGCCGTACACGCTCGGGGCCGAGGGGGAGGACGAGTTCCGCGTCTTCGTCCTGCCGACCGACCTGCCCGAGGACCGCTGGATCCAGGGCGTCGACTTCAAGCCGGGCAACCGCCGGGTGGTGCATCACGTGATCGCCGGGACGGACGCCTCGGGCCGCGCCCGGGAGCTGGACGCGCAGGACGAGACGCCCGGCTACTCGGCCGTCGGCGGGTTCGGCGACGGGGTGCCGATCCGGTCGTTCCTGCCGATCTGGGTGCCGGGCAGCACCCCTCGCGAGGCGCCCGAGGATTCCGGCTACCTCTTGCCGAAGGGGGCCGACGTGTTGATCCAGGTGCACTACCACAAGAGCGGCAAGGAGGAGGAGGACGCGACGGCGATCGGCCTCTATTTCTCGGACGAGCCGCTCGGCCGGGAGGTGCGGACGGGGTTCGTCTTCCCGGACGTCTCGATGTTCCAGGCGATGAAGGCCCGCGCGGCGATGCAGGAGAAAGGGGGCCGTCCTGGCCTGAACGAGTTCATGCGCGAGGTGATCTCGATCCCTCCCGGCGAGGCGAACTATCGGGTGAACGGATCGACGCGCCAGGGGGGGGTGATGGGTCGTCCGCTCGGCCGCGACATCCTCTTGACGGCCGTCATGCCGCACATGCACTGGCTGGGCAAGGACTTCACCATGACCGCCGTCCTGCCCGACGAGACCCGCGTGCCGATCATCCGGATCGACCGCTGGGACTTCAACTGGCAGGGGACCTACGCCCTGGCCGAGCCGGTCTTCCTGCCCGAGGGGACCTGGTTCGAGATGGTGGCGCACTTCGACAACTCGGCCGAGAACCCGAACAACCCGAGCCACCCCCCCGTGCTTGTCCGCTGGGGCGACCAGACGAACGACGAGATGTGCATCGGCATCTTCGAGTTCGTCCCCGCCACCGACGCCGACCGCGCCCGGTATGCCCCGCGCGACCCGTCGGGAGACGCGGCCGACTGACCGCGAGCGTCGTGCATTTCCGCAAAGGGTATCAGGTCCGGCCTTCGGGGTGGCTGGGGGCATCCTGAGGCCAGTCGGTCATTCGAACACCCTTCCAACCGTCCGCTGGGGCCAGGATGGCCCCAGCCACCCCGCCGATTTCACGGTAATTGGCTTGAGCGACTTCCCGATACATATGCAATAATATGCATTTTATACATTCTGAAATTTCTTTGACGGGGTTATTCCAACCGGATTTTAGCGATGGCAGTAACGATAAGCCTATCAGGTTCACCGGAAGACGTATGGATGGCTCAGAATGCCGTTTTCAGCGCGTTTGCCAGGCTCGTCACCACTCGGTTCTCAGATGATGAAGAAGTTATTTCCCAAGTGGAACTGGCCAAAGCTATGAATGGAGTTTCATTGGACGTCTTGTACGAAGAAGATTCAGAACTTGCGATACGACTACGACGAGCTTTCCAAACTGTTGCGAAAGACGTAGAGCAAGGAAAAAACTGGACGTCAGGTGAAGCAAGTACTGAGATTCAAATCTTGTTCGCCAATTTGGCCGAGTTGCTTGAGAGATTTCAGCCCGAAGAATAGAGGCCTACGACGACACCTTGAACTTTGCGAGAAACACAACCGACAGGGTGGTCGGGGCGAAGCGTAGCGTGCCCCGGGCTCCAGAGGGGGGCGTCCGACTCCGGGGCACGCTTCGCGTTGCCCCGGCCACACGTGGTTGATTCTTGCGCGGCGACAGGGGCGCTCAAACTGGGGGGTGATCTCGCCCCGGCCACCCGGACGGGAACAACGCATTGGATCGGGGAGGCGGTGCGGGGAGATCCGGCCGATCGCGATCAAGAAAATTTTAACAGTCCTAATTTATTAACTTGCCTTCGGTTGCGGGTCGTGGTCTTTTTATGCATGGCGACCCGACGAGAATCGGCCGTTGACCGTCAAGACAACAGGACCTCTCTCACGCAGGCTCCGGCTGTGATGCGCCTGGGTTGCTCGATCGGGATTCTCCCGTCCAATCCGAGAGGTCATGATTGATGATGGGTTCATCGTTGTGCAAAGGCGGTTTGCCGGCCCTGCTCGCGTTGATCGTGCTCGCGCCCGTCGGATGCGGGCCGGGCGGGGACGACTTGCCGAGGGAGGCGATCTCCGGATCGGTCACCTTCGACGGCGAGCCGATCAGGTCGGGGACGATCCAGTTCCACCCCGTCTCGCAGGCCGAGGGCATGGCGGCCGGGGGCATGATCGTCGACGGGCGCTTCAACGTCCCTCGCCACGAGGGGCCGGTGCCCGGGTCCTACAAGGTCCTGATCTATTCGCTCGACGACGAGGGCCCCGTCTTCCCGCCCGCCCCCGGCGAGGATCCGTCGGCCGACGAGGCCGGAGACGACGCCCCGGACCCGGCGGACGACGCGATGCCGGGCGAACTGCGCGTCCCGGACCCGAGGTCGATGCCCCGGCGGGGGATCCCCGCCCGTTATAACGCCAAGACGGAGCTGCTCGCCCAGGTGAAGGCCGACGAGGCCAACACCTACACGTTCGACCTCGAACCGTGACCCACCCCGATCCCGACCTCCTCTCCCTTCCCACCGGGCGCGGGCGGCGTCTCGCCCGTCCCCGCCCTGGCGAGCGGCCCGTCGGCCCGCCGCCTTCCCTTCGCGTTTCCTTCCCCGTTCTCCGATCGAAGGAGGCCCTCATGGCTCGTCGACGACCCGGATTCACGCTCATCGAGCTCCTCGTGGTCATCGCCATCATCGGCGTGCTGATCGCCCTGCTGCTGCCGGCGGTGCAGTCGGCCCGCGAGGCGGCCCGCCGCGCCCAGTGCACGAACAACCTGAAGCAGATCGGCCTGGGCATGCATAATTACGAGTCGACCTACGGCGCCCTGCCGCCGGGGATGAAGGGGAGCATCTGGGGGACCTGGCAGGTCTTCATCCTCCCCTATGTCGAGCAGCAGAATCTGTACAATTCCTGGAACACGTTCGGGAACAATTCCACGGCCATGATGGGGGTCACCAGCGGGATCTCCTACGGGAGCGTCTTCAACCGCACGGTGACGACCAGCCGGATCAGCGCCTACACCTGCCCCTCCGACAGCCCCAGCGTGCCGTTCACCTCCGGGGTGACCTCGCACAACTATGCGGTGAATTTCGGGAACCTGCACCGCTTCCAGGAGCGGGAGTTCCAGGGGATCCGCTTCGGGGGCGCCCCGTTCGGCGACATCGGCTCCCCCCACACGTCGATCCCGGCCTACTACTACCTCGACGGCGACACCAGCCGGTTCAATGCCGTGAATTTCGCCGGCATCCGCGACGGGCTGAGCAACACCCTGATGGCCGGCGAGGTAGTCCAGGGGCAAGGCCAGCAACCCGGCCCGTACGACCTCCGGGGCTTCGGCTGGTGGTACGGGGGCGCGGGCTTCGAGACCCTGCTCGCCCCCAACAGCACCCTGCCCGATCAGATGGAGTCCCCCTCCTACTGCAACCTCACCGACCCCTCGAATCCCCCCTGCATCGGCGTCCCCGGCGGCGACCTGACGCTGATCACGAACGCCGTCCGCAGCCGGCACCCCGGCGGGGTCAACGTCCTGATGTGCGACGGGAGCGTCCGGTTCATGAAGAATACGGTCAACCTGATCACCTGGAATTCCCTCGGGACGACCCGAGGCGGCGAGATCATCAGCGCCGATTCCTACTGATCGTGCCAGTTCCCCTCCCGCCCCCTCCCCCCGAAGGGCCTCCCCCAACATTCCCGGGGGGAGGCCCTTCGAAAGGCCGGTGGCCCTCAAGCCGACTCCTCTGCCTGCTCGCCGTGCGGCGGGGCCGCACGAGGTCGAAGCGGATGCCTCGACGGTCATTCAAGCCACGCTTGATCTGAACACCTCGTATCGCTTCGCGACCCGGACGATGGTACGTCGTCCGGACCACCCCGCGGATCGGTGCGTCTTCGAAGACTCGACCGTGTGGCCGGGGCAACGCGCAGCGTGCCCCGAGGTCAGGGGCTTGCGACCCGGGGCACGCTGCGCGTTGCCCCGGCCACACGTGATTGATGCTTGCACAGCCACGAGGTCGCTCAGGCCTGGGGGTGGATCTCGCCCCGGCCACCCGTCGCTTCGCGACCCGGACGACGTGCCGTCGTCCGGGCCACCCCGCGGCGGGTTCTTGACGTGTGGTCTGACAGGTGTCGATGATGGTCCGCGAGGTAGAGGGGTCGCCGGTCCCTTCGTTCCCACCAGGGGGAGGACGGATTGCCATGTCGGGACATCTGGGAATCGCGTTGATGCTGCTCGTCGCCGCGCCGATCGGCGGGGGTGACGGGGAGGGGGGGGCCTCGGCGCCGGGGACAATCTCGGGCCGGGTGGTCGACCATCTGGGCGACCCGGTGGCCGGGGCGAGGGTCTGGGCCTGGGCGATCCGGCTCCGGGAGGAGGTCGGCGAGACCCTGGCCGACGACCAGGGGCGGTTCCGGCTCGGGCCGATCGAAGCGGGAGAGCCGCTGGAACTCTGGGCCGAGGGCCCCGGACTGGCCCGGGAGCAGCGCCAGGGGGTCCTCGTCTTCGCCGGGGTCGATCACGAGATCGAGCCGTTCCCCCTGCTCCCCGGCACGACGATGACCGGCCGGGCGGTCGACGCGGAGGGGCGGCCGATCGCCGGGGCGAGCATCGACCTGAAGCTCTACCGCCACGTCCTCGGCCACACGATCAGCTCGCATCAGACCGAATGGACGATCGAGGCCGACGCCGAAGGGCGGTTCGTCACCCCGCCTTTGCCGGCCGGCCGGGCGAACTTCGCGCTGGCCGCGCCGGGAAAGGCGCGGACCTTCGCCTACGAGTCGGCGGAACCGGGGCTCCCCGAGCTTGACCTCGGCGACGTGACGATGGCCGACGAGGTCCCCATCCGGGGGGTCGTGGTCGATCAGGACGGCGAGCCGGCCCCGGGCGTCCAGGTCATCCTCGATTATGACTATGACAATGCGGCGATCAGCGATGACGACGGCCGGTTCGTCGTCACTGGCGCGGGCGAGGACGCGAAGCAATTGCAGCTCTTCGCGAACGACTACTTCGCCCCCGAGCCGGTGGAACTCGGCCCGGCGCGCGAGGATCTGCGGATCGTCGTGACGCGGGCGTTTTTGATCGAAGGGAACGTCGTCGATGCCGAGACGGGAGAGCCGGTCGAGATCGACACGGCGACGCTCTGCACGGTCGAGCGGCACCCGGACGGGACGTATTCCCTCTACGGGTGACTGAGCGAGTTCTCGCAGTCCGAGCCCGGGCGGTTCGGCATCACCTACGAAGGCAAGGCGGACGAATACCACATCGGCGTCACGGCCGAAGGATACCTGGACGGGGAGATCTTCCTCGGCGCGATTGAGGCGAATCAGAATCGCTCCGGCATCGTCATCGAGATGACCCGCGCCGAGAGCGAGGCGGCGAAGGAGCAGACGACCCGGGTCGTCGGCGTCGTCACCCGAGACGGCACGCCGATCGCCGACGGAGGCCGCGTCGGCGCCTGGCAGAAGCGCCGGGCCGAGAATGACCGGGTCAACGCGAATCTCCGACGAGGCCGGACGGTGCCCTCGTCCGGCTTCGAATGGAGGTGGGTGCCGGTCGAGTCCGACGGGTCGTTCGTCATCGAGGATCTGGCGATCCACCCGAGATCGAGAGACCGCCCCTGGTTCTTCGTGTTCGACGAGCCGGGCGGGGCCTCGGCGACCGTCGGGCCGCTGGAGATCGGCCGGGACGATCGGGAAATCGAGGTCGAGATCCCCGTGTTTGAGCAAGGGTCGATCGCTGGGACCGTCGAGCACGTCCCCGAGGCGATGGCCGGCCAGATCTGGGTCGTCCTCTTCGATGACGGGGTGGTGCGCAGGGAGGTCCTGGCGAACCTCGATGGCTCGTTCCGGTTCGATCGCCTGCCCCCCGGCCGTTATGGCCTGAAGGCCGGGCACGACGGGTCGAGGGATCCTCACGTCCCCGTCATCGACCGCGAGAACCCCGACCCGACGCTCTGGAATAAGCCGGCCGAGCCCTGGCAGGGGGCCGCGATCGTCACCGTCGAGCCGGGCGGGACGAGCACCGGGATCGCCGTCGATGCCCGCCCCCCGGGGCCGATCGTCGAGCCGGACGCGGGGGCGGAACCCGAGGCGGAATCGTAATTCGCTCTGACAGAACCTCGTCGGGTTGGTATCTTCCTGACTTCCCGACCACTGGCTCGCGGGGGGCGAGTCCGAAGTCGAAAATCGTCGTAGGTGAGCGAGGCGGACCCCGCCGGGGCACGCTGCGCGTTGCCCCGGCCACACGTGGTTGATTCTCGCGCGGCCACGGGGTCGATCAAGCTCGCCCCGGCCATAGGTGGTTGAATCGTGTGCGGCGAGAGGGTCGCTCAGGATGAGGGGGGAGAGCTCCGCCCCGGCCACCCATCGGGGCCGGTCGGGATTCCGGCTCAGAGTCCGGGGATGGGCGGCCAGCTTGCCATGGTTTGGGAGAACTCCCGGGGAAGTTCGGGGATCAGTCGGAGTTGGCCGACGTCGAAAAGCGTGTGCAGAATGGTGGATGAGAGGTGTTGGCCGGTGATCGGCTCGGTCTGGGGCTCGGCGCCGTCGCGGCTCGATTGGCCGATCACCCGGCCTGCGGGGAGCCCGCCGCCGACCAGCAGGAGGGGGCCGAGCGATCCCCAGTGGTCGCGGCCACCCTTGGCATTGATCCGGGGGGTCCGCCCCATCTCGCCGCAGGCGACGAGGAGGATCTTCTCGTCGAGCCCCCGCGCGTACAGGTCGTCGACGAAGGCGGAGAGGGCGTGATCGAGCGGCGGGCCCATGTAGTCCATCCCCTCGACCATCGTCGCGTTGTTGACGTCGGCGTGCATGTCCCAGACGAAATTGGTGGTCACCGTGACGAAGCCGGCCCCGCGTTCGCAGAGTCGGCGGGCCAGCAGGAGGAGCTTGCCCAGCGATTTCGCATTGTCGAGGTAATTCTCGTGGTTGTTCCAGACGGTGCGGATCGACTCGGCGCGGACCAGGGGGGCGGTGTCGTATCGCTCGACGACGCGGGGGTCTTCGCCGTCCAGGTCGAACGCCTCGGCCAGGCCGCCGTCGATCAAGCGGTAGGCCTGCTCGCGCATCCGGTCCACGCCTTCGGTCGCCGGGGCCCGGTCGAGCCCCCTGGCGAGCCCGTCGAGCTGGCCGAGCAACCGGCGGCGATCGCCCAGCCGCTCACGAGGGATGGCCATGGCGAACTCGCCGGTCCCGGGGGCCGCCTCGGCTGGGTCGAACGGGGCATCGGCCGACGAGAGGGGGCCGGTCGCGTGGAACCGCCCGAAGGACGACGTGCCCGGGCGCGTGGAATCGTCGACCGCCCGGGGGAAGAGCACGACGTTGGTCGGGAGCCCCGACTCCGGGTGGTTCGCGCCGGCGACCCGGGCGTAGACGCATCCGAGGTTGGTCTCGAACGTGTCTCGACCCACGAGGGGCTTGAGGTTGTGGTTGGCGTCGCCGGGGACGAATGAACGGATGATGTTCATGCGATGCGCGCGTTCGGCGAGCTTCGGGAACGAGCCGCCGAAGGTCACGCCCGGGAGGCTCGTGCTGAGTTCCCCCGTCGCGCTCCGGATGCCCTCGGGTCGGTCCATCTTCGGGTCGAAGGTCTCGAACTGGCTCGGCCCGCCGTGCAGGAACAGGAAGATGACGGACTTCCCCGTGAGCAGGCCGGGCAGCGTCTCGGCCGCGGCGTGCGACCGGAGCGCCGCGAGCTGCCCGAGGGTCAATCCCGCCGCCCCGATCGCGACCGAACCCCCGACTCGCAAGAATTCGCGCCGGCTTCCCGCCGGGTCGCGATCGAAGAAGGTGAGCATGGCAGACCCTCCGGCCGGGCCCGGGGTGGCCGGGCGGCGTGATGATGGGGTTCGGGCGACGAGAGGCCCGTTTCACGATTGGAACGGCTCGCAAGGGGCCGGTCAATCGTCAAGGCCGGGCGGACCGGGGGGGCGCGGTGCCCGGCGACGATCCCCACCCGGTTGCGGGACGGGCCGATCGCCGGGATAGTGGAGGCTCATCCGGGATCGATCGTCCGCGACGCCTCCGCCGATCGTCCGCGGAAAATGCGGCGACGAATGATTCGAAATACATGATCAAAAGGTCGAATCTCTGGATGAACACCCGGCAGGAGATGGGTGATGGGCCCGATCTCCATCGTGTGCAGGTCGCCGAAACGATGTTCCCCCGCGATGTCGACATCCCTCCGACCTTCGAAACCCGTAGGCGGGAATCGAAGATTCGAAATATCTGAAGGATGAGTTTCCCATGCTCAATCGCAGAGATCTGCTCCGACTCCTGCCGGCCTCGGTGCTGCTCCAGGCGACCGGCCGGGGGGCGACGGCGTCGGAGTTCACCCGAATCGACACGCACATTCACATCCATCAGGAGGCGCCGGCGCTGCTCGGGGCCCTGGAGGCGACGGGGTGGCGGGGGCTCGACATCGTCGTCTGCCCGGCGGTGGGTGACGAGGCGTTCGACCTCGACGCGAAGCTGGCCGCGACTCGGGAGGTTGCGCGGCAGGGTGGAGGGACGCTCGCCTGGGCCTCGACCTTCGACGCCCGCGGCTTCGAGGACCCGGGGTTCGTCGAGCGGACCGTCGCCCACCTCCGGCGGACGTTCGACGAAGGCGCGATCGGGGTCAAGATCTGGAAGACGATCGGCATGGCGATCCGGTCGGAATCCGGGGCCTACCTGCTGCCCGACGATCCCAGGCTGATGCCGGTCTACGAGGCGATCCGGGACGCCGACCGGACCCTCCTCGCCCACCTGGCCGAGCCCGATGGGGCCTGGCTCCCCCTGGATGAGGACAACCCGGAGTACTCTTACTATTCCAGGAATCCGCAGTGGCACATGCTCGGGAAGGCCGGGGCCCCGTCGAAGGAGGAGATCCTGGCCGCGAGGGACCGCGTCCTGTCGCGATTCCCGGATCTTCGCGTCGTCGGCTGTCATCTCGGCAGCAATGAGGACGACCTCGATGCGCTCTCGGAGCGGCTCGACGCCTTCCCCCGGCTCGCGGTCGATACCGCGGCGCGCGTGCGGTACTTCGCCCGGGGGGATCGTGACCGGGTGATCGCGTTCGTGACGCGCCACCAGGATCGGATCCTCTACGGCACCGATTTCACGTTCCGGGGGGGGGACGAGCAGGCCGCCGCCCGCTCCATGAACGCCCGTCACGAACTCGACTGGGCATTCTTCGCGAGCGAGGGGCCGATGGAGTACGAAGGACGCCCGACCCTGGGCCTCGGGCTCCCCGAGTCGGTCCTCCGGAAGATTTTCCGCGAGAACGCGCTTCGATGGCTTCCCGGGCTGAATGCCTGACCGACCGCTCCGAGATTCTCGCGGACTCGACACACCCTACACCATTGATCATCCCTCGAAGGGATTATCCCGGGCGGTAGGCGAGGAGGCGTTCGAGGAAGGCGCGGGCGAGCCGGGTCTGGTAGCGGTCGGGGTTCCAGCAGGCGGCGACGGTGCGGCGGGGGCGGTCGCCGAGCATCGAGCGGTACGCGCGGTGGGGGCTGGCGTCGACGCGGCGGGCCATCTCGGGGACGAACGAGACGCCGTGGCCGAGGGCGACGAGTTCCTGGACGGTCGCGAGTTGGCCGGTCTTGCCCGTGCTGATCGGCTGGACGGCGCGTTGCTGGCAGAAGCTGCGGATGTGGTCGGAGAGGCAATGCCCCTCGCCGAGCAGGACGAACGGCTCGCCCCGGACGGCGTCGATCGGCACGGCGTCGAGCCGGGCGAGGGGGTGGTCGGCCGGCAGGGCGAGGACCAGCTCCTCCTCGAAGAGCGGCTCGACTTCGAGGGAAGCCGGGGCCTCGGCCGGGAGGGCGAAGACGCCGACGTCGATCTCGCCGCGCTGGCAGCGGCGGAGCAGGGTTTCGGTCACCTCCTCATCGACCTGGACCGAGGCCCCCGGGTGCGCCCGGCGGTACTCGCGGAGGACGGGGGGGAGCAAAAACGGGGCGATCGTCGGGATCGCCGCCACGACCACCCGGCCGGCCCGGCCGTCGTCGATCAGCTCGCGGCGGGTGTCGTCGGCCAGGGCGAGGATGCGCTCGGCCCGGGGCAGGAGCAGGCGGCCGGCCTCGGTGACGCGGACCGACCGGCCGGCCCGCTCCAAAACCGGCCGGCCCAGCTCGGCCTCGAGCCGGGCCATCTGCTGGCTGAGCGCCGGCTGAGACACCCCCAGCTCCTCGGCAGCCCTGGTGAAGCTGCCCAGGTCGGCGATCTTCAGGAACGAGCGGAGTTGCACGATGTCCATAAGCAAAGTTTATCAAACTGATCGGGAAAATCCATTCGACTTATTGAACTGAATCCTCTATAACTCCTTCAAGAGCGACGCGCCATGAGGGGCGTCGGGGCCGGGGGACCAAGCCGGCCGACGGGAGAATTTTGCCAATTGCGGAGGAAGAGCGCCGTGCTGACCGTTGGACAGAGCTTCCCGAAGTTTCAGGCCCATGGTTGCGTGGGGGCCTCGAAGGACAGCCTGACGAGCTTCGATAACCGGTCGTTCTCGGGGCAGTGGGTCGTCTATTTCTTCTATCCGAAGGACTTCACGTTCGTCTGCCCGACGGAGATCGCCGAGTTCAACAAGCGGCTCGGCGAGTTCAAGGACCGCGACGCGATGGTGGTGGGCGGCAGCACCGACAACGAGTTCAGCCACCTGGCCTGGTGCCAGTCGCACGAGGACCTGAAGGGGCTGAAGTACCCGCTGATCGCCGCCCAGAAGCTGGCGGGCGACCTGGGCATTTTGCACCCCGAGGAAGGGGTCTGCCTGCGGGCGACCTTCATCGTCGACCCCGAGGGGACGATCCAGTTCGCCACGGCCAACGGCCTGTCGGTCGGCCGGAACGTGGACGAGGTCATCCGGGTGCTCGACGCCCTGCAGTCGGGCGAGCTCTGCCCGTGCAACTGGAAGAAGGGCGAGGAGACGCTCAAGGTCTGATTCGGGTGATCGGCGCGGCCCAATTTGCCGGACCACTCGCCGGAACGCGAACGCTCGGAAGACGGAGGAGGGGCGGGGACGGCACGCCGGGCGCGGCGATCTGGCCGGGGACCCCTCACCCCGGCCCTCTCCCCGCCCGCGGGGAGAGGGAGACAGATTCAACCCTCGCCCCCGCCGGGGGAGAGGGTGGCCGCAAGGCCGGGTGAGGGGGCCCGCGTTGGGCGCGCAAGGCCCTGCGTCCCGGAACCGCCCCTCTCACCCGACTCGGGGAAAGGCGGGCAGACTCGAACACGCCCCCCGGTCAAGGGGAGCACTGCCTCCCGCCGACCTCCGACACTTTGCCGCCTACCGCCTACCGCTCACCTCGGGAGACGCTTGCCCATGTCGTTGCTTGATCCCTTGAAAGAATCGCTTGGTGATGATACGAAGGATCTGCGCCTGAATCTGGGCTCGGTGCTCGGGGGCGGGAGCCTCGACCCGAGGCAGCGATACACGGTGGCGCTGACCTCGGCCCTGTTCCTCAATGATGCCGAGCTGGCCGGGGCGATCGCCGACGACGGCCGCGAGGCGCTCGACGACGCCGCGATCGCCGACGCGAAGGCCGCGGCCGCCCTGATGGCGATGAACACGACGTATTACCGGTTCCGCCACATGGTCGGCAAGGAGGCTTATCAGCAGCGCCCGGCCGGGCTCCGGATGGGCCGCATGGCCCGGCCGGCGACCGACAAGGAGACGTTCGAGCTGGCCTCGATCGCCTGCGCGGCCCTGGCGGGCTGCGAGGCGTGCATCAAGGCACATGAAGAGGCGTTGATCAAGGAAGGGGCCGGCGAGGAGAAGGTGCACGACGCCGTCCGCATCGCCGCGGTCGTCCGGGGCTTCCAGACGGCGCTGCTCGCCAGCAAGGCACCGACGGCGTCGGCCTGACCCGCGTTCGGGCGGGCGGCCTCGGCGGGCAATGACCCCGACGACGGAGACCATGCAAGGGGGATCGGGTCGGTCGACGCGGACCGAAGCCGATCCCCCTTGACCATTCATGGACCGCGCGCCTATATTCGGAAAGACGAATTGAGTGCAATCCGATCTCCTGGGACGTGACGGACCGATGAACCCGACGACGGCCGACACCGCGCCGACCCTGGCGGAATCGACGGCGCTGTTCAAGGCGTTCGCCGACCCGGTGCGCCTGCGGCTGTTGAACCTGCTCGTCGGCGATCGGGAGGTCTGCGTCTGCCACCTGCACGAGGCGCTCGCCCTGCCGCAACCGACGGTCTCGCGGCACCTGGCCGCCCTGCGCACGCTCGGCCTGGTGGTCGGCCGCAAGGACGGGCTCTGGGTGCATTACCGCCTGGCGAAGCCGAGGTCGGGCCTGCACCGGACGTTGATCGAGAGCCTCGGCCCGTGCCTCGGCCCGATCGAGCTGCTGCGCGAGGACCGCAGGAGGCTCGATCGGCTCATCGGCTGTTGCGGGACGTGAGGGGCGGGACGAGTTCCTCGACTTTTTTTCTCCGAGTATATTCGGAAATACGCATTTACCATGGTTGGGAAAGGCCGCTGGTCATGAACGCGTCGTCTTCGTCGGCGAACTGCAAAACCCGTCCGAGGGGGCGCCTGGCGTTGCTGGACCGGTACCTGACGCTCTGGATCGCGCTGGCGATGGGCCTTGGGGTGCTGCTGGGTAACCTGATGCCGGGGTTGGTCAAGGGGATCACGGCGTGGTCGGTCGGGTCGACCTCGATCCCGATTGCCATTGGACTGATCCTGATGATGTATCCGCCCCTGGCGAAAGTTCGCTACGAAGAGTTGCCGAGGGTGTTCCGGGATGTGAAGATCCTCGGGATTTCGCTGCTCCTCAACTGGATTGTCGGCCCGATTCTGATGTTCGGCCTGGCGCTGGCGTTCCTGAGCGATCGGCCGGAATATGCGATCGGCCTGATCCTGATCGGCCTGGCGCGCTGCATCGCCATGGTGATCGTCTGGAACGACCTGGCGAGGGGGGATACCCAGTACGCCGCCGGCCTGGTGGCGTTCAACAGCGTCTTCCAGGTGTTCTTCTACTCGGCGTACGCCTACGTGTTCATCAAGGTGATCCCGCCGCTGTTCGGTCATGAATTCGGCGACGTGGATCTGTCGAAGATCTCGATCGCCGCGATTGCCGAGAGCGTCCTGATCTACCTGGGCATCCCCTTCTTCGCGGGCATGATCACGCGGTTCACCCTGGTCCGGGCGAAGGGGAGGGAGTGGTACGAGGGGCGGTTCATCCCCGCGATCAGCCCGGTGACGCTCGTCGCCCTCTTGTTTACGATCGTGGTGATGTTCTCCTTCCAGGGGGAGACGATCGTCCGGATCCCGCTCGACGTGGCGAGGATCGCCGTCCCGCTCCTGATCTATTTCGTGGTCATGTTCCTCGCCTCGTTTGCGATCGCCAGGGCGTTGGGGGCAGACTACCCGAAGACGGCGACCCTCTCGTTCACGGCCTCGGGGAACAACTTCGAGCTGGCCATCGCCGTGGCGATCGCGGTCTTCGGGATCGGCAGCGGGGCGGCCTTCGCGGCGGTGGTCGGGCCGCTGGTGGAGGTCCCTGCGCTGATCGCGCTGGTCAACGTCTCGCTGTTCTTCCGGCGCCGGCTGTTCCCGGCCGAGGCGGATCACGACCTCGAATCCAGTGCCGATGCCGATGCCGATGCCGACACCGAGCGTCTCGTCAACGCATCGAACCTCGTCCCTCCAGAGGAATCAGGCCGATGAGCGACGTTCCCGACAGCCGACGGAGGCTTGATGCGCGGATTGTCCGGCACCTTGAACGATTGGGCGAGGGGCCAGGGGTCGATCGGATCGCCCACCCGGAGATGGCCGAGGCGCTGGGCTCCTGGATTGCAACGCATCGCGAACCGGATAAGGGGTTGTCGGTGATCGTGGTCTGCACCGGGAACAGCCGGCGGAGCATCCTCGGCGCGACGATGGGGAACGTCGTCGCCGCGTACCTGGGGCGGCCCGAGGTCCGGTTCTTCAGCGGGGGGACCGAGCCGAGTGCCTTCAACCCCCGGACCGTCGCCGCCTTGGAGGCGATCGGCGTGGTCGTCACGCCGACCGGCGACCTGGCCCCGCCGGGCCCTTCCGCCGAGCCGAACCCGGTCTACCGGGTCCGGTGGGGGGCCGTGCCCGGCGATCCGGAGACGGAGGCGATCGAGTTCTCGAAGCGTTATGATGACGCGAGCAACCCCCGATCGGGCTTCGCGGCCCTGTTGGTCTGCGACGAGGCGGACGCCGGTTGCCCGGTGGTGCCCGGCGCCTCGATCCGGCTGGCGATTCCGTTCGCCGACCCGAAGGAGGCCGACGGCACCCCCGAGGAGTCGGCCCGCTACGCCGGGCGGCGCGACGACCTCGGCCGATGGATGCTCCATGCCTTGAGCCGAGCCCGGTGACGATGTCCCACACGTCCACGACCCTTTTCTCGTGAAAGGACTGATCATGTCTGAATCCATCACCCAGGCCGTGAAGGCGAAGTACGGGTCGGTGGCGGGCTTCGGCCTGTCGAGCGACCAGCAGGGGGTGCGAGCGGTGGCCGAGGCGTTCGGCTACTCGGCGGAGGAGCTGGCCTCGATCCCGGGCGAGGCGAACATGGGCCTCTCGTGCGGCAACCCGACGGCGACGGCCAACCTGCGAGACGGGGAGGTGGTGGTCGACCTCGGCTCCGGGGGGGGGCTCGACGTGCTGCTGGCGGCGAAGAAGGTGGGGCCGTCGGGCAGGGCGATCGGGATCGACATGACCCCCGAGATGATCGCCCTGGCCGGGCGGAACGCGGCGAAGGCCGGTGCGACCAATACCGAGTTCCACCTGGCCTCGATCGACAACCTGCCCCTGCCCGACGCATCGGTCGATTGCGTCATCAGCAATTGCGTGATCAACCTCGCCCCCGATAAGTCGGCCGTCTTCCGCGAGATCGCCCGCGTCTTGAAGCCCGGCGGCCGGCTGGCCGTCAGCGACATCGCCCTGAAGCAAGGGCTCCCCGAGGCGCTCGCCACCGACCTGATGGCCTACGTCGGCTGCATCGCCGGGGCGGTGCTCATCCCCGAATATCGGCAAATGTTGCTCGACGCCGGCTTCTCGACCGTCGAGGTGGTGGATACCGGGGCCGACCTGAACGCCTACGCCAAGGTCGAGAACCAGGCCGCCTGCTGCCCGCCGCCGGCCTCGGTGCCGGCCGCCTCGACGACTGCAGGGGCCTTGCCGATCGCCGAGGCCGGCTGCTGCACCCCGGCCCCATCCGAGGCCGGCTGCTGCTCGCCGGCCCCCGCCGAGGCCCCGGACGACGCGGCCTTCCACGATCGGCTGGCCGAGCTTCTGCGCCGGTACGACGTGAACGACTACGCGGCGAGCGTCCGCGTCTTCGCCCTGAAGCCGGGCAGGGATGCCGAATTGCTCGGATGAGGAGATCTGAGGGAGTTGCCGTTTCGGTGTGAGCGTGGCATGCTTGGGGAATCTGGGTTCTTACTGGCCCATTCTCAATTGATGTCATGCTCTCGATCCCCAACGGGCTCGGGGGCGCAGGCCCTCCCGGCCCCGGGGATCATCCCGATGCGAGCATCCTGGTTCTTCGACCGAGGCCGATCCGCCCGGCGGCGACACGCCCCCCGCAATCGCAATCGCAATCGCGGCCGGCTGCTGCTGTCGAGGCCCGAGGCGCTGGAGGCGCGGTCGCTGATGAGCGGCCTGCCCGGCCCGATCATCAGCGAATTCCTCGCCTCGAATGCGAACGGCCTGCGGGACGCCGACGGCGACCGTTCCGACTGGATCGAGCTGCACAACCCGACCGGGACGGCGGTGGACCTGGCGGGCTGGTCCCTGACCGACGACGCCGGGAGCCCGGACACGTGGCAGTTCCCGGCGGTCTCGCTGGCGCCCGGCGAATTCCTCGTCGTCTTCGCCTCCGACAAAAACCGGACGGATCCGGGGGCCGAGCTGCACACGAACTTCCGGCTCGGGGCCGACGGGGAGTACCTGGCCTTGATCCGGCCCGACGGGACGGCGGCCGACGCATTCGCGCCGAGCTACCCGGGCCAGGAGTCGGACCGCTCGTTCGGGGTCGCCTTCGACCCGGCGGACGGGACGCCGGTCCTCGGCTCGCGGGTCGCGTTCGCCTCGCCGACCCCGGGTGCCGCGAACGTCGACCGGCAGGCGCCGAGGGTCGTCGCCCCGGTCGTCGCGAGCGTCCCTCGCGGGTTCTACGACACGCCGATGTGGGTCGCCCTCTCGACGGCGACCGAGGGGGCGGAGATCCGCTTCACCCTCGACGGCAGCGAGCCGACGGCCGACCACGGCTTCGTCTACGTCGCCCCGCTGGCGGTGACGCACTCGACGATCCTCCGCGCGGCCGCCTTCAAGGAGGGGGACCTCGCGCAGCCGCCGGGGGCCTGGACGTACCTCTACCTCGACGACGTCATCCGCCAATCGCCGAGGGGGGAGACGCCGATCGGCTGGCCGGCGACCTGGGGCGCCCACGTCGTCGATTACGGGATGGACCCGAGGCTCGTCAACCACCGCCGATTCGGCGGCGAGCGGCTCAAGGCGGCGCTCCGGGCGATCCCGACGATCTCCGTGACGACCGACCTGACCCACCTGTTCGACCCGAGCACCGGGATCTATGCCAACTCCCCGCAAGAGGGGCGGGAGTGGGAGCGCCCGGCCTCGGTCGAGCTGATCAACCCCGACGGCACCCCCGGCTTCCAGATCAATGCCGGGATCCGGATCCGGGGGTCCTCCAGCGCCGCCCTGACGAACCCGAAGCACTCGCTCCGGCTCTACTTCCGGTCCGAGTACGGGGCCGATCGGCTCGAGTACCCCCTGTTCGGGGAGGAGGGGCCCGCTTCGTTCGCCCGGGTCGACCTCCGGACCGACCAGAGCCGGTCGTGGGCCTTCAAGGGGGAACGCGGCTCGACTTTCGTCACCGAGGTCTTCGCCCGCGACACGATGCGGGCGCTCGGCCAGCCGTACACCCGGAGCCGCTTTTACCACCTCTACCTGAACGGCCAGTACTGGGGGCTCTACCAGTCGGAGGAGCGGCCCGACGCGAACTTCGGCGCGACCTACTTCGGCGGCGACCCGGACGACTTCGACGTCATCCGGCCCGAGCACGGCTTCCTCGTCGGCGCGACCGACGGCGACCTCGACGCCTGGCAACGCCTCTGGCAGGCGGCGGTTGCCCCCGGCGGCTTCGCCTCGGCCGAGGCCTATCAGCGGGTGCAGGGGAGGAACCCCGACGGCTCCCGGAACCCCGCCTATGAGAACCTGCTCGACGTCGACAGCCTGATCGACTACATGCTGACGACCATTTATATCGGCAACCTCGACGGGCCGGTCAGCCGGTTCAACGGCCAGTATGCGGTGAACAACTTCTACGTGATCCGCGACCGGACCGGCGACGAGGGCTTCCGATTTATCATGAGGGACGCCGAGTTCTCGCTGCTCAACCGCAATGAGAACGCCGTCGGGCCGTTCCCGATCGGCTCGGACTTCGCCACCTTCAACCCGCACTTCCTGCACGACCAGCTCTTGGCGAACCCCGAGTATCGCCAGCGGTTCGCCGACCGGATCACTCAGCAGTTCTCCGGCGACGGCGTGTTCACCCCCCGCGCCTCCGTCGCCCGGTTCCGGGCCCGGATGGACGAGATCGACCGGGCGATCCTCGGCGAGTCGGCCCGATGGGGAGACGCCCAGCGTCCCCGGGCCCCGCTGACCTACTGGGACTGGCGGAACGCCACCGACCGGGTCCTGCGGGGCTACTTCCCGGCCCGGACCCAGATCGTCCTCAATCAGTTCCGGGCCGCCGGCCTGCTCCCCAGGGCCATGCCGCCGAGGTTCCGGGGGTGAGCCGGGCACGCGTGATCCCGGGCCACCCCACCGTCGGGGCGGCCGTCGAGCAGTCGGTGGGCGGGGGCACTGTCCGGCCACTGAGGGCCATCAGTGCCTGGGCTGTCAGCAGCATCGCCATGAAGAAGCAGCTCGCCGGGGACCTGATGGCCTACGTCGGCGGCATCGCGGGGGCTCTTCCCACCGAAACATGCCGGGAGATGCTCCTCGACGCCCGCTTCTCGACCGTTGAAGTCGTGGACACCGGGGCCAACCTGAACCCGTATGCGAAGGTCGAGAACCAAGCCGCCTGCCTCTCTCCCGTACCCGAACCCCAGGCGTGCGGCCTCCCCCTCGCCGATCCCGGCTGCTTGCACTCCCGCGCCCGCCGCCGCGCCGGGCGACACGGCGCTGCACGAGCGCCTCGCCGAACTGCTCGGGCGCCATGATGCGAACGAGCATGCGGAAAGTGTTCGGTTTTTTTGAGGTCAAGCCGGCGTGAGGCTTCGTCTCTCGGGGGTCGGTGCCCGGCCGGCCGATCCTTCGCACGGCCGTCCCGAGCGATCCCGGCCGGTCGCGTCTCCTCATGCCGCCCTGGTCAAGGATCGATGGATTCGTCTTCGTCGGCGCGTTCGAGCGTCTCCACGACGAGGGGCCAGGGGGCGGGCCCGGCGTTCTCTTTCGAGAAGCCTTGCGGGCGGTCCACCTCCGAACGGCCGTAGAAGGCGATGACAAGCCTGTCCCCGTCGATTCGATAGACACATTGGTATAATCCTCCTCGGTCGCCGAAATAGGTCAGCTCGGCGGGGGCCTTCGCGGGATTGATCGAGAAGCGCAGAGGCTGGACCGGTCCGTTCTCCGCCGGCCCATCGGAGCCCTCGCGCGGGGGACGGATTTCGAGTCGATATCCATCGAGGAAGGTCTTCGTGACTGGCGCGTCGGAGACGGCCGGGCGCCTGCCGTCGACCTCCAGGGAGACCCGCGTCCACGTCCCGAGGAGCGTGTTCAACTCGGCTTGCTCGAGCCGGCTGTGGGCGACCCGATCCTTCCTGAGTTGTTCGTCCTCGGCCGCCGCTCCCCGTTCCCCGGGGATCTGGATGGCCAGGCCGGCCGAGCCGAGAACGAGGGCCGCCGCCGACACCGCGATCGCCCCGGTGATCTTCAGTTTTGTGAGCATCATCATGCGGATCGTCTCCTGCGAGAGGTGATGGACGGACTCGGCGATCGGCGTGCCCAGCGTAGGCGTCGGGATCGGCCCCGGAGCATCGGGATCGGCCATGATCAGGGGTGATTCCGCCCCGATCGCGGCTGCCGACGCGGGCAATCCCGGAAGGCCGAGCCGTTCGAGCCGGGCGCGGAGCCGGGCGCGCCCCCGCGAGAGCCGGCTCTTGACCGTTCCGACCGGGCATCCGATCCGGCGGGCGGCCTCCTCGTGCGAGCGGCCTTCGAGGTCACACAGGACGATCGGGGTGCGGAATCGATCCGGCAGCCCTTCGATTTCTCCGTGGAGGATCGCCGAACGCTCCTCGGCGTCGGTACCATCTGCGGGGCCCCGCGCCACTTCGGTACCGGCGGCGGCCCGTTCATGCCTGGCGCGCCGGGCATTGGCCGACCTGACCCGGCAGCTCACTCGGAAGGCCACCGAGTGCAGCCAAGGACCGACCGAATCCCGGACCCGGAGCGATCGGGCCTTCTCCGCCAGGACGAGGAAGGTCGCCTGATAGGCGTCGTGCGTGTCGTGCTCGTTCCGAAGGACGGCCCGGCACGTCCGGAGGACCATCGGCCCGTGACGGTCGACGACGCGGGCGAACGCCCGATCGGCCTGCTCGTCCCGGCCGGTCGAGAACCGCTCAAGTAATTGAGCGTCGGTCGGCTCATCGGACTCGTCGGGAGAGCCGAGCACTCCCTGGCTCCTCGACGTATCGCTGCTTCGCCTGATCGAAACCACCCTTCCCCCGGAAACTCCCCGACGTTTACCGAGAGAGAATCCCCCGAGCGCGGCCGATCGTTCCATCTTTCGATCGATTTTCGAGGGCGGATCGCGAAGGATCAACCCTGAAGAGGGCGTAGGAGCGGTCCCAACGGTGGTCGGGGCTGCGGTCGAGTTCGGCAATGGGGCCGAGGGGGGCGAGCGCGGGCAGGTCGCGATCCCGGGCGATGACGGTGAAGGGGCCGGTGCAAGGGGGGTCGGCCGCGAGGCGATCGGGGCCGGAGAGCCATTGCGCGGGGCGATCGAGATAGAAGAGCCGGACGGCCAGGTCGTGGGGGATCGGCCCGAACGGGGTCGGGTAGGGGAGCCGGTCCCAGGGGTCGGGGCCGTCCCAGTCGTAGAGCAGGACGATCGGGTCGTCAGGCCCGGCCCGTCGGGCGGCCTCGGCGTACCAGGACCACTCGCGCCCCCGGTGATCGACGCGCGGGAGGACGACGGCGTGGATGACGGCCACGATCACGCCGATGGTGCCGAACAGGGCGATCGAGGCGCGTCGGAGGCGATCGGGCGACCAGCCGCGGCGAGCCTGGAGGCGATCGCCGAGGCGGACCAGGCCGAGCGCCCCCCAGATCGACCACGGGGGCAGGGCGTGGATGAGATAATGCCCGTTGCGGACCGAGGCCATCGAGAGCAGGAGCGTCGGCAAAACGGCCCAGGCCCAGAGCAGGCGGTCGGGGCCTCCTGGTTCTCGTCGGGCGCGGCCGAAGGAGTGCCAGGCGCCGACGATCGCGAAGGGGGTCCACGGTAAGGTCTGGAGGATCGGCGTCAGCAAGAACTCGCCGATCGGCTGCCCGGCGAACCGGCGGGGCTCGGCGGCGAGGCGGTCGGTGACGTGCCCGAGCCAGAGGGAGACGGCCTCCGGGTGCCGGCCCGCGACCGCCAGGGGCCAGGCCAGGGCGATCAAAGCGGCCAGGCACCAGCCGGTCGGCCGGCAGAGGCGGAGCAGGGCGCGGCGGTCGCGATCCCAGAGGAGCACGACTCCGAGGGATCCCATCGCCAGGACCGCGCCGAAGCCGATCCCCTTGACCAGGCTCGTGCCGCCCAGCAGGGCGAAGAAGGCCCATTGCCAGGCGCGGGAGGGTGATGGGTCGGGGTCGGCGGGATCGGGAGCGGTCCTCAGGCGGTCGGCCGCGGCGAGGGTGGCGGCGACGAGCAGGGCCAGGAGCATGTCGGCATCGGCCAGCCGCCCGCGCTGGATGGACCAGGCGGCGGTGAGCTGGACGCACCCGGCGAGGAGGCCGACGGTTACGCCGAAGTGGCGGGCCGCCAGCCGGGCGACCAATCCGGCGAGGCTCGCGGCGGCCAGGGCCGAGGGGATGCGGCTCGACGCCTCGCCCACTCCTCCCGAGGCCCAGGAGGCCAGCGCCACCAGCCAGTGGGCCAGGGGGGGCTTCTCCAGCCAGGGCAGGCCGCCGAGGGTCGGCACGAGCCAGCCGGCCGCCGCGTCGGACGCGAGCAGCTCGCGGGCCCCCTGCGCGACGATCGCCTCGTGGTAGGTCAGGCGCCGCGCATCGCCGAGCGCCACCCCCAGCACGAGCACGGCCAGGAGGAGCCCGAGCCAGCCGACCGTCCGGTCTGTCCGGCCCGATGGGTTCGAGGGTGCCATCGCCAGTCGCCTCCCGCGATCCGAGCCGATTCGATTCGACTTCGAGGCCCGAGCCCCATTGCGGCCGGGATCATACGCCAGCCGGGCGATCTCGGGAAGGCGAGGGGAATCATCCTGCTCTACGCGGCTTACGCCCCGAAACGGGCGTAACAGGCGGAAGCGATATGCATGGTCCCGAGTGCCTCGGACCCGGGAAGGCCACCCCGGGGGGAGAGGGGGCAGCCGCATCGGCGTCGAGGCGATTCGGACCCGGGAGCCTGGGCCTGGCGCGACCTCGCACGCGAACGGAACAGGGGGCGGACGCCTTTGCGGAGTCCGTCCCCCGTTCTTGCATACGAAAACACATGCACGCACGCAACTCCCTAGACCGCGGCCACCGCTGCCCCGGTGAGCAGTGCCATGACGAGCAGGATCAGGGCCAGGATCAGGAAGATCCCGAACAGGACCCGGGCGATGGTCGCCGCGCCCGAGGCCACCCCCGTGAAACCGAGGCCACCGGAAATAATCGCGACCACGGCGGCAATCAAGGCCCACCAGAGCAAACTCATGATTCGTCCCTCGTGTTGATCGGATGCAACGGGTGTCTGTCCCGGTCAGACCGTTTCCGGCGGCGGCGGCCTCGACGCGCGCGTGGGGACCGCGCGGGGCTCGGTCGCAGCTTCAGGAGCGACACGCACGGCCTCGGCCGGGACATCGACTTCTCCAGGGTCATCACGCAAAGCCAATGCCAGGCCCTGGTGATCGCGGCCGGGATTCCTCGGCGAGCGTGGTCAAACGTCCCCTGGAAACCGTCAACACATGCCGGGGGAAAACCCGTCGATGGCGCGTCGCGCCCTCGAAGATGGCGCCCGGGGGGTGAACACCGGAGGATTCGCCCTGTTCGGCCCGGTACGCGAGGACCCCGGGCCATGCCGGATGGCGCGACAGATCGGCTGACGGGTTTTCCCCCGGCCAGGGTGCCGGAATCGGAGTCGTAACCCGTTCCGATAAAAGGGGTTCGTATCGGTCAGGCGGGACGGTGAACACGCGGTGGGCTGCTCTCCGGAGAAGACGATGATTTCTTCACCCTCATTTACGTTCTCAGAACGGAAGGAAACGGAAGCAAGCGGAAACACCTTCTGCTTTGCGTAAATGGGCCAGGGGGGGAAGGGACAGGAGCGGGGCATCGAGGGAAAGGGATCGCAGGCCGTCCCGTCGCCGGGAGTGCCGGGCGGCGGCGGGGATGGCGTCCTGGACCGATGCGGGAGGCTTCCGGTATGGTGATCCTCGACCGGGGTCGGGAGATCGGCGGGGTTGCCCCGTGCGGTGAGGAACTGGGGCGTCTGAGGGACGCCAGGAGGGATGGAGGACGATGGACCACGAGGCCTTCATGCGCCGGGCGGTGGAGATCTGCCGCAAGGGGATCGCCGCCGGGCAGTCACCCTTCGGATCGGTGATCGTCCGGGACGGCCGGGTCGTGGCCGAGGCGCACAACACCGTCTGGCAGGACACCGACCCGACGGCCCACGCCGAGGTCAACGCGATCCGGGTCGCCTGCCGGGGCCTCGATCGCATCGACCTGAGCGGATCGACCCTGTACACGACCTGCGAGCCCTGCCCGATGTGCCTGGCCGCCTCGCACTGGGCCCGGGTCGACCGGGTGATCTTCGGCGCCTCGATCGCCGATGCCGACGCCGCCGGCTTCTCCGAGCTGAGCATCCCCGCCGCCTCGCTCGCCCGCCAGGGCGGCAGCCCTCTCCTCGTCGAGCCCGGCCCCCTCCGCGACGACTGTCTCGCCCTGTTCGCCACCTGGCAGGCCGCCCGAGGGCGCGCGTATTGATCCGAGCCCGTTGCCAGGGTGCATCTGCCCGGGCCGTTCGCGCTGATTTGATGAAACGCTCGGGTGCGAGCTTCAGCTATTTCAAGCCGGGCTGAAGGATGATCTCAGCCAGGGTATGCACGCGTGCGGCCTGAATCTCATCGGAGGGTGGATCATGTCTTGAATCGGGCGGGTCGGCGTGCCCAGAATCCGGATGATCGGCCGTGATGGCCGTGGTTTGCGGCTCCGAAGGAAGGCGGGCGGTCACCTCGCACGCGGAAGTGTTGGGAGACAGGCCGCCGACATCATGACAGGACGTGGCCCATCTCGTTCTGGTCATGGGGCGGGGCTCGCGGACGCCCTCGATGGCTCGACCCTCCATCGAGGGCCGGTATCTGATCTGATGGCTGCCCGGCGGCGGTCGGCTACGCCTTGATCCCCCGCCCGAGGAGGCACCTGGTGGCGGCCGACCGAGGGGAACTGACCTTCGGTTGGGCTTTGCCGGGTTGCCCCCCCGACGCGGTTGGATCTACGGAGACTTCTTTTTCTTATGATCCACACTCGATCCACCATGCCCGAGACCCGGGGTTCGTCCCGATGGCTCGGCTTCGTCGGCCTGGCGGCCCTGGTCGCGGCGTCGCTCGCGGCCCAGCCGGCCCAGGCGGGGCAGGTGACTGCGTCGTCCGTGTTGACGCTCGGTAACAACGCGCCCACGGTGACCTACAGCTTGAATGGGGCCGCGCCAAGAACCGTCTATGCGGGGGCCTTCACGACGACGATTCAGACGTCGTCTGTCGCCTGGCTCCCTGCGGGGACAGCGCTCGAGACCTACTGCGTTGATCTTTCCATCAACCTCAGTTCGGGGACAGTGACTCCTGCCGAGGTCTCGCAGACCAATGTCGCCAGCCTGAATGACGCGAATAGTGTCGCCCGCAACATCGGCGCGGCGGGCTGGGTGCTGTCGAACTATGGGGTCTATGGAGAGACTGTAGGGGCGACTGCCAGCGGTTTGCTAAACGACCTCAATTTAACATCAGCGAGTCTGAACGACGGCAATAACTGGTCCGATGCGCGGGCCGAGGCTGCGATCCAGGTCGCGATCTGGAAGGCGGCTTACGATAGCAACTCGACCGATGTATCTACCGGCGATCTCGAATTCACGAGTATCAACGCGGACGTGGCCACTGTTGCCAATGCAATCCTCGTCGCTCGCGGCGTCAAGACGGCCGTGATCGGCTTTGTGAATTATCCCCCGATCCTCAACGGGGCTCAGACGCCGATCAACCAGGACCAGATCTTCGTGCTCCCCGATGGGAGCCTCCAGGCCATTCCCGAGCCCTCGACCCTGGCGATGGCCGCGTTTGGTGGGCTGATTGGCCTGGGGATGTTGGGGAGGAAGCGCCTGAGGGAGCGGAAGGCCGCGGCGTGAGCATCAGGAGCCGACGACGGCCCTGAACGGTGCAGTTGCACACACGACAAACAACCACGCCCGATCGCCGGCATGATGGCGATCTCAACCGAGCGCGTGCCAGCCCTCGTCAACCATCCCGGCCCGGCCCGACCTCATCAACGGAGGATTGGGCCGGGCCGCTTCCGTGCGCGGGATGATGCGAGAACGAGACAGGAGTGTTGCGTCCCGACAACGTCCCGAGAACTCCGGGGGCGGTGCTCTTGCATCTCCGAGGGGGGAACAACCAGAATGACGGGGGCGGGAAATGCATTCGTGCTCGGACTCGTGCTCGACGGGCTCGGAGGTGTTGGGGGACTGGGTGAGGTCGCGGGAGGCTGAGCAGAGCGTCGAGGCTCTGTTGCGGTACGTAATCGGACGGACGTAAGGGCTTGCGTCGTCCGATGGTTGGCCGGAGATTCGCTTCGGGCTGACAGGAACACGCGCGAGGTCGCCACGACGGCGGCCATTGCGATAATGCACGGTGACGGCTCCATTTTGAGGGGTCTCTTTGATGAGTGTGCGCGGACAAGGTGCCCTGTGGGGTGTCCTGGTGGTGCTGGCAGTGGCAGTGGCTTCCGAGCCGTGTCAGGCGGGCCTGTATCTGGGCTCGGGCATGAATACATCGGCGAATCATCAACTGGCCGCCTCGGCCGAGTTCTCGCTGAACGGTTCAATGCTCTCAATTATTCTGAAGAACACGTCGCCCCAGACTTATGGGACGAATCAGACAGTGCCGAGTAGTGTCCTGACAGCACTGCTGGTTGACATCAATCCGGTGCCGACCTCCTTCAACCTACTGACGGCGTATGCCTCGGGGCTGGTGAATTACTCGGGGCCGGCGAACCCGAACCTGGCGGTGAGCGGCTCGAAGAAGGACCCGGTGGGGACGCTCGGGGGCTGGCAGCTCAAGCCGTCCGACGGCCTCGGGACCGCGGGGTTCGGGATTTTTAACGGCAACATCGTCAACACGGGAGAGGGCAAGGGAGGTTATAACTTCGGTCTCATCAACGCCGGGTACAATCCAGGCGATGGGAACAAGCCCGTGAACAGTACTCCGCTGGTCCGGGATACCCTGTCGTTCACGATCACGGTGGGCAGCGAGTTCCGCCTGGACCACATCCAGAGCGTGAAATTCCAGTACGGGACCTCGCTCTCGGAGCCGAGCTTCTTCGGAACCCTCCAGACGCCACCGGGCAATGACGACGAGGGCTCCGAGGGGGTCAACCCGGTCCCCGAGCCATCGACCCTGGTGATGGCCCTGGGCTGCGTGGCGACGATCGGCGTGGCTCGGGTGATCCGGCGGCGTCGCAGGTCGTTGAACACCGCGGCCTGATCGACCGATTCTGCCCCAGGCGCAAACCGATGCGGCTCGATGCCCCGTCTCCGGCGTGCCGGCGGCGGGGCGTCGTCATTTTCCGCGCGGAGCGAATCGGGTAAGCTCCCCGGGGGAGTGTCATCGGGAAACCTTGAGTTCGATCGGATGGGGACTGCCATGGGAACCGGAACGCCCGCGAGCCGGCGCGATCGGATCGAAGGGGGGCTGGTCGGCCTCCTGGTGGGGGATGCGCTGGGCGTGCCGTATGAGTTCCACGAGCCGGGCGAATTGCCGCCGATCGAGCGGATCGAGATGGAGCCGCCGGAGGGGTTCGGGAGGGCGCACGCGGGGGTGCCGGCGGGGACGTGGTCGGACGACGGGGCGCAGGCGCTGTGCCTGCTGGCGTCGCTGCTCGACTGCGGCCGGTTGGACCTGGAGGACCTGGGACGCAGGCTGATCGATTGGTATGATCGGGGCTTCATGGCCGTCGATGGCAAAGTGTTCGACGTCGGGATCACCACGACCCGGGCCCTGCGGAACCTGCGGGAGGGGATCCCGGCGATGATGGCCGGGCCCCATGACGAGCGGGATAACGGCAACGGGGCCCTGATGCGCGTCCTGCCGCTGGCGCTCTGGCACCGGGGGACGGATGTGGATTTGATCGACCTGGCATGCTTGCAGTCGAAGCTGACGCACGGCCACGCGCGGTCGCAGGCGTGCTGCGCCTTGTATTGCCTCTGGGCGCGGCGGATCCTCGACGGCGCGGCCGACCCCTGGCGCGAGGCCGTGCGGACCATGCGGACGCTCTGCGATTACCAGTCGATCCTGATGATCGAGCTCGAAGGGGCGATCCGGCCCGACGAGCCCCCCTCGGGCAAGGGGACCGGGTACGTGGTCGATTGCCTGCGGTCGGGCCGCCTGGCGATGGAAGAACCCACGTATGAAGGCGTGGTCAAATCCGCCATCGCCCTCGGGCACGACACCGATACGACCGCGTGCGTGGCCGGAGGGCTGGCGGGCTTGCGGGACGGGATCGGGGCGATCCCCGACCGGTGGCGGCAGGCGCTCCGGGGGAAGGAGCTGTACGGGCCGCTCCTGGAGCGGTTGCTCGACCGGCTGGAGGGGCCTGGCGACGTTCCCCGGGCCCGGTGAGACGCGGCTCGGGGCCCCCGCTCGACGGCTCCCGGCGAGGAGAGCCGGCCCGGGCGAGACTCCCGAGGGAGGCCGAGCCATCGGCCACGATCGGGGACACGCCGGGGTCGTCACGTCTGCAAGGGGGGGGCCGCTGTCGGATGCGCCAGGGCGAGTCGATGCGGGCCGTGCCCGGCCCCCGCGGGCCGATTCAAAAGAATCTGTGATTATTTGGTTGACTTTTCCCTTTCTGCGGTGCTAAGACTCGACGGGGCAGGCCGGCACCCATCGGGACTCAGTTCTCTGGTGGCTGATTCGCTCCGGGCGATTCCAAGGGAAGGGGTCTCAAGGTGTGAGTCGTTTCAGGAGTCTAGACTTGTGAAAAACGCGTTGTTGTCCATCACTCTTGCTCTCATGGCGGCGACGTCGGCGACGGCAGAGTCGTTGTCGGTCGTCAAGGACGTCCGGTTCACCTGGACTCCGTCGGATCAGGCCGTCCCGGGCCTGGGCTCCGCGACATGGGGCCAGAATACGGCCCGGGACAACAACCTCCCCGCGCTCGATACCAAGCCTGAGGAGAGCCAGGCGTTTGCCCTCAGCCTCACCGGCCCATCGCTTGCGCCGACGAAGAGGGCCACGGCCACGGCCGGGGCGGCCAAGGCTGAGGTCGAAATCGGGGTCGGACCGGCGACGGTCCAGCCCAACGGCGATATCTCCGTCGACGGGAAAATCCAGATCGATCTGGAGGCGCCCGCGGAGGGGAAAGGGGGCAGCGCACAGGGCAGGGGGAGGATCAATCTCAATGGAAAACAGACGGTCACGGGCTTAACCGTTGATGGCCAAGCGGTCGTGCGGAATCGCATCGGCCCCGCGATCGGTGCGCTGAAGAAGAAGGGGGTCTACCTGGACCCCTTATCGCTCAGCATCGCCGACGAAGCCGGCACGGTGATCCTCCCCGAGACGGATTTCTTCGAGTTCGGTTTCGATTTTTCCCCCGGGGCCAATGTCACGATGGACGCCTCGGACTCCTTGGTGCTCGAACTCTTCGACGACCCATTCGAGCCGGCGAGTGCGAACTTCTTCGCGAGGACATTGGTCGATTGGGCCTCCTCGTCGCTCGAGGGGACGGCCTCGCTGACGGACGGCGTCTTCACCGGGACCGGCGACTTCGCCGACACGAGCCTTTGGACATTCGTCTACTCGACAGTTGAACCGTCTTTCATCCGTCGCGCGATCCTCACGGGTCTGGACGTGAGCAACATCGGGGTCTCCTTCGCGGCGCCGGTGGACAGTTCCCTGGAGGGCACCGACGTCGACTTCCGACTGGGGAGCTCGGCCTCGGCCTCCCTCGTCATCGTGCCCGAGCCCTCGTCGCTGGTCCTGAGTGGCCTGGGCCTGATCGGCCTGATCGGCCTGGTGTGGCTCCGATCGGCCCACGGCATCGGATCGACAACCACTTGAACGATGGTCGGGTGCCGGG
The DNA here is from genome assembly GCF_040717455.1 of Tautonia sp. JC769. Lineage (NCBI taxonomy): Bacteria > Pseudomonadati > Planctomycetota > Planctomycetia > Isosphaerales > Isosphaeraceae > Tautonia > Tautonia sp. JC769. Next base: position 342,250 of record NZ_JBFEFH010000002.1, read on the forward strand.
TGGCCCGCCCACGCCTTCGCGGGCGGGCCGTTCACGCTCCCGCGCCGCCCGGTTCCTGCGGGCGGGGCCAACGACCACCGCTCCCTGGCCAATTGCGCGTGGCCAGGGCACCGGACAGGGGCGCGGGGCGGAGGCGATTGGGGGCCGGGTCGCGTCAGACGTCGAGGTTCTTGACCTCGAGCGCGTGCTTCTCGATGAAGTCGCGGCGGGGTTCGACGTCGTCGCCCATGAGGGTGGTGAACAGGTCGTTGGCGGCGGCGGCGTCGTCGAGGCGGACCTGGAGCAGGGTGCGGCGGCTCGGGTCCATGGTGGTCTCCCAGAGCTGCTCGGCGTCCATCTCGCCGAGCCCCTTGAAGCGGGTGATCTTCAGGCCGCGCTCGCCCAGCTTGCGGACGGTCGGGACCAGCTCGCGGAGGTCGAGCAAGGGGTGCTCGTCCCCCTCGCGGTCGAGGATGAAGCGCGGTGGGGGCTCGTCGCCGGTGACCTCGACGGGCAGGAGGACGTCGGTCCCCAGCGCGAACTCGTCGCGGAGCCGGGCGATCCACTTGTTCAACGAGCGGACCTCGCTCAGCTCGATGATCCGGAAGGGGACCTGATCGGCGGAGGAGGGGGTCTCGGCACTGGCCTCGGCGTCAGACTCAGTCTCAGGGGACGCTTCGGCCGCGTCGGCGTCGGCGTCGGCGGAGGGGATATCGGTGTCGACGACGGGTGCGGCGTCGAGCGACTCGGGGGCGTGCTCCCGGGTGAAGCGTTCCAGCTCCTCGGCCGAGGAGAGGTAGACGTCGTCGGCCTCGAGCTGCCGGACGAGGAAGAGGGGGAGCAGGCCGGTCTCGGGGTGGGCGCGGCCCAGGAATTCGCCGATCGGGAGGTTGCGGCGGCCGAAGGCGCGGAGGGCGTTATCCAGCCCGGCGGCGATCTCGACCAGGGTGCGCAGCTTCTCGCCGTCGGCGGCCAGCGGGGCGGCGTCGGAGCCGGGGCCGACCCGGCGGAGGGTGGCGTCGTGCAGGCCGTTGCCCATGAGGATGGCGTGCATCTCGGCCTCGGTCTGCACGTAGCGCCGCTCCTTCCGGGAGGTGATCAAGTAAAGCGGCGGCTGCGCGACGTACAGGTGCCCCTCGGCCACCAGGCGGGGCATCTGGCGGTAGAAGAAGGTCATCAGGAGGGTCCGGATGTGCGAGCCGTCGACGTCGGCGTCGGACATCATGACGATCTTGCCGTAGCGTCGCTTGTCGGTCGCCTCTTCCTCGCCGATCCCGCCGCCGACGGCGGTGATGATGTTGCGGACCTCCTCGTTGCCGAGGACCTTGTCGAGCCGGGCGCGTTCGACGTTGAGGATCTTGCCGCGCAGGGGGAGGATGGCCTGGAACTGGCGGTCGCGCCCCCCCTCGGCGGTGCCGCCGGCACTGTCGCCCTCGACGAGGAACAGCTCGGAGTGGTCGCGGTCGTGGCTGGTGCAGTCCATCAGCTTGCCGGGCAGGCCGCCGCCGGTGAGCACCCCCTTGCGGTTGCGGACCAGCTCGCGGGCCTTGCGGGTGGCCTCCCGGGCCTCGGCGGCGAGGACGGCCTTGGCGACGAGCTTCTTGGCGGCCCCCGGGTTCTGTTCGAGGTAGGCGGCCAGCGAGTCGTTGACGGCCTTGGCGACGATCCCCTCGACCTCGCCGTTGCCGAGCTTCGTCTTGGTCTGCCCCTCGAACTGCGGGTCGGGCACGCGGACGGAGACGACGGCGGTCAGCCCCTCGCGGAAGTCGTCGCCGGAGATGCTCAGGTCCTTCCGGCCCTTCTGGCTGGCGGGAGCGTTGGCCTTCAGGTACGAGTTCATCGTCCGGGTCAAGGCGGCGCGGAAGCCGGTCAGGTGGGTGCCGCCCTCGATCGTGTGGATGTTGTTGCAGTAGGTGACGACGGTCTCGGAGAAGCTGTCGTTGTACTGGAGCGCGACCTCGACCTCGACGGCGCGCTCGTCGTCGCGGCCGGTCAGGACGGCCGGCTCGTGCAGGGGGTTCTGGGCGCGGTTGAGGTGGGCGACGAACTCGGCCAGGCCCCCCTCGCTGTAGAACTCGTCCTGCTTCGGCTCGTCGCCCCGCTCGTCTCGCAGGCGGATGCGGACGCCGGGGTTGAGGAACGAGAGCTCCCGGAAGCGTTTCTCGAGCGTGTCGTAGTCGAACTCGATGTCGGGGAAGATCTCGGCGTCGGGCAGGAACTGGATGCGGGTCCCGGTGCGCTTGGTGGCGCCGGTGGGCCGGATGGGCCCCTGGGCCTCTCCCCGGTTGTACTCGTGCCGCCAGATCTTGCCGTCGCGGTGGACCTCGGCCTCGAGGTGCTCGCTCAGGGCGTTGACGACGGTGATGCCGACGCCGTGCAAACCGCCGGAGACCTTGTAGGTCTGGTGGTCGAACTTGCCGCCGGCGTGGGGCTTGGTCAACACGATTTCGAGCGTGCTGACGCCGGGGTAGTTCGGGTGCTCCTTGACCGGGATGCCGCGGCCGTCGTCGGCGATCGAGGCCGAGCCGTCGGCGTGGATCGTCACGTCGATGGCGCGGCAGTGGCCGGCCATCGCCTCGTCGATCGAGTTGTCGACGACCTCGTAGATCAGGTGGTGCAGCCCCCGGGTGGTCGTGTCGCCGATGTACATGCCGGGACGCTTGCGGATGGCCTCGATCCCCTCGAGGACCCGGATGTTCTCCTCGGTATAGCCGAGCGCCTGGGAGCCGTCGCCGCCGGGCCCCGGGGGGGTGGTCGGGGCCTCGGGAGTCTCGATCGAGCCGTCGGAGTTGAGGGCCATCACCAAACCTCAAAAAGGCTGAAGAGCGAGCGAGCAAGCAACAGGCAAGGCGGGTTCGGGTCGATTCGATTCGGGTCGAGAGCGGCGCCGGTCGAAGCGGATCGACGGTCACGCGGGCGAGCGGTCACGATTCGACGGGACCGACCCGGAAGCGGATGTCGAGGACCGGGGTGCCGGGCGCCTCGCGCCGCAAGGTGGCGAGGATCGAGGGCTTGCGGAACGCGGACAGTTCCTCCAGGAGCGTCGGGTGGGCGACCGTGACGCTCAAAACCCCGTGGCGGACGCCTCCGAGGCGGGTCCGGGCGACGAGGTCGGGCCCGACGGCCGATTCCCAGGCGGCTTCCAGCTCGCCCAGGGCCCGGGTCCGGGCATACCCCCGGGCGGCGAAGAGGGAGCCGAGCGTCTCGGCCAGGGGGGTCGGACCTCCGCCCCCCCGAGGGTTGCCCCGATGTGTACGCTTCTTCATTATAACGCCTCAACCCCCCATTTGGCAAGCGGATGGGGCACGCGCCGCCCGCCTCGTCCCGGCCCCGGAATGCCGATCGTCAGCGGTCTCGGTTCAGGGGCATGACGACATAGGTATACTGGTCTTCGGTCTTGAACACGGCGGCGCTCTTGTGGTCGATCAGCTCGGCGGCGATCGGCTGCGCCGGGTCGAGGGTCTTGAGGGCCTCGATCAGGTAGGTGGCGTCGAAGGTGATGGCCACGTCCTTGCCGTCGTAGGTGATCGGCAGCTCGACGTGCGACTCGCCGATGTCGGCCGTCTGGCTGGCGAGTTTCAAGAGGCCGTCGCCGAACTGGAAGTCGACCCCCCGGCTCTCCTTGCTGGTGACGATGGCCGCCTGCTCGACGGCCGAGAGCAGGGGGTCGACCTCGGTGAAGGGGATCCGGCACTCGTAGCTGCTGGGCATCACGGCCTTGTAGTTCGGGAATCGCCCTTCGACGAGTCGGCTATAAATGACCGCGCGGCCGGTGCGGACGAGCACGGCGGTGCCGTCCTGCACGGCGATCCGGGCCGGCTCGTCGTCGTCGAGGTTGCGCTCGATCAGGCGGAGGGCCTTGACCGGCACGACCGGGGCCTGGCTCGGGGCCTCGGCCTCGCCCTCCGGCTCGCAGGGGATGATCTGGCGGGCCATCCGGCGGCCGTCGGTGCCGACCATGGTGATCGACTCGGGCCCCGGCTCCATCAGGACGCCGGCCAGGGCGTATCGGGTGCTGTCGGGGTCGGTGGCGAAGCTCGTGCGTCGGACGGCGCGGCGGAGGTCGGTCGGGGAGATCCGGAAGCCGGTCTCGGCGTGGAAGTCGGGCGGGTCGGGGAAGAGGCTCGGGTCCTCGGCCGGCAGCTTGAACTCGGAGCGGTGGCCGCGGACGACGAGGGTCTCCCCCTCGACTTCGAGGGCCAGCTCGTCGTCTCCCGTGCTGGCGCGGAGGATCTGCCCCATCTTCTGCAGGGGGAGGATGACCGAGCCGGGCTGATCGACCTTCACGCCCAGGACCTTCAAGCGGATGCCGACTTCCAGGTCGGTCGCCATCAGGGTCGACCCCTGGTTCGGCGAGGCGTCGAGCTTCAGGTTCTGGAGGATCGGCTTGGGGCTCCGGGCCGGCACCACGCCGCCGACGGCCCCGAACGCGGCGAGCAACTGCTCGCGGTCGCACAGCAATTTCATGGAGACGCCCCGCCCTGGACCTCGGGTCCGATGTCCCGGCCGCTTCCGCGCGGCTCGGCTTCGAGCGACCCCTCAAACCCCCATCTGGGGATGCGACCCGCATCGGCGCGACGCCATTCCCCAACGGAAAGGGAGGGATTCCGAAGAACCCGATGATACCAAAGAACTTAACCGGCCTCAAGGCGAGCTAAGTTTCGAGGATTGGGTCGGTTGTGCCGATCGGGCGAGGCGATTCGGCAACAGGGGTTGCGGGGAAGGTTGACGGGGGGGAAGAATGGTCGAGACTTTGAAGGAGCATTTCCGGGAGATTGGTACTGATGTTGATTCCCCCTGCGCGACGGGCTCGGGCACCCCGGAGACGGACGGGGGGTGCCCGGTTGCGGCTGGGCGTCGAGGGCCTGGAAGATCGGGTGGCGATGTCGGCCATGGTGCCGGTCGATCTGGACGGCGACGGGCGGTCGGATTACGCCGTCTACGGCGTCGACCCGGGGCGGCCGTTCGGGACGTTCACGGTCGAGCGATCGGGCGGCGGGCGGGTGCAGATCCCGTTCGGGGGGGCGGCGGATCGGCCGGTCGTGGGGGATTACGACGGCGACGGCCGTGCCGACCTGGGGGTCTTCGGATTCAGCCCGGTCGACGGGTTCAGCCGCTTCGCGATCGTGCCGTCGGGGGGCGGGTCGGCGTTCCTCCAGGGGTTCGGCGGGCTCGACGACCGGCCGGTAACCGGGGATTTCGACGGCGACGGCCAGGCCGATTTCGCCGTGTATGGCTTCAGCCCCGCCGACGGTGCCCATCGCTTCGCCGTCCTGCTATCGGCCGGCCCGAGCACGCAGCACCCGAACGGCGTGATCATGCTGCCGATCGGAGAAGCGGCCGACGTGCCGGTCGTGGGCGACTTCGACGGCGACGGCCGGGACGACCTCGGCGTGTACGGGCCGAGCGGCAACGACGGGTTCAGCCGGTTCCGGGTCGTCCTGTCGGGCGGCCCGAGCGCCGAGCATCCGACCGGCCTGATCGTGCAGCCGTTCGGCGGCCTCGGCGACCTGCCGGCGATCGGCGACTACACGGGCGACGGCCGGGCCGACCTGGCCGTCGCCGGGTTCAGCCCGGTCGAGGGGTTCCGCCGGTTCGCGATCGCGCCGTCCGAGGGTTCGCCGGGCCGTTCGATCCCGTTCGGCGGCCTCGGCGACCGGCCGGTGCCGCTGGACGGCGACGGCGACGGCGTGACCGACCTGGCCGTCTACGGGTTCAGCCCGGCCGAGGGGGTCAGCCGGTTCGCGGTCCTGCCGTCGGGCGGCTCGGGGGCGTTCGCGGTGCCGATCGGCACGGCGGCGAGCATCCCGATGCCCCCCCCGGCCGTCGCACCGAGCCCGGGCCCGGGGACGGGGCCGGCACCAGGCCGGCCGACCTTCCGGATTGACTGGGTCGACCGGGGGACGGCGAGCGACCAGTTCTCGGCCGCCGAGCGTCGGGTGATCGACCGCGCGATCGAGATCTGGGAAGGCCTGATCCTCGACATCGGGCGGCCCGACAACACGATCCGGGTCCGGTTCCAGGGGGGGGCCTTCTCCGGGCTCGACATGGGAGGCACCCTCGGCCTGGCGACCGTCCGCTACGACGCCCGCGGGCCGTTCGAGGCGACGATCCAGCTCGACGCCGACGGCGGCGGCCGGGGCTGGTACGTCGACCCGAGCCCGGCCGACGACCTCGAATTCGCAGCCGCCGCCACGCCGACGTTCCACGTCGGCGGGCCTCCGGAGCAGTTCGACCTGCTCTCGACGGTCGTCCACGAGATCGGCCATGCGCTCGGCTTCGGCATCGACTTCGACAACCGCCTGGCGGCCGGGCTGGCCCCCCGGCCCGGCGGCGGCCTCATCTACCGGGGGCCGACCGGCGTCCGCGCCGTCTTCAACGACGCGGCCGACCACCTCGACCCGGTCGAGCACGCCTACGACCTGCTGACGGCCGACGCCTTCCTCGGCACCCGGGCCTATCCGACGGCCTTGAACCTGCAACTGCTGGCCGACGCCTACGGCTACCGGGTGTTCGTGCCGCCCTTGCCCCCCGACGCGAGGCCGCCCCGGATTCGAGACGCCCGGATCGCCTCGCTCGGGGGCGGCAACCTGGTGCTCTCGGTCGAGTTCGACGAGGGGATCGACCTGGTCGGGGCGCGCGACGCCTCGCGATACGCCCTGCTCCGGCCCCAGGGGGCCGACTTCGTGCCGGTCGCCTCGCCGTTCACCTCGGCCACCTTCGACGTGAGCCGACTCCGGCTCCGCCTGCGGCTCCGCTCGGGCGTCGTGCCGGCCCCCGGCTGGCGATTGGTCGTCCCCGGCCTCGGCCCGAACGCGATTACCGACCTGGCCGGCAATGCGCTCGACGGCAACCAGGACGGATTGCCGGGGCCGGACGCGGTGGTGACGCTCCGGGTCTGAAGGCGGCCCGGGGGGATTACCGCGCGACCTGGCGGCGGCCGTCGTAACAGATCGCACGCTGGCGATCGGCCACGAACTCCCAGTCGAGCCGGTGCGGCGGTTCGAGGAGGTGGCGATAGGCCGCGGCCATCTGCCGGGCGGCCTCGGAGGCCGGGACGCCGCCGAAGCCGGTCCCCAGGGCCGGGAAGGCGGCGACCTCGATCGGCGGAGATCCCGATCGGTTGTGGGCCTGGATCGCCAGCAAGGCCGCCCAGGAGGCGCAGTAGACCTTGTCGGTCCCCTCGATGCTGCCCGGCACCCGCATGGTCGGGGCGTGGACGAGGAACGGGATCTCGGGCGAGCCGGTCGGCTCGACGAAGGCGGTGCCGACCGGCTGCTCGCCGTGGTATTCGTCCAGGATCCGCTGCTGGACCCGGATCATCAATCCTTCGCCGAGCCGGCGGACGACCGCCGCGTCGATCCCCGCGGTCATGATGCCGAAGGCGTTGCCCGCGGTGACGAAGGCGTCGTGCGGCCCCAGATCCTCGAACCGTCCCGCGATGACCCGGACGCCGGGCAAGCCCTCGAAGCGCGATCGGAACGCCTCGCACGTCGCGTCGTCCGGGTGGACCAGCCAGAGTTCTCGGAGCGGCACGGGGGCCTCCTTCGGGATCGACCGGCGCCTCACCGGGGCAGGCCGAGCCAGTCGAGGATGCGGGCGAGGACCTCGGGGGCGTCGGGGGCGTCGGCCGATTCGCGGCGGAGTTCCCGGAGGTCGGGGCCGAGGTAGCGGACGAGGAAGCGCCGGCGGTGGCCGTCGTAGAGGACGAAGACCATCGGCCGATCGAGCCGGTCGTCGAAGCCGGAGGCGGTGGACAGGCCGAGGGCCTCGTGCGAGGTGCTCGGCACGAGGACCTCGCCGTGAGGGCCGGACGCGAGCCGGGAGGCGAAGGCCCGCATCGGCTCCTGGCGCCAGCCGTGGTCCTCGATCAGCTCCTCGTAGAAGGCGTCGATGTCTTCCCAGCGGTCGGACGGCACGGGGTCTCCCATCGAAGAAGCGCGATCTCTCGCAGGAGGTGTCGAGGGTCAATCGGGGGGGGCGGTGGGCTTGGCGATGGCGATCTGGAGGCCGAGCGCGTTGGCGGAGTCGATGGCACTGACGGCGTTGCGGTGGGGGGTGGTGAAGTCGGCCATCAGGAGCATGCCGGAGCGGAGGGTGTCGGCGCGGGCCTGGCGGAGGCGGCCGGTCAGGTCGGCCAGGTCGATCGGCTCGCGGTCGACGGAGATGCGGCCCTGGGGGTCGATCTCGACGAGGATGTACTCGTCGAGCAAGTCGTCGAGCGTCCGCATCTGCTGGGCGACGGCGTCGGGGTCTTCGGGGTCGGGGGTCGGGATCTCGAGGGTCTTGAAGTAGAGCGTGGTGGCGGTGACGAGGAAGAACAGGACGAGCTGGAAGGCGACGTCGACCATGGCCGTCAGGTCGATCTCCTCGGGCTCGTCGCGGGGCTCGGCGGCGAGGGTGAAGGCGGCGGCCTCCTCGTCCTCGTCGGCAGGGTCGAACAGGCCGAACAGCTCGGCGCCGGTGAGGGCCTCGGACGAGGTCTCGACGATCGGGGCGGAATGGCGGTCGGAGAGGCCGGGCGAGGGGATCGCCTCGACGTCGAACGCGGAATCGACCTCGAGCTCAAGCTCGACCTCGGCGTCGGTATCGTCCTCGTCCCCGGCATGGGCGACGGCATCGGCGTCCGGGGGGGGAGCCGGGGGGCCGGGGGAGGGGACGGGGGCCGGGGGAGGGGCCGGGGCCGAGGGGCGGGGAGGCTTCGCGGATCGGGGGGGGAGTTCGACGGTCCGATCCTCCTCGGGGGCCTTGCCGAGCGGGGGGGCGGGGATCGAGTCGTCGAAGTCGGAGTCGGGGCCGGCGTCCGGGTCCGCGTCTCCGTGGTCAATGTCGATCGGGGAGGGTCCGGGGTCGTCGGCGACCTCGGCCAGTTCCACGACCTCGTCGTCCTCGTCGTCCTCGACCACGGAGGCGTCGAGGATCGGCTCGGAGTCGCCTGGCGGCGGCGGCGGTGGAAGGGGCGATTCGGGCCGGGAGGGCCGTTCGGGGCGCGGCGGAGCCGACGACGGCGGCCGGGGCGGGGTCGCGGGAGGCTTGGCCGGCCCGGCGGGGGCGGGCCGGGCGGTCGTCTTCGTGTTCGTCTTCGGGGGCTCGGGGCGGGTTGAGGGCTGTCCCTCCTGGCCGTACGAGGGCAGCAGCTCGGGCGTGTCGCCGATCCGGGCCCACGAGACGCTCGACCCGGCCGGCCGGACCAGGTCATCGGCCCGGATCGCCCCCGAGGCGACCGCCGCGCGCACGGCCTCGGTGCTGAGGCTCCGCTCGGCTTCGAGGCGATCGGTGTGGAAGATGTCCCAGTTGGCCATTGGATTCGAGTCGGCAGGAGACGGTAGGCAGTCAGGATGAAGACGGGAGACAGCGGGCAGTCGGGCAGCGGCAGTCGGGCGGCGGAACCGGGAGTGGACAGGGGTATGTCTTCCGGCCTCCGACTCCCGACTGCCTACCGCTCCGCGTCCTCGACGCCGAGGTGGAGGACGATGCCCTCGACCTCGGCGACGGTGGAGCCGACGCGGAGGACCTCGCCGTGGGGGACGGCGCCGTCGGCCTGGAGGACGACGCGGCGGCGGCCCTGGCGGACCCCCTCGGCGACGGCCTCGCGGATGGCGTCGGGGGAGTCGAGCCGGTCGTTTGGGTCGGTGGACATGCCGTCGAAGACGGCGACGGCCCCGTCGGCCAGGGGGAGCAGGGTCAGGGTGGTGGCCTCGGTCTCCTCGACCCCCGTGCCGTAGACGGCCGGCGGCAGCTCGATCTCGGCCTGGGCCGAGGCCCGGTAGGTGAGCATCAGGAAGATGAGGAGCTGGAAGACGACGTCGACCATCGGGGTCAGGTCGACGGCGCTTTCGAGCGGGGAACGGACCTGGCGTTGCAAGAGCATGGCGGTTGGCGGCCCTTCGGGCGAGCGTCGGGGGTCGTTCGAGGAGTCGGTGTTGCTTCAGATCAACGCGGACTCAACGCGGGGTGGTGGCCCGGACGGAGCCGGAACCGGGGCGCTGGCCGGCCGAGGACGAGGCGGAGCCGGGGGCGGCGGGACGGCGGTCGGCGGCACGCCGGGCGTCCTCGGCCTCGGCGAATTCGAGGAAGCCCTGGAGCTGCCGCTCGGTCCGGTCGCGGAGCTTCCGCAGGCGGCCCTGGAGGTCGTTGGCCAGGAGCATCAGCGGCGAGGCGATGATCAGGCCGACGGCGGTGGTCCAGAGGCCGAGGGCGATCGAGGCGGCCAGCTGGCTGCCGGGGTCGGTGGCGCGCTCGCCCGTCCCGACGTTGCCGAAGGCGCCGATCATGCCGATGACCGTGCCCAGCAGGCCGAGCAGCGGCGCGAGCTTTGCAGCCGTGACGACCGAGGCCAGGCGGTTCTCCATCGACGAGATGATCTGGGTGTGGAATTCCATGACCAGGAGCAACTTGATCTTCGCCAGCCCCTTGTGGAGATTCTGGAGGCCGACGGCGACCAATTGGGCCAGGGTCGTGTGCCAGAACGGGGGGCGGTTGCAGACGTCGATGGCCTCCTTCGTCTCGCCGGTCCTGGCGACGAGGGTGCCGACCTGTTCGAGCAGCTGGTTGGCCCGATCATCGGGCAAGGTCCGCTTGCCGATGCCCCGGTAGACCATGACCGCGTTGTACGTGCCCCAGACCGCGAGCAGGGCCTGGGCCACGTAGATCGAGTAACCGATGAGCTTCAAGAGCAGCGAGATGTCGAGCATGCACAGCCTCGGGTGGTCGGACGGCTCGGCGCGGGACGATGGGGTCGGGTCGGATCGGGGGGCGGTCCGGATTGGAACGTGCCGGACGGGAATTCGTCGGTCGATTCGGGGGGGCTCGCGCGGTCGAGCCGGCGATGTATTGTTCATCCGAGCGTGCAGAGTCGCAAGACCCCGGCGGACGACGCCTTGCTTCGAGCCGAGATGCGCGCCACAATGACTTCCCATCTGCTGCCAGACCGTCATCCACACCCGAAGGACGTCGGGGACCGCGTGCCCATGTCGCCGCGCACCGTATTGATTGTCGAAGACGAGCGGGACGCCAACGACCTGATGGCCGAGCTCGTGCGCGCCCGCAACGATCGGCCGGTCCAGGTCCTCGACGGGGCCTCGGTGCTCGACGCCGTCGACGAGCACGACCCGGACCTGATCCTGCTCGACGTGATGCTGCCCGACGTCGACGGGTACGAGATCTGTGCCCGGCTCAAACGCCGGCGGGCGACGAACCTGATCCCGATCATCATGGTCACGGCGCTCCAGACCGAGAATAACCGCGTCAGGGGGGTGCGGGTGGGTGCGAATGAGTACCTGACGAAGCCCTTCACCCCCACGCAGTTGTTCGAGACGATGGACCGCGCCCTCGCCTGGCGGGAGCGGCACAAGACCCTCGGCACTGCCGGAGAGATCCACTTCGACATCCGGAGCGAGACGGATTACCTGGCCGAGCTGAATGATATGCTCACCGACCTGTACGAGCATACCCCATTGACCGAGCGGCAGATCAAGGACCTGAAGCAGGCCGTCATGGAGATGGGCTCCAACGCGATCGAGTGGGGCCACAGGAAAGACGCCGAGCTGATGCTCCGGATCACCTACCGGATCGAGCCCGATCACGTGACGCTGATCATCCTCGACCAAGGGCCCGGGTTCGACCCCCGCGACGTCCCCCACGCCGCCCAGGCCGACGACCCGATCGCCCACCTCGACGTGCGCAACGAGCTGGGCATCCGCGAGGGGGGCTTCGGCATCATGCTCGCCCGGGGGCTCGTCGACGAGTTCCGCTACAACGACAAGGGGAACGAGGTGACGCTGGTCAAGCGCTTCGAATCGACCGGGGCGGTGGGCCTGCCCGAAGGAGACTGATCCCGCGGCCCGCCGCCAGAAACCGGAACGCGGATTCGGGCCACGGAGGGGCAGGGGCGGGTGAGGTTTGGAGCCACGGATGGAACACGGATGAAACACGGATGAGAGGTCGGTTCGCGCCTGGGTCGGATGACGAGGGTCAGGGTCGTTGGAACACGACGACAGGCGAGCGACGGAACGACTCCGACCCTCGCCCCCGCTCGCGGGGGAGAGGGTGGCCGAAGGCCGGGTGAGGGGGCACCCTGCCCGGACGCCACGGCTTGCGAGCCGGCCGGAGACCCCTCACCCCGGCCCTCTCCCCGCGGGCGGGGAGGGGGGGACGGAATCGCTCGGCCGGGAGGCATTTGCGGGCTCGGAAGGTTGCTCACCTCCTCTTTGATCCGTGTTTCATCCGTATTTCATCCGTGGCTCACATCCGCTCACTTCCTCCGTGCCGCCGCGGCCCGGGCCCGACGTGCGCGGCGGTTGGTGATCGGGACGGGAGCAGCCGCGGCCGGGATGTTGCGCACGGGCGGGGCGGCCGGTGTGATGTGAGGCGATCGCGGGGCCGATTCGGGGCCGATGGGTTCGTTTCGCGCGGCCGATTCGGGGCCGATGGGTTCCTCTGAATCGGGGTGCGCGTGGGTGGCCGGGGCAAAAGCGTAGCGTGCCCCGGGCGAGTGGGCCTTGCCCTCCGGGGGACGCTGCGCGTTGCCCCCGCCCCCGATGGGTTCGTTTCGCGCGGCCGGTTCGGGGGCGATGGGTTCGTTTCGCAAGGGGGGGCGGCAGGGTCGGGGGCCGGGAGGGGAGGAGGGGGCGGGTGCGGCGGCGGGGAGGGACTGCAGGCGGCGCAACTCGTTGAGGAACGAGGAGAAGCGTCGGCGGGCGTCGGCGGCGTAGCGTTCGAGGAGGCGGATGGGGGCGGGGTCCTCGGCGTTGAGGCCGAGCTCGGCGTCGAGCCGGGCGCGGTCGTCTCGGGTGTCGAGGACGGTTTCCAGGCGATCGCGGAGGGCGGCGACCGCCTCGGCGACCAGGGCCAGGCCGGGCCCGGGGCCGGAGTCGTCGGGGGCGAGATCCCAGGGTCCGAGGCCGTCTCGGGCGTCGATCGGCAGGCCGAGCAGGTCGAGCATGGTCGACCAGGCGGCGGGCGTCCACCCCTGGCGGGTCGTCAGCGAATCGGCCACCTCGGCCCAGCGGTCGAGGAGCCATCGCACGCCGTGCTTGGTTTGGAGCAGGATCGGCTGGATCCGGTCCGGCTGCCGGGCCAGCGTCGCGGCGACTTGGGCGGCCTCGGCGGCGCGGTCGTCGTCCCAGAGTTCCGAGGCGCGGAGGGCGTGCTCCTCCCTCGCGGCGAGGATGCGGGCGTTGCAGGCATCGAGCCGCACCGACTCGGCCACGAGCTGCGCAAAGGCCCAGATCTGCGCCTCCCCCTCGGGGCGGTAGTCCGCCTTCCAGGTGGTCGTGCGCCGCTCGATCGCCTCGGCCATCTCGGCGGTCGGGTGCGTGCCGACCTTCGACAAGCCGTGCGTCCGGGCGTTCTGGCTGGATCGTTGTTTCCCCCCGCTCGACCTCGGGCCGGTCGATCGCAGGGCGTTGAGGCGGTTGGCCAGGGTCTGCTTCAGGCTCAGGGGGCGTGTCATGTGAAGATGCCTTCGTGTTGCTCGTGGTGCGTTCGATCGAGGTGGTGGGATGGCTCCGACTCCCTTCGCGTCCCTCCGGCCTTCGAGCCCTGTCGCCCGGTCGCCGGCGCCTCCGTTCGGTCCGATCCCCCGAGCGGGGCCGGACCCTTCCTGTCTGATAAGATCAGGAAATCGGGGAGGCTTAATTGCGTTTTTCTGGGGCGATTGTGTGATGGGGGTGAATTGAGGGGGTGCGATCCTCGTTCTTCGAGGAGTTCTCGCGGGGCGGTGCGACGGGGAAGGAGGCGACTTCGGCCGCGCCCGTTCGCCGAAGTCTCGATTGTGCTTGCATCAACGCAACGAATGCGGGAAAATCAGGCCGATGGGGTGAGGTGGGTGTTCCGTCGTGATGTTCCAAGACGTTTCGATCGGGTTCGAGGACGATGATGGGGAATAGATTCGTCGATTCTGGTGAGGGGTCTGGTCGAGTCGTAGATACGGAGTGAGTTCGGTGGCGAAGGTGGTATGTCCATATTGCAGTCGCATGTTGACAGTTGAGTCGCAAACGGCTCCTGCGACGTGCGATGGTTGCGAGCGGCAATTCGATCCCACGAAGGTCCGATTCGAGCGAGCAACTCTTAAAAAGCGACTTGCTGGATGGTTTCTGATCGCCGTGGGCATGCTATCGCTGTTGGGCGGCCTATCGGAGGCCATACGGTACGACTTTCAAGACTACGACATCGTTATGACTTTAATTTTCACATTTTTGCCGCCGATCATTGCGATCTTCGTGGGATTGTCTCTCAAGAGAGGAAGCCTTGTGGTCGAAGGGAAACCGCCCGATCCCGATCTGAACTCGGTCGACGCCTAACTGCTCTCATGGCCTCTGTTGCCAAGAACGCACCTCGCGGGCACCCGCTCGGCGGGTGGCCGGGGCAGAGCGAGTCTTCGAGCGTGCCCCGGTGTGGGCAGCGGTCGCGGACCGGGGCACGAAGACGTTGCCCCGGCCACCCGACCGACCTCAGGTTAGGCGGTGTTCCCCATGCGTCTCCTCGGCAGCCTCACCGAAGACGACATCCGGCGGCGGCTGTCCGCCTCCAATGCCGCTCTCCGTGCCGGGAACAACCCATTACTTCGGGCGGCGCTGCTCTCCTGCGGCGTCGACCTCAGAACCGCCTTCGTGCTCCACTGGATCCCCGAGCAGGCCGAGGACATCTACACTGTCCTCGACGGCACCCGGCAGGTGCTCACCATCGAGTTGGCTAGGGGCGATTCCAGCGAGCCAACCGAGGTCGATGCGATTCCCCTCGCCGACTACAGCGAGGCGGTCGCCAGGGGCTCGCGGTCGGAGCGCTTGCAATTCGCTGTGGCGATGGACCTGCTCCGCGAGGCGTCCGACGACTCCGCCTAACCGCCGGGTGCCCCGGGTTCCGCGCAGCGGACCCCGGGCAGAGCCGCATGGGTCTGCCGATCCCGCGCCCGGGGTCCGCTGCGCGGAACCCGGGGCACCCGGCGCTGCAAGCGGCGCACCGCTGAGCGGCGGAGAGGCGGGGTGGCATGGCCACGGCTTCGTCGCCATGGCCGGGCGGCCAGGCGAGCCGGGCTATGCCCACCTCCCCGTGGGCATGGTACCAGGCAACGCACTTGTACGGTTATCAGTGCCACACGACCGCGGCGGTTTCGGGTAACATCAGGCGTTCTCTCGGCGAGCCGGTCCGCTGAGCTTGGCTATTCAACGGTTCGGGTTCTCACGATGTTTGGCTCCTCTGATAGCCTGTCTGTCGCGGCGGGTGGCCGGGGCAGAGCGAGTCTTCGAGCGTGCCCCGGTGAGCGCAGCGGTTGCGGACCGGGGCACGAAGACTTTGCCCCGGCCACCCGCCCGGTGCTCTGGGCCTGGTCGGGCGGGCGGGGTACGATGGATGGAAGCGGGAGCAGCCCGCGTGGACGTGACGTAATCCCCGGCGAGGCGGGCGACTGATGGACTATCAATCCGTGCTCAGGGCGGTCGAGTCATTGCCGATCGATGATCGCATCCGGCTGGTTCAGGACGTCTGGGAGCGGCTCGGCGATCAAGGCCACGAGCTGGAACTGACCGAGGAGATGAAGGCCGAGCTTGATCGACGGGTCGAGGAACTGGACCGCAATCCCGATGCGGGCATCCCCTGGGACGTGGTCAAGGCCCGAGCCCTGGGGCACCCGGCGGGATGGAACTCATCGTGCGGGCCTGGCTCTTCTACCCCGCGTCCTTCATCGCCGGCGCGGTCGCCGAGATGGCCGTCTCTTCGATTGCCATGAGGATCGCCGCCCATCGACGACCCGGGGCGAAGGATTCGTCGGCCTGACGGCTCTCATGGCCTCTGCTGACCGTTGACGGGCCGCGGCGGGGTAGCATGGCCACCCGGCGCGGCGTTTCGTTCACGAGTACGACGAATGGTTCGTCGACTCCGGGTGAGGCGGCAGGTTGACGCACCGATGACGCACGACATCCTCGGCGAGATCCGACGACCCGGCGGCGATGGCTTCGACGGCGCGGCAACCATCCGGCACGGCCGACGCGCCATCAGCATTCGGATGGATCGCGACGATCAGCCGTTCGAGGTGACTCTCGAACTCGCCGCGGAAGTCGTCCGCCGCCTCCCGGAACTCGACAAGATCGCCAAGGGGATCGCTGTCGCCGACCTTCGCGAGACCTACAACAATGGCTGGAACGAGTACGATGAGGTGCGGGAAGACGGCTCCCTGGGGGCAGTCTCGAATCCGCAGCTCTCCGAAGCCGAATTCGAGGCGAAGTTGTCGCTGAACGCCGTCAATGTCACCGGCGGAAGGGTGTTGGACTTCTTCTACGATGACGAGGGGATGTTCTGGGGCCACAGCGTCGTCGTCACGTCGCTCAATGGGCCCGATCTCGGTGGGGCGCACGCAGAACTTCTCGGGTAGTCTGCGGCGGGTGGCCGGGGCAGAGCGAGGCTTCGAGCGTGCCGCGGTGTGGGCAGCGGTCGCGGACCGGGGCACGAAGACTTTGCACCGGCCACCCGCCGCCGAGCACGGGGGAGGTCGCCGGTGCGCCCCGATCGGCCGTGGACTAGAGTCGTCATAGGGGCGGTCGAGGGCGGTGCCAGGGGAGTTCGAGTGCTGCCTTGGGGCGGGCCCACGGCGGCCTTGAGGTCTTGAGGGATCGCAAGCGTCGGCCTGGGGCATCGCTGTGCGCAGAAACTACGTGCTGATTGACTACGAGAATGTTCAGCCCGAGTCGTTGAACGGGCTCGACGCCGAACACTTCAGGGTGCTCCTGTTCGTGGGGGCCGCTCAGACGAAGGTGTCGTACGAGATCGCCGAGGGGATGCAGCGGCTCGGGTCACGCGCCCAGTACGTCAAGATGGCGGGCAATGGGTCGAACGCGCTGGATTTCCACATCGCGTTCTACATCGGGTATCTTGCGGCCAATGATCCCACGGCGTTCTTCCACATCATCTCGAAGGACACGGGATTCGATCCGCTGGTCCGGCATCTCAAGGGCAACAAGGTGTTCGTCGTTCGTTCGGACGCGATTGAGGACATCACGCTGGTGAAGGTGGCGAACTCGAAGACCCTTCCCGATCGGGTCGCGGTCCTGGTCGCCGACCTGAAGAAGCGAGGCGCGGCCAGGCCGAAAACGGTCAAGACGCTGACGAGCACCGCGGCCGCCGTCTTCCGGAAGCAACTGGAGGAACAGGAGCTTGCCGGATTGATCGGCGAGTTGCAGCGGCGTGGCGTCATCGGCATCCACGAGGAGAAGGTTTCCTATGCGTTGCCGGAAGGCGATGCCTGATGGCTGTCCCGGCCGCTGGCGTCGTGAGCACGCCGAGGATGGGTCGTGGTCTGACCTGGCCGGGGTCCCGGGGGGGACCTCGAAGTGGGAGCCTCGGGTGATCCGGAATGGGCGGGGAGGTGGTACAATGGGAGGCTCGACGGCTTCGGATCGCGAGGGGAAAGGGGAAGGCAAGCCAGGCCCCGAGCCTTCGGGATTGCGAGGGGAATTGACGGTGACCGGACGAACCTTTCGCATCGGGTCCTACGACCATGAGCACTCCGCAGCAGCAGAGCGACACCCCGGGCCTTGAGTTCGTGATCGACGCCACCCGGGAGGGCTTCGAGCAGGAGGTGATCGAGCGGTCGAAGTCGGTGCCGGTGGTGGTCGACTTCTGGGCCGAGTGGTGCGGGCCGTGCCGGAGGCTCGGCCCGTTGCTGGAGAAGCTGGCGCACGAATATGAGGGGAAGTTCATCCTGGTGAAGGCGGATACGGAGCAGCTGGGGGACATCGCCTCGGCCTTCGGCGTGCAGGGGATCCCGGCGGTCTTCGGCCTGAGGGACGGGCAGATCGTCGACGGGTTCGTCGGGCTGCAGTCGGAGGGCGTGATCCGGGACTTCATCGGCCGATTGCTGCCGACGCCGGCGCAGGCGATCGCCGCCGAGGCCGCGGCGCTGGAGGGATCGGAGCCGGCCTCGGCCGAGGCGAAGTATCGGGAGGCGCTGGGGCTGGACCCGCGCGAGGTGAAGGCGAAGATCGGCCTGGCCCGCGTGCTGGAGGCGCAGGGAAAGACCGACGAGGCCGCGAGCTTGATCGCCGAGCTGGAAGGGCGGGGCTACCTGGAGCCGGAGGCCGAGGCCGTGAAGGCCCGACTGGCGCTGGATGCCGCCGCGGCCGACGCGGGCGACCTGGCCTCGGCCCGGGCCGAGGCCGAGGCGAACCCGGACGACCTGCACGCCCGCTTCCGCCTGGCCGAGGCGCTGGCCGCGTCGGGCCAGCATGAGGAGGCGCTGGGCGTGTGCCTGGACCTGGTGGAGCGCGACCGCCGCGGGGTCGGCGAGCAGGCGAGGCAGACGATGCTCGCGGTCTTCAACCTGCTGCCGCCGGACGACCCGATCGCGACCGAGTATCGCCGGAAGCTGTCGTTCGCGCTTTGATGGGTGTTCATTTCCTTGGCTTTTTTTGACGAATCGATTCGACCGATGTCTTCACCGCTCCGCGACGCCATCGCCCGGGGGCTTGAGCCCGGGGCCGACCTCGCCGCCGCCATCCACGAGCTGGGGGATTATCCCCTGCGCACCGCCGAGGACGCGGAGGCCGTCTGCGAGGCGCTCGAACGCCTGCCGGCCGAGCCCGAGCCGGACGACCAGGCGACCCGGTCGCCCTTGCACGCGGTCCTGGGGATCTTGCAGGCGATCGAGACGCGGGAGGCGTATGAGGTGGTCGCCGAGCGGGGGATCCCCCGGCTGGCGGCGGTGGTGACGGAGCACTTGCGGTCGCCCGAGGCGGCGACGCCGTCGAGGCGGGAGGTGATCGCCTTCGCCCTGAAGGTACTCGGCCTGTATCGCGTGCCCGAGGCGATCGGGCCGATTGCCGAGGCGGCCCGGTGTCCGGGCGTGGATGAGGCGTACCTCTGGGAGGTGATCTTCCGGACCTTCGATGCGCAGCACCCGCTGCGGTTGCCGCTCTGCGACCGCCTGCGCGACCCGTTGCCGAAGGGGTTCGCCGGGATCACCTACCTCGACTTCGCCAACACGCTGGCCCGGGAAGGGTTCATCGATGACCATCCGTTTGACAACACCGAGGGGGTCGAGCGGCTGGTCGGGTTGCTGAGGGATTCGGACCCCGGGTCGTTCTCGAAGGCCCAGAGCGCCGCGGCGGCCTTGCCGTTTCTCGATCCGAGCGCTCGACAGCCCTTGATGGCCCTGGCGATGGATCACCCTGCGACGAGTGTGCAGATGGAGGGGGCCTGGGCGGCGGCGAAGCTGGGCAGCGAGGCGGGGATCCGCTTCCTGGGGCGGCTCTGCCTGGACGTGAACCACAGCCTCCAGGCGAGGCTTTACCTGCAGGAACTGGACCGGCACGAGGCGGTGCCGCCGAGGGCCCACGAGCCGAACTTCGAGGCGATGGCCAAGATGGTCGACTGGCTCGGGCACCCGATGGAGTTCGGCCGGGCTCCGGATGAGATTGCGCTGCTCGACACGAGGGAGCTGCTCTGGCCTCCGGCGAACGACATGAGGCGCCTCTGGCTCTTCCGCTATCGGTATGCCTCGGCCGGGCCCGATCAGGCGGAAACGGAGGGGGTGGGGATGGTCGGGTCGATCACCTTCTCCCTGTTCGGCGAGACGACGCCGAGCATGAGCCCGGAAGACATCTACGCGCTTCATTGTTGCTGGGAACTGAGTGTCGATGATGACCCGAGGGCGCCGGAGGCCCGGTCGATCGCGGCGGGGCGGGCCCTGCTCGGCTTCCCGTCGGGCGGGTGACGTCGGTGATCCCTGCAATTGAGCACATCAGCAAACATGGCATCGCCTGAGCCACGCCCATGTCAGACCCCGAGTCGATTGAGCCTGTCGCCGATCGCGTGAGCCGCTCCTCGGCGGTGATCGCCGTGTTCACCGTGGCGATGATCGCGGTGCATCTGGCCTTGCGGTTCGGGATCGACGCGAGTGCAACCGTTCGAGGGATCCCGGTCGAGCGCTGGCCGTTGCTGGCGGCCTTGCTGTTCGGCGGCGTCCCCCTGGTGCTGGAGCTGCTGGCGAAGATGCTCCGGCGCGAGTTCGGTGCGGATTTGCTGGCGGGCATCTCGATCGTGACGGCGGTCTTGCTGGGGGAGTACCTCGCCGGGGCGTTGGTGGTGTTGATGCTCTCGGGGGGGGAGGCGATCGAGGCGTACGCGGTGCGGAGCGCCTCGTCGGTCTTGGAGGCGCTGGCGAGGCGGATGCCGTCGGTGGCCCACCGGAAGACCGAGGGCGGAACCGTGGCCGACGTGCCGCTCGATGGGGTGGGGATCGGCGACGAGCTGGTCGTCTTCCCGCACGAGATTTGCCCGGTCGACGGCGAGGTGATCGCCGGCCACGGGACGATGGACGAGTCGTTCCTGACCGGCGAGCCGTACCTGATGTCGAAGGCCCCCGGCTCGACGGTCATCTCCGGGGCGATCAATGGCGAGTCGGCCCTGACGATCCGGGCCGGGAAACTGGCGATCGATTCACGATATGCGAAGATCATGGAGGTGATGCGGGCCTCCGAGCAGCGACGGCCGCGCATCCGGCGCCTGGGGGACACCTTGGGGGGGCTGTACACGCCTTTGGCCGTGGCGATCGCGCTGGTGGCCTGGATGGCGAGCGGCGAGGCGGTGCGGTTCCTGGCGGTCCTGGTGGTGGCGACGCCGTGCCCGCTGTTGATCGGGATCCCGGTGGGGATCATCGGGGCGATCTCGCTGTCGGCGAGGCGCGGGATCATCATCAAGGATCCGGCCGTGCTGGAGACGATCGATACGTGCCGCACGGCCATTTTCGACAAGACGGGGACCCTGACGTACGGTTCGCCCCGGTTGACGGCGATCGACGTTTCCTCGGTTGCTGATCTGAGTGAGGACGCGATCCTCCGCCTCGTCGCCAGCCTGGAGCGCTACTCGAAGCACCCGCTCTCGGGCGCGATCCTGAACGAGGCGAGGCGTCGGCGGCTCGATCTCGCGGATGCGTCGCAGGTGGAGGAGCGGCCGGGGCAGGGGTTGCTCGGGTCGGTCGACGGTCATTCGGTGCGGATTTGCAGCCGCAAGCAATTGCTGGCCCGTGATCCCGGGGCCGGGCCCCACCTCCCCCCGGTGGCCGGCGGCATGGAGTGCGTGGCCGCGATCGACGACCGCTTCGCCGCCGTCTTCCGATTCCGGGACGAGCCGAGGCGCGAGGGGGCCTCGTTCATCGGGCACCTGGGGCCGAAACACCGGTTCGACCGCGTCTTGATCGTCTCGGGCGACCGGGAGTCGGAGGTGCGCTACCTGGCCGATCGGGTCGGCATCGGCGAGGTGTTCGCCTCGCAGACCCCCGAGCAGAAGGTGGCGATCGTCCGCGACGAGGCCTCGAAGGCGCCGACCGTCTTCCTGGGCGACGGCATCAACGACGCCCCCGCCCTGGCCGAGGCGACCGTGGGGATCGCCTTCGGCCAGAACAGCGACATCACGGCCGAGGCGGCCGGCGCGGTGATCCTCGACACGTCCCTGTCGAAGGTCGACGAGTTCTTTCACATCAGCAAGCGACTGCGTCGGATCGTGCTCCAGAGCGCCGTCGGCGGGATGGCCTTGAGCGTCGTCGGCATGGTCATCGCCGCCTTCGGCTACCTGCCCCCCGTGGCCGGGGCGATCTTCCAGGAAGTGATCGACGTGTTTGCGGTCGTCAATGCGTTGCGGGTGGCGTTTCCGCCCCGCCACCTGACCGATTTCGACGACGGGCCGGGCGCGGCGGCGTGATGGCCCGATGCGGCTCACTGCACGACGATCGCGTCGACCTTGCCGGGATAGAAGGCGAGGTGGTCCTTGATGGCGGCGACGTCGGTCTTGGGGTCTTCGTAGCTCCAGGCGACGTCGTCGGTGACCTGGTCGCCGATCGTCAGGCGGAAGTAGCTGGCGTCACCCTTGAAGGGGCAGTGGCTGGAGCGTTCGGTGCGCTGGAAGGCCGTCATCACGATGTCGTCTCGGGGGATGTAGATGATCGGCGCCATGCTCCCCTCCTTCAGGGCGAGCGCCCGGCGGGATTCGGCGAGGGTCTTCTCCCCCTTGGTGACCAGGACCCGTCCGGCGATCGGCTCGATGGTGATGTGGTGGGGGCTGCTCATCGGTGGCGGTTCCGTTCGGGGGAAAAGGGGGATGATGCGAGGATGGATCGGGACTTTGACCTCGATCCTTATGCAGGTTTTAGGCCATCGGCAAGCCCCGGGGCTCGGATCGGATCGGCAGGGAAGAATCGTTCGAATCGGTTGGACTTCCGCGGCGGGTTCGGGGTGTAATGGGTGCTCATGGTTTCGCGGGTTCTCCGCGTCCGGGCTCGGTCGCGAGCCGTCGAAGGGGATGGGGCCAATCGCCAGGGAGGAACGGTCGCATGAGCCAGGCCTGCGCAACGAGCGTTTCGGGCATCGTCGGTCGGGTGCTGATGATGCTGGCGGTCCCGGTCCACCTCCAGGCGAGGGGGGGCGAATCGACCCCCGCCCCCGAGGTGCTCGAACTCGGCCGAGACCTGTTCACCCACCGCTGGATGCCGGGCGACCCGAGGAGCCGGGCGGGCGACGGGCTGGGGCCGGTCTTCAACGCCCAGTCGTGCCTCGACTGCCACGACCGGGGCGGGACGGGGGGCGCGGGGCACTCGGCGAGGAACATCGACATCGCCTCGGTCTCGGGGCAAGGACGCGGGGCGGGAACGGGATTCTTCTACGCGTTCAGCATGAACATGGGCCCGAATCGGTTCGAGTACCGGATCGGGACGCCTCCCGCCGCCGTGGCGGACGCGAACCGGCGAGGGGCCGCCGCCGCCCCGCCGGCGAACCTGGCGGCGCTGGAGGCGATCCACCCCGGATTCCGGGAGTCGCCGAGCGTGGTCCTGCACCGCTTCGGGACCGACCCCGAGTATGGCGACTGGCGGGCCGAGGTCCCCGGCCAACACGGCCCGATCGCGGTCCGCGTCACCCAGCGCAACCCGACGGCCCTGTTCGGCGTCGGGCTGATCGACGACCTGCCCGACGCGGTGCTGGAGGACGCCGCCCGACGCTCCCGGCGGTCGAAGGCGACCCGGGGCCGGCTGGCCCAGGCGCCCGACGGCCGGATCGGCCGGTTCGGCTGGAAGGGGCAGATCGCGACGCTCGATGAGTTCGTCCGGTCGGCCGCCGCGGGGGAGCTGGGCCTGGACGTCCCCGGGCATCGCCAGGCGTTGGATCCGCGATTGCCGGGCATCGGCGCCCCGGGGCCCGACCTGGATCAGGGTGACCTCGACGCCCTGGTCGCCTTCGTCCGAGCCCTGCCGAGGCCGGCCACGCGGGTGGACGAGGGCCTTGCCGGCCGGGTCGAGGCGGGTGCGAGCACCTTCCGGTCGATCGGCTGCACCTCGTGCCACGTCCCCGACCTGGGGCCGATCGAAGGAATCTACAGCGACTTGCTCTTGCATGACATGGGGCCCCGGCTGGTCGACACCGGCTCGTACATCGCCTTCGGCGCCCGGCCGTCCGCCGCCCCGGCCCCGGTCATTGATGCCGCCTCGCCCGCGGGCGACCACGAGTGGCGCACGCCGCCGCTCTGGGGCCTGGCCGACTCGGGCCCGTATCTCCACGACGGTCGGGCCGCGACGATCTCCGAGGCGATCCTCCTGCACGACGGCCAGGGGGAGGCCGCCGCCCGACGCTTCGCCCAGCTCTCCGGCCCGCGGAAGGAGCAGCTCGGCGCCTTCCTGCTCTCGCTCACCGCGCCGGCGGAGGACGACGATCTGCCCCGGGCGATCGGGATCGACGCCGAGGAATGATCGGTTGAAGTCGATGGATTGGCCGGTGTCGTCTCGGCCCCGGTTGCCAGGGCTCTTGGAACGAGACGGCGTTGGAGCCGAATCGGACTCCGTTGGCCGAGTGAACCTGTCGCCATCTGATCGGGGTGAGGATGACCCCGGCCAGTGCACAGGGGATCACGCCACGCGGCATCGTGGATTTCGGCCCGGGTCGAGTGGGGCGACACCGGCGGGCCGGGCCTGGGGCCGGCGAGGGGGCGGGGTCGTCGGCGTTACGAAGTCATTGATGCGTTTGTGCGCGATTGTGATGGGATGATGCGTGCCGACCCGGGATCGAGAGGCGGGCGCCCGGGGCCCGGATCGGCACTGCCTTGTGCGTCGAGACGGATGGGGTACAGTTGAGGCCGAGGGGTTGTCCTCCTGGTCGTGAAGCTCGTTGTGAAGATTCCGTCTGCCCGGCTCTCGGTTTCCTGCATCCTGAGGGGAGAGGTGTGCGCCCATGTTCCGAAACCGTCGCGTTGTCGCATCGTCGTGCTCGGGTGCTCGATCGTCGCAGACGCTCCGCGCACGGAGGAGGCATTCACGGACGCCGGCCCTGGAGGCGCTTGAGGAGCGCACCGTGCTGAGCACGACCGGGAACTTCGCCTTGCTGGGGGCCACTGCGCTCGATCCCCGGACGATTGAGATTCGCTTTCATCAGGATGACCTGGCCGAGGCCTCCCCGGCCGAGATCAACCTGACCGTCTACCGGTCGGCCGATCCCGGGGTGGACGCGGGGGATCGGGCACTGGTCTCGACGGTGCTGGATGTGATGCCCGGTCGGAATCAATCGGCCCGGATCGTGCTGAGCGAACCGCTCGGGATTGTGCCCGAGGCCCCTTATGTGCTGGTGGTCGCCGGTGGCGACGCGGACGACGCCGATAATGTCGCCTCGTTCCGGAAGTGGACCATCGGCGCGGTGACGCACGGGTTCGAACCGAGCGGGCGGATGCCCAGCTGGGTGACCTCGACGGCCGCGACCCTCCGCCAGCAGGGTTATGACGCCGTCTTGCCGTTCGACTGGGCCCGCCTGAGCAACCTGCCACGCCCCGGGATCCCCGAGCTGGTCGCCCGGAGGTTGGCCCATCAGGTGGCCGCGATGAGTCATCGCCTGGTGGCGCATGGATTCCAGCGTCAGGACGTCGTGGATCTCCACCTGATCGGCCACAGTCGGGGCGGGGGGGTGATCAACCTGGCCGCGGCCGCCCTGCCAAATGGCCGCGGGCCGCTGGCCGGGGGGCTGGTCAAGCTGACGATGCTCGACCCCCATCCGGCCCGGAACGCGTCCGAGGTGCCCCTTTACAGCGCCTCGGCGGGGCCGATCGGGCAGCTTGCCCGGCTGAACTTCCTGGCCTTCCAGGAGGCCGCGAACGATCGGCCGGTGGTGCTGGCCCCGGGCGTCGACCAGTTGGAGGTCTTCCACCAGGCGGCCACCGTGGCCGATCCCAGCCCGCTGGTGGCGGGAGACGAGCGGTTCGTCCACAGTTGGGGGGAGGTGCCGGTCACCATCCCGGCCGGTTCGGCGGTCGGCGACGTGGCCTACTACGACCTGACGCCGGTGGTCCCCTCGCACACCGGGATCACCCGGTTCTATCAGACCGTGGTCGCGCCGACGCTCGGCACGGGCCTGCCGCTCGATCAATTGCAACCGCCCTTGATTGCCTCCCCCTCGGCCGACCCGCCGCAAGGGGGCGGCTTCCTGCCCGGGACCGGGTTCGAGAGCGAGCTCCAGGTCCTCGCCTTCGCCGGATTCCCGGTCCCCGTCGCCTCGTCGCTGCTGGGGGAGGTCCAGGTCCTCAACACCGCCATCGCCGAGGGGAACCTCCCCGGCGCCCGGATGCAGTTGCGACACCTGATGCGGACGACGCACGTCCTGGAGGCGACGCAATTGCCCCAGGGTTCGCTCACCGCGTTCCGCCAGCTCCTGGGCTCGACCGCTCGCCTGCTCCACGGGATTTGACCGGGCGGGATGGGTGCTGACCTTGGGGCGTTTGATCGAAGTGACTGCTCGTGCTCGCACATGTTGATCACGAAGTGAGCACGAGCATCATCAAGTGCCCGGTTGGCTCTGCATCGGGAGGGGAGGCTTGATGCGGAAGGATCAGGACAGGGCACCGTCGGACGATGAACTCCGCCCGGATTACGACGGGTGGCCGGGGCAAAGCCGAAGGCATGCCCCGGTGGCAAAGCGACTGATCCCGGGGCACGCCTTCGGCTTTGCCCCGGCCACCCGCCGCGTGGGCATGAACGGGGTTGCCCCCCGCTCGAACATGGCCACGAAGACGTGGCCATGCCACCCCGCCACCCGCCCGCCTGTAGAATTACAATCGTAATATATTGAATTTTTTCGAGAGTCGTTTAAGTAACAGTGACCATGGGTCATCTTGCATGTCTGCACGTTTAATCGCCTTGCGAATGACTCTCACCTCTCGGGCGATATCTTCAGATAAGTCTATAGCAGTTACAGATCGATCGATTCCGCGGATTCCAGATAGCCAGTACTTCTGAGCATATCTAACAGGCAAGACGCCAATGATATCCGGCGGGTCGGGAAAATTAGCCAGATCCTCAAGCCCGTTGACCAATCTTTCATGCAAGTCCCAAATTTCTTCCTCTTCACTATTAGACCAGAAGTCAGATGCGTGATAGCCGCTAAACTCCTGTCTTGTCTTGGCAGCTTTCTTTCGGAGACTAATGATTCTTGTTCTTATGTCAATCTTCACTGAAATTCTCCTAAACTGCTGCTTCGAGAATTGCATCCATGACATTATGGCCGAGAATTTGAAATATCATCGATTGCTTGAGTAAAGACTCCAATCTTATGGTGACTAAAACCGTCTTTTGTTTGTGTCACAAAATGCTCAATCCCTGTCACGCGTAGGACAACACCATACTCTCGATCTGGTACATAAGCCTGAAGGTTACCTGAATAGTTTGAAGACCAGGTTCGTGGATTGATGATGTCGCCCCGTTGGATTGGTAGGAACGGTTCGTTTGATTCGATTGTGCACGCTACATCGCACCCAGGATTGTCTGGGAGATAGACTTCAAGAATTTATCGCTTCATTTTCTTAGCCCTCAAACGTTGTCCTGAACAAGTCCCATAGTGCTCCCCCTCTCAGTGAATGTCCCGTTGATTCTGCAGGATTTTCGGGCTTTTTCGCTGATTTTGGGACAGTTTGCGAGAGGTGAAGCAGTAGAGTTATGCGGATCTGCGGATGCATCGCCTGACCGGAGGTTTGCACAGCGGACCCTACGAAACTAGCCAGCCCGCCGGACCAAGTCAGACCTCGTTAGTTTGAGAATAGAACCAATGCATTGGCTTGCAGTGTTTAAATTCGAGACTTGGTCGTTCAGCATCATCAGCGTCTTGATGCCGTGAAAGAGGTTATTTCTAAGCCGATAGACAATAATCATGCATGCTAGTAATTTTGATTTTTCGTCCACATTTTTATCCTCAAGAACTTCTTTGACAAGCTTTGGGCGATCATTATCTCGGAGGTTCAATCCCTGAAACCGATCATTGAACCCAGCGGGTGTACAGTAACGAGATTTCCAGAAAGATAAACATTTATCAAATTGTTCGAAGCGATTCAATGGAGGTCTTGTGAAGTCAACTCGACCAGCAAATGCTTCAAATGTCCCTACATTCGCTCGATTGTCACAAACTAGGCCCTCGAACAGATTCCACATAAGGGTAAAATTGGTGACTGCCTCGATGGCCTCAGGTGTCAAGTCTTGCCCACCTTGCATGTTGACTTCGATCCACTTTACGGCATCAAAGTGCGGTACTATTACCATCGGCTTTTCCTCTAAAACCTCACCTAAAGTTGTCGGACGAAATTCCGTGTTCGAACATTTCTGTTCGTCCGTGCAAGCGCATTGAGTGAATTCATCCTCTCGGCTTTGCTATCGAGTTGCAAGCGAAATCCTGGAGAATCGAAGGCCCGAAACGCGAACCGGCCGCCGGGTCCGAGGGGGACGCGGCGGCCGGAAGGGAAGATCGGCGAGAGGCCGGATCAACTGAGGTTCATGCTCAGGTCAGGTCCGGCAGGGTGCCTTCGCCGCAGTAGTCGGGGTTGCCGAAGCGGTCGATGCGGTGGCCGAAGCCGTGGGCGAGGGACATGAGGAGGCGGTTGTGGTTGACGCGGTCGTAGTGGACGGCGCGGCCCATGCGGTAGTCGAGGCCGCCGCCGACGAGGACGAAGGGGATGTCGTTGCGGGTGTGGGAGTTGCCGGCGCCGAGCTCGTTGGTCCAGACGATCGTGGTGTTGTCGAGCAGGGTGCCGTCGCCGCCCGGCTCGGGGGTCTCGTCGAGCCGCTTGGCCATGTAGGCGATCTGCTCGGCGAACCAGTGGTTGATCTTGGTGAGCTTCTCCTGGGCCTCGTCGTTACTGTTCGGCTCGTGGGAGAGCTCGTGGTGCCCCTCGCCGACGCCGATCCAGCGCATCTTGGCCTGGCCGACCGAGTTGGTGTACTGCAGGGTGGCCACGCGGTTGAAGTCGGCGGCGAAGCTGTTGACCATCAGGTCGATCTGGGCCTTCGAGATCTCCGGCATCTGGTCGTTCTGCGACTCGTCGAGGCCGGGGTCGAGCTCGGGGACGGCGTGGCCGACCTCCTCGATGCCCTTGCTCTGGGAGAGCTGGAGCTCCATCTCGCGGACGAACTGGGCGTGCTCGTCGAGCAGGCGGCGGTCGTCGGCGCTGACGTGCGAGCGGACCTTCTTCAGGTCGTTCTGCAGGTCGTCGAGGATGCTCTTGAGGCTCTCCTGGTCCTTCAGGCGGCCGTAGAGCTTGTTGAACATCTGGTAGGGGTCGTCGATCGGCGCGAGCGGCTTGTTCGGGCCGGCGTACGACATGCGGGTCCAGGTGTCGGCGTGGTTCGGGACCATCACGCCGAATTCGAGCGAGCCGAAGCGGGTGCGGGTGGCCTCGTCCGCCTGGAGGAAGTTGGCGATCTCCTGGTCGATCGACAGGCCGCTGGCCCAGCCGGCGGGGGTGTCGGAGCCGCCCTGGATGTTGCCCGGGAACAGCTCGACGCCCGTGAGCAGGCAGCCGATGCCGCGCATGTGGCCGTCGCCGTCCCCCTTGATCTTGTTGCAGACCCCCTTGAGCAACAGGGTGCGGTCGCGGAACGGTTCGAGCGGTTCGAGGCTCGGCTTGAAGGAGGAGAGCGGGCCGGGCTCGTCGGCCCAGAAGTTCTTCTGGACGACGCCGTTGGGGCTGAAGACGACGACCAGGCGCTGCTTGCGCCCCCCCTGGTTCGCGAAGCCGAGGCTCGGCAGGTTCAGGATGAACGGCAAGGCCGCCCCGCCGATGCCAAGCTTGCGGACGAAGTCGCGTCGGGTGGTGGTCCGGGCCATGGTGGCACGCTCCCTCTCTTCGGATTCGCCGGGCGGGGCGGCTGGGATGAACGACGCCGGTCGCCGGGCTCGGTGATCGTGGTTCGGGAAGACGGTCTCGGGGGCCGTTCGGCACCCCGGGACGCTGGGTCAATCGTCGCCCCGGCCGAACCCTTCTATTGGAACGGACCGGGGCACGAAGGTCAAGGGAATGTTCAACAAAACTCCAATTGAGCCACCGGTGATGGAGGCCGGCGTCACTCGCCGGTCGAGGCCAGGTCGGCGCTCTGGCGGGGGGTCAGGGCCGACTCGGCGACGATCTCGACGAGCAGGGTCTGGATGTTGTAGTCGTTCGACACGAAGGCGTCCCGCAGTTCGGGGAGCGTCTCGACGCCGAAGGCGCGGATCGGCTGCTTGATCTGGTGCTGGAAGAGGCGTTCGACGAAGGCGTCGGCCACCTCGTCGCTCTCGGCGAGGAATTCGGCCAGCTCGCGGACCCCCTCGAAGGTGGCGGTCTCGCCGTCGCGGGTCTTGTAGAGGCCCGAGGCGTCGATCGGCTTGCCGTTGTCCTCGGCCCGGAAGCGGCCGACGGCGTCGTAATGCTCCAGGGCGAAGCCGAGCGGGTTGATGAGCGAGTGGCACGCCATGCACGACTCGGGGCTGGTCTGCAGGGCCGTGCGCTCGCGGGTGGTCAGGTCCGGGTGCAGGTCGGGCGCGAGGGGGGTGAAGGCCTCCTGGGGCGGCCGGAGGCGGGTGCCCAGGACGTTCCGGGCGAGGAAGACCCCCCGGAAGATCGGCGACGAGTCGTTCGTGTAGGCGAAGTTCGCCATCAGGTAGGGGTGCGAGAGCAGGCCGGCACGCTCGCCGACGCCTTCGACGACCGGGGCGAACGGCGAATCCTCGGGCAGGTCGGCGCCGTAGAAGGCGGCGAGGCGGCCGTTGAGCAGGAGCGGCTCGTCGAGCAGGAGGCGGCGGAAGTCGGCCGAATCGCTGTCCCAGATCACGCCTTCGAGGAACAGTTCGAGCGAGGTCCGCAGGTCGGAGACGACCTCGGGGGTGAAGTCGTCGTAATGCTCGGGGTCCTTGGCCAGGTCGGGGATGGCGTCGACCTTGAGCCACTTGCGGAAGAAGTCGAGCACCTTGGCGCGGGCCCGGGGGTCGTCGAGCATCCGCCGGGCCTGCTCGGCGACCTGCTCCCGGGTTTCGAGGCGGGCCTCGGCGGCGGCCTTCAGCAACGGCTCGTCGGGCAGGCTGTCCCAGAGGGCGTACGAGACGCGGGAGGCGACGGCGTATGGGTCGAGCTCCGGGTCGATCTCGTGGTAGAGGAACCTCGGGGACTTGAGGGCCAGTAAGACGACGCGCTTGATGGCCGTCTCGGCGTCGGGGGAGGTGTCGAACTGGCGATCGACGTAGAGGTCGCGCTGCTCGGGGTCGAGCGGGCGGCGGAAGGCGCGTTCGACGAAGGAGGCGGCGAAGTCGCGCAGCTTGATCTCGCGCTCGGGGTCGTCGTCCTTGACCTTCGCCAGGTCGTCCAGGTGGTCGACGACGTAGGCGGCCGTCTCGATGGCCGCGTCGGTCGAGGCCTGGGCCCAGGCGGCGGAGATGGTGGTGCCGCGCTCGTAGCCGACGCTGCGGTCGTCGGGCGGGAAGGGGGTGGTGACGACGAAGACCGGGGGTGCCCACTCGGGCGAGAGGTGGCGGCTCGGGATCACCTCCTCGGCCCGGCGCGGGGGGACCCAGGAGAGGCGGATCGAGGCCGGGATCTCCGGCTCGTCGTCGTCCTTGCGGACCCCCTGGTACGCCTTCGAGAACTCCAGGCGGATCCGGTAGGGGCGGCCGGCGAGCAGGGGGATCGACGCCCGGCGCTCCAGGTCGTCGCCCGACTGCACCCAGCCGTCGATGAGGGGGTTCCGATCGTCGTTGACGTAGAGCCGGACGGCGTGCTCGGTCCAGACGACGAACTCGTAGGTGCCCGACTCGGGGGGCATGAGCGAGCCTTCCCAGCGGGCGGAGAACTGGTTGCGCTTGTCGAAGTTCTCGGTGTCGCCGTCGGGCACGCCGATGCCGAAGTCGAAATTCAGTTCCGGGTCGATCCGCTCGATCTTCTTCCGGTCGCGCCGGAACCCGCGGTCGGTGTAGTATTCCCCCTTCAGGCCGCGCTCGTCGCCCCACTGGCCTCGGCCGCGGAAGCCGGCGATCAGGTCGGAGACGCTGTTGCGGTACTGGTCGACGGTCAGGCGGGCCAGCTCGATCCGGGCCGGTGCGTTGCGGGCCCGGGCGATCTCGGAATAGAAGGCGTCGTAGACGTAGCGGGCGACGGCCTCGGCGTCCTCGCCCGTCACCTCGTGCTCGAAGCCGGGGGGCATTTTTTCGTCGATGTAGGTCGTCAGGCCGTCGAGGGTCTTGTCGCCGTGCAGGGGGTGGGGGTAGTCGATCTCGCTGCCTTCGCCGTCGTCGCCGTGGCACTCGGCGCACGACTGCTGGTAGACCTTCAGGCCGAGGGCCTGGGCCGGGTCGTCCTGGGCGGCGGCGGCCGATCCGATCGGCAAGGCCAACACTCCGACCGCCACCAGCACCCCGAGGGCGAGGGACCGGCCGGCGTCTGGTCGGTTCTCGAACAACGTCTTCATCGGAAACGGACCCTCCGGGGCGGGGGGCTTCGGTGTCGATCGCGGGGCGACGCGCACCGAGCGGGGAAACGGGGCGGGAACGGCCTCCCGGCAGGTTGGGCGCCCCGCCGAGCGACGCGGCGAGGCGGTCAACGGTTCGAAATCGAAGGCCAGGCGGCGGGCTTGATTCAAGCGGGGGTAGGGGGGGGACTCTCAATGCAATAGCAAGTGACGGGACGCGAGCAATCGCCATCGTCTCGCTGCGCTGCTCGACTCCCCCTCCGTCCATCGGGCGGGCACGAAGGCCGCGGACGCGGGGGGATTCCGTCACGTTCTGTTGTAATCGATCGGGCAGTCGCGGTTCAAGAGTGCAAATCCAGGGCCGAGGTCGAACGATCGCCTCGCGGGGAGTCCCGTGCGGCCCCCGGGATCGGCAGCGTTTGCCGCGGTTTGACTCGGGAACGCGCCGGGGGTCGAGGGTTGATCGGGGAATCAAACGTGTTAGGGTCGGCAGCATGCCCGGGAATCCGGGGCGGCGGCGAATTCGGCTCAAGTCGTTTTCTGTGAGTGATTTGTGGTGATTCTTTATTCGAATTGTGGGTGTCGATGAGCGAACCGATGCGGACGAACCGGGGGCGTCTGGGGCTGTTTCACGTGGCCTTGCCGCTTTGCATTGCGGTGTCCCTGATCGGCATCGTCTGGCCGGCGACGTTCGCGGGCACGGTGTCGGACGTGACGCAGGCCTTCTTCGACAGCGTGGACTGGTTCTTCATGGGGTCGGTGACGGGGTTCCTGGTCCTGGCCGCCTGGCTGGCCCTGGGGCGTTACGGGTCGATCAAGCTGGGGGCGCCGGGCGACGAGCCGGAGTTCTCGACCGGGTCGTGGCTGGCGATGCTGTTCGCGGCCGGGATGGGGGTCGGGCTCCTCTTCTGGGGGGTGGCCGAGCCGATGACGCACTTCGCCTCGCCGCCGATCGGCGAGGCGTATTCGGCCGAGTCGGCGCGGCAGGCGATGATCCTGACGATGCTGCACTGGGGCTTCCACGCCTGGGCCGTGTACAGCGTCGGGGCGTTGGTGCTGGCCTACTTCCACTACCGGGTCGGGACGAACTTCCTGGCCGGGGCGCCGATCCGCGCGGCCTTCCGGGGACGTTGGGTCGAGCCGGTGGCCACCTTGGCCGACCTGTTCGCCGTCTTGGCCGTCGCGCTCGGGGTGGCCGGGTCGCTGGCGATGGGGGTCTTCCAGCTCCAGACGGGCCTGAACATCGTGCTGGGGACGCCGCCGAAGGCGCTCTGGTTCGCCCTGCTCCTGCTGGGCTTGCTGTTCGCGGCCTTCATGACCTCGGCGGCGACCTCGCTCGACAAGGGGATCAAGATCCTCAGCAACACGAACATGGTGCTGGCGATTCTTTTGATGCTCTTCGTCCTGCTGGCCGGGCCGACGCCGTTCCTCCTGCGGATCATGTTCACGGGACTCGGCGATTACCTGTCGGCCCTGCCCGCGCTGTCGTTCCGGCTCTACCCGCATCAGGACCTGAGCGCGTGGGTCGGCTCGTGGACGCTGACCTACTTCATCTGGTGGATCGCCTGGGCGCCGTTCGTCGGGATCTTCATCGCGAGGATCAGCAAGGGGCGGACGATCCAGGAGTTCGTCGCCGGGGTCCTGCTGGCGCCGACGGCCTTCTCGCTCATCTGGTTCTCGGTCTTCGGCGGCATGGGGATGTTCGAGGAGTTGCAGGGGGCCGGCGGCATCGGGTCGATCGTCAAGGAGGACGTGACGACCGCCTTGTTCGCCCTGCTCGACCGCCTGCCGGGCTCGGTCCTGCTGACGGCGGTGGCCCTGCTGCTGCTCTTCGTCTTCATCGTGACGAGCGTGGACAGCGCGACGTATGTGCTCGGGATGCTCAGCAGCCAGGGGGCGATGGACCCGCCTCGGTTCCGCAAGTTCGCCTGGGGGATCACGCTGGCGACGCTCGGGGCGGCCCTGGTGATGACCCGGAACATCGAGGTGGTCCGGGCCGGGGCGATCAGCTTCGCCCTGCCGTTGACCCTGATCCTGCTGCTCCAGGCCGCCGCTCTGATCCGGATGATCCGGTCGAATCCGCCGGCGGCCGCGATTCCTGCCCCTGCCGCGTTGACCTCGACGAAGGAGGCGAACGGATGAGCCGTTCCCGGACGACCCTCGGCGGCGTTCTCGGCCTGGCGGCGGCGCTGGGCCTCGGCTGCTCCCGATCCGACGACTCGGTGACGATCCTCTGCAAGGACTTCGCCGAGCAGGCGATCCTGGCCGAGATGGCCGCCGAGCTGCTCCGCGAGGCCGACGTGCCCGTCTCCCGGGTGCAGGCGGTGCCCGACAGCTACCAGGCGCAGGCGTTCCTGCGCGAGGGGACGGTGGACCTGATGGTCGACTACTCCGGCACGGCCCTGAACTTCCTGGGAGAGCTGGACGTCTCGGGGGACTCGTCGATCGCCCAGGCCCGCAGGCGATACGCGCCGATCGGCCTCGACTGGCTCGACCCGCTCGGCTTCGACAACGGCTATGCCTTACTTGTCCCCTCGGTCCGGGCCGCCGCGATGGGATTGCGGAGCATCGACGACCTGGCCGACCCCGCCCGGTTCCCCGAAGGCGTGCGGATCGCCTGCCCCCCGGAGTACCTGCGCAGGCCCGGCGACGGCCTCGGCGCGCTGAGCGAGGCCTACGGCTTCTCGCTGGCCGCCCCCCCCCTGGTTCTGGAGGACGTGCTCGATCGGATGCGGGCGTTGGAGACGCGCCAGGTGGACGTGGCGATCGGCTTCTCGACCGACGGCGTGATCCCGTCGCTCGGCCTCCGCATGCTCGACGACTCGCGGGGCTTCTTCCCGTCGTACGAGGCCGCCTTCGTCGTCCGCCACGAGGCGACCGAACGCTGGCCGGGGCTCCGCGAGGCCCTCGACGGCCTGGCGGGCCTGCTCGACGAGCCGACCATGCGGCGCCTGAACGCCGAGGTCGAGATCAAGGGGCGTCGCCCGGCCGGCGTCGCCCGCGAGTTCCTGCTCGAACGGCGGCTCATCGCCGAGTCGCCCCGCATCGGGCAGCTCCCGACCCGAGCCCAGTTGGCGCTGGCCGTGGCCGAGGACGACGACTTCTACGAGCTCCAGGCCCGGGCGGTGGTCGCCATCCGGGAGACCTTCCCCGACCGCGCCGTGATCGAGGATCGGGTCGGGAATCCGGCCGAGGCCGTCGCCCGGGGGGAGGCCCGGCTGGCCCTGCTGGGGGCCGAGCGCTTCTTCTCGGCCCGGGGCGACGGCGACGGCGACGCGCCGCCCGATCGCGACACGCGGATCGAGGCCGCCGCCGTGGTCGGGACGCGGATGGTCCACGTCGTCCGCCGCCGGTCGGACGGCGACGAGGGGGCCGGAGATGACGCGGCCTCCGATCCCCTCTCGGGCCGCGTCGGGGTGCCGCCCCTCGGCAGCGGGGCGGCCCTCATCGCGCAAAGCCTGCTCGGCGACGACCGCCGGCCCGACGCCTCGGGCGACCCGGCCACCTTGCTCGACGCGGTGCGCAACGGCCGGCTCGACGCGGCGATTTTGGTGCTCCCGGTCGGCGACCTGGAGTTCCCCGAGGGGGCTGCCGAGGCGCTGGAGCTGCGATCGCTCGGCGGGTGGCTCTCGCCGTCACGGGCCTTGCGGGCCCCGTTCCTCCGCCCGGCCCGGATCGCGGCCGGCAGTTATGTGGGCCAGCCCGAGCCGGTCGAGACGCTCGGGGTCCAGGTCGTGCTGGCCGGCCCCAGCCGACGGGCCGTCTCCCTGACCGCCAACAGCGGCCCGGCCGCCGCGTTGACCGTCGCCGGGTTGCCGCTCGATCCCGACGAGGTGCAGGCCCTGGCCGCCGCGACCGGCGTGCCCGAGGCCCCCGACCCCACGCTCCCCTCGTCCTGGAGCCGCCAGCCGGCCGCCCCCGACCCGACCCTCTCGGTCGCCTCGGCGATCCTGGGCACCGTGCTCAACGTCCTGGCCATCGCGTTTTCGATCTGGGTGATCCGGATCGCCACCCAGGCGACGACGCCGCCGGCCCCTGCGCCCCCGGCCGGTTGAGCACACGCCGACCCGATTCCCGCGAGCCATCTGGACCCGCGCCCCCTGATCGCAGGGGAGAGGGTGGCCGAAGGCCGGGTGAGCGGGCACTCTGCCCGGACGCCACGGCTTGCGAGCCGGCCGGTGACCCCCCACCCCGGCCCTCTCCCCGCCCGCGGGGAGAGGGGGGAGGTTCAACCCCCGTCCGCGCGAACGAAGGGCTTCCCGCCATCTTCCGGCGGCCTGCCGATTCCCGCCGCCTTCCTACTGCGTGCTGTCCCCCGGCAAAGGGCGATAGGCGGTGACGGTCCCCTCGGTCATCTCGCTCGGGTCGATGACCCAGCGCTGGACGACCTGGCGCCGATCATCGTTCGCCCCGGGCCGGCCGGCGTTCTGATGCAGGAGCGTGATCCGCATGGCGCCGGCCTGGCGATCGACGGCTGAAACGAGGGCCACGTGACGTTCCATCCGGGCCGTCGTCGTCCGCACGGCCCCGTTGCGCTGGCGTTCGCGATGCACGAAGGCCGCATCGCGGAAGACCAGGACGTCTCCCGGTCGGAGCTGCTCCGAGGGGTCCACCGCCCGCCCCCACGGTTGATCCGAGTCCCCGGCTCCCAGCCGCGCCCCGGCCTCCCGGAGCGCCTCGGACACCAACCCGGAGCAAGACCCGTCGCCGACGCGCTCCCCCAGCTT
This sequence comes from Tautonia sp. JC769, assembly GCF_040717455.1. Lineage (NCBI taxonomy): Bacteria > Pseudomonadati > Planctomycetota > Planctomycetia > Isosphaerales > Isosphaeraceae > Tautonia > Tautonia sp. JC769. The sequence continues at coordinate 378,670 of NZ_JBFEFH010000002.1, forward strand.
GGCCTCGGCCCGGGCGACGATCCGGGCCGCCAGGTCCATCGCGTCTTGCTCGGGGACGGCCAGCACGATCAGGAGGAGGCAGCAGCCGGGCATCGAGGACCTCATTCCATCTGGGTGCGAGAAAATGCTGGTGTATCCCCGCGAAGGGGACGCGAGGGGCTCAGGAGGCCCGGTCGCCTTGAGGCGGGCGGCCCGGCGCCCCGGCCTGGTCGGCGGCCTTCTGCGGGCGGCGGTCCCGGGACAGGATGTTGTCCTGCTCGTCGCCGACGACATCCTGCGCGACGTGCAGCGCCTGGTCGATGGCGTCGGGCTGGGCGTCTTCGAGCGAGCTGGAGGACCGGGCCACCTCGGAATCGAGCTGCAGGTTCGATCGGGCGCGGTCGGGGGGCACGGTGGCCGCCCGGGGGTGGGGGAGGGCGTCCGACTCGGTCGGGCCGTCGGCCGGGGCCGGGGCGACGTCGATCCGGTCGGCCAGGCTGAGGCTGAGGCTGACGGCCGTCGGCGGCGGCGTCGGCGTGATCCCGGCCTGCAGCAAGGCGACCTTGGCCTTCAGGCGGGCATCGCTCAGGATCTTGTCGCCATCGACCCCCCGGACGGGCAGCCAGAAGGTCGATCGCAGGCGGACCCCGCCGGGCTCGAGGGCCTCGACGAGGGTCCTCGGGCGCGGGTCGTCGAGGATTCCGCCGTGCTCGCGCAGGCTGGAGGCGATGGCCCGCTGCGCCTCGACCGCCGAGGCGTCGTAGCCGACCACCACGTCGAAGCTCTGCCGCACGGCGTCGGAGGCGGTCCGGTTGATGATCACATTCTTGAAGACCATCGAGTTCGGGATGCGGACCTGATGGCCGTCGAGGGTCACGAGGATCGTGGCCCGGGTCGTCAAGGCCCGGACGACCCCCGCATGGCCGGTCACCTCGACGAAGTCTCCCACCCGGAACGGCTGCCGGACGCCGAGCAGGAGCGACGCGATGAAGTTCTCGGCGAAGTCGCGGAAGGCGAAGCTGATGGCCAGGGCCACCGCCCCCGCCAGGCCGACGACCGAGAGCACCGCCCGGGCCACCCCCATGACCTCGAGCGCCGCGTAGAACCCGATCAGGACGATCCCGAGGGCGAGGACCGACGCGACGACCGATCGCAGCAAGACGCTCTCGAACAAGGGCGCGAGCACGCGATCGGCCGACCCCGAGAACAGCTTCGCCGCCAGGATCGAGCCGATCAGGACCGCCACGGCCGCCAGGAACGCCAGCCAGGTCTGGGCCACCAAGTTCCAGAACCGGCCGAGCCGCTTGGCCAGGAGTTGACCGGCCGTCAGGACCTGGGCATCGGTCCGGGTCCGGTTGAGCACGAGCGTCACCCCCTCGACCCGCCGGACGAAATCGCGGACGCGGTCCTGCACCTCGGCGTCTTCCACGTGCCCGGTGAGCGTGACCACCCCCCGGTCGACCTCGACCCCGATGCCCCGGACCCCCGGATACCGCGGCAAGAGCCCCCGGAGCTTCTCCTCGATCTGCTCGTCGGTCACCGCCTGCTCGATCGCGATCGGCCCCTCGGCCTCGGCCACGGTCCCGTCGCCGGCATCGGGGGCCACGGGAGCCTCCCCCGCGTCCTGCCCGACGATCGGCGCGACGAGTTCCTCCTGGGCCGAGGCGAGCGTGATCGGCAGGCTCAGGGCGAGCACCGCCGCCAGGGCGATTCCGCCCGGCCGGGGACTCCTGGCGGTTCGGCCGCGTGGGGCGTCGGACACGATCGATCCTCCCTCGGGAACGCCGATGGCCTGGCTGGGCCGGCGCGTCGAGTGCCGGCCGCCCTTTGCTTGCGGGGCGGGGAGCGCCCCCCGTAGGATATCGAGGACCATCGTAGCAGATTCGAGTCCTCCCGACAGCCGAGCCGAACGCCCCGCCCCATGCTCGCCAACGTCTCCGCACGATCCCCCGCCCCGATTCCCGGCGATCCCCGCGCGAGGGCCTCCGCGTGAGCTTCGCCAACGCCGCGATGCTGCTGGGGATGCTCGGGGTGGCGATCCCGGTGCTCATCCACCTGTGGAACCGTCGCCGGGTGCCGACGATCGCCTGGGGGGCGATGCAGTTCCTCGACCTCGGCCCCCGGTCGCGGACCCGGATGCGCCTGGCCGAGTGGCTCCTGCTCGCCGCCCGGATGCTCATCCTGGCCCTCGTCGCCCTGGCCGCGGCGCGGCCGATCTGGTCGAGCGGCCTCGGCCCGGCCCTCGGCGGCGAGGCGCCGAAGGACGTGGTGATTGTCATTGATGCGTCGGGCGGCATGGCCCGCCGGGGGGGCGGCTCGTCCCCCTGGTCCGAGGCGAGGGCGCGGGCCGATGCGATCGTCGAGCAACTGGGGCCGGGCGACGCGGCGGCCGTCGTCCGAGCCGGCGATCGGGCCAGGGCGGTGCTCGACCCGCCGGGCGTCGATCGGTCGCGCATCCGGGGCGCCCTCGATGCCCTGCCGCCCCCGGGAGGTTCGGCCGACCTGCCCGCGGCGCTCGGCGAGGCCTTCCGCGTCCTCGAACAATCGGGCCGCCACCCGGCCGCCGAGGTCGTGGTCCTGACCGACGGCGACCGCAACCCCTGGCGGCTCGACGAGCCGGGGCGCTGGCGATTGCTCCGCGCCCTGCACGATCGCCTGCCGGTCCCCCCGGCGATCGCCGTCGAATCGTTCGACGTGTCGGTCGATCCCGAGGCCGCCGACGGGGCGGTGATCGATGCGCTCGCCTCGCGTCGTTTCATCGTACCGGGGGGGACGATCCGGGTCGGCGCGACCGTGCGGAACCTCGGGCCGGGCACCCTGGAACGGTCGGCCGAGCTGGTGGTCGATGGGGCCTCGGTGCCGGGGTCGTCGCGGGCCGTCGGGCCGCTGGCGGCGGGGGGGGAGGTGGTGGTCGAATTCCGGACGGCCCTCGACGCGATCGGCTCGCATGCCGTCGGCGTCCGCCTCGCCCCCGGGGGGACCGACGACCCCTTGCCGGTCAATGACGCCTCGGCCCTCGTCGTCGAGGTGGCCGAGGCCATGCCCGTGCTGCTCGTCGACGGCGAGCCGGGCGATCGGCCGATGACCGGCGCGGCCGATTTCCTCCGGGTCGCCCTCATGCCCCTCGGGGACGAGGCCCCTCAGTTCCGCGTCTCGGCCCTGCCGCCGGAGGCCCTGAACGCGGAGGCCCTTGAGGGTCAACGGTTGCTCGTGCTCGCGAACGTCCCATCCCTCGGCCCGGAGGCCGCGGCCGCCGTGGCGTCGTGGGCCGGGCAGGGGGGGGGCGTGCTGGTCGTCCCCGGCGACCGGACCGACGCGGACGCCTGGAATCAGGCCGCCTTCCGCGAGGGGGACGGCTGGCTCCCGGCTCGGATCGGATCGCTCCGGGGCCGGTTCGACGACCGATCGCCGATCGCCCGCCCGTTGCCGACGAGCTTCGCCGCCCCCGTCTTCGGCGCGATCGACCGGGACGGCGCGCCGTCTGCCCTGGGATCGGCCGCGCTCTTCGCCGCATATGAGCTGATCCCGGCGGAACGAGAGCCGGCCGCCGAGGTCCTGGCCCGGCTCGACTCGGGGGGCCCCTGGCTCGTCGATCGCCCCGTCGGGTCGGGCCGCGCCGCCATCCTCGCCGGGTCGCTCGACGCGGAAGGGGGCACGTTGCCCGCCAACCCCGACTTCGTCCCCTTTGTTCATGAAGTCATGTTCCGGCTGGCCGATCCCGAGGCCGACGCCCCCGCCACCCGACCCGGCGCCCCGCTGGTCGTCCCGGTCGGCCCTTCCTCCCTCGCGGGCCGGGAGGCGATTGCGGTGCGGACCCCCTCCGGCCGCTCGGCCGAGGCCGAGCTCGACCGCACCGACGACGGGGTGATCGCCCGCCTGACCGACACCGACGAGGCCGGCCTGTATCGCTTCGACCTGCCCGGCGGCAGCCTCTACCGCCTGGTCGCCGCCGAGCAGGCCGAGCCGCCCCGCGAACCCCTCTCGGCCGGCGATGCGGAGGCGATCGCCGAGGGCTGGCCCCTCGCCTTCGCCGCCGACGACCGGCTCGGATCGCGCCCCGCGGGCGGCCCGGGCCGATCGCCGCGGCCCCTCTGGCGGGCGCTCGTGCTGGCCGCCCTGGCGGGGCTCTGCCTGGAAGTCTGGCTCACCCGTCGCCTGGCCCGTCGCCGAGGCCCGGCGGCCGTCGCCGGCCTCGATTGAGCTGCGATTGCCCCCGAAGCGGATTGCGTCGTCCCCGGCGACGGGTCACAATCCGGACCGGGGGAGGGGCCCCGATCCGGATTGCCGCGATGCGAGCCGAGCCGATCCGACCCTCGGCCCCTCAGACGCCCAGCCACCACGATCGACCGCCACGGAGTGACGACCGATGACCCGACGCGCCTCGATGATCGCCCTGGCCCTCGCCGCCGCGATCACCTCGACCGCCGCCGCCGCCGCGCAGGACGAGACGACCCGGATCCTCCTGATCGGCAAGGACCGCGACCACGCCCCGGAAACCCATGAATACATGGCCGAATGTGCCTTGCTCGCCAAGTGCCTGGAGCAGACCCCCGGCGTGACGACCGCCGTCTCCGACGGCTGGCCGACCGACGCCGACGCCTTCGAGGGCGTCGAGTCGATCGTCTTCTGCACCGCCAACGCCGGCGACATCTTCCTCGACCCGGCCCGCCGCGAGCAGGCCGAGCGACTGCTGGCCGACGGCGTCGGCCTGGTGGCCCTGCACTGGTCGACCGCCGCGAACGTGGAGAACGGCCCGCGCTGGATGGAGATCATGGGCGGCTGGTTCAACCCGTCCTTCTCCGAGATCCCGGTCGTCGAGTCGTCGATCCGCCCCGTCGCCCCCGACCACCCCATCGCCCGCGGCTGGGAAGAGACGCCCATGAAGGATGAATACTACATCAAGCTTAAGTACCTCGATGCCGCGACGCCCGTCGTCATGACCGAGGTCAACGGCACCGATTACCCGGTCGGCTGGATCTACGAGCGCCCCGAGGGCGGCCGGTCGTTCGGCTACGTCTGCGGGCACTTCCACGACTGCTTCCGCATCCCCGCCTTCCGCCGGTCGGTCGTCAACGGCATCCTCTGGACCGCCGGCCTCGAGGTCCCCGACACCGGAGCCCCGGTCGACGTGACGGAAGAGGACCTGGTCCTGCCGCCCGACCCTCGCGTCTCGGAATGATGATCGTTGATGTATGATGCCCTGGAGTGGCACGAATCCGGGGTCGGATTCGTGCCACCCGGGTTTCCCGGCCGCTCGGCCTGTTCGATCGAAGTCAACCAGCGGCAGATCCCAGGGCCGAACCGCTCGGGGGACCGGCGAGGAGAGGATGATGACCGACTTCGAAACCGTCTCCCGCGAGATTCACGGTATCATCGACCGCCGGCGGGAGCTGTACACGTTCCTCGGCTCGGTCTTCGCCGCGCTCGGGATCTTCCTCCAGAACGCGCTCCAGGGGGGACTGCCCGGGAGCCTCTCGCGGGTGCAGGATCATCTGTTCGCATTCTATGCCATCCTGGTGCTGGTGCCGTCGCTCGTGCTCTCGCTCCGGATGGGGCGGCTGCACGGCGGGCTGACGCTCAACGGCATGCTCTATGCCCGGTTGATGCAGGGGCGCGGCTTCGCGGGCCCGAGCGACCCCGAGGCGGCGGGCCGTCGCAACTTCTTCGGCGTCTCATATTTGCAATTCCTCCTCGCCGACGTGATCGCCGGCTTCTCGGCCGCGGTGCTCGCCCTGGCCCTGCATGCACCGCCGGTCGTCGCGGCGGTCGTCGGGTTCACGACCCTGGGCGCCTGGCTCCTGATCGACGGCCGGTTCCACCGCCAGGCCGTCGCCTACGCCCGCGCCCGGATCGCCGAGGACTCCTTCGAGGAAGTCGGCCGCGACCAGTGGGAGGCCCACGTCCACGCGACGCTCAAGGGGTGCAATCAGGATCTCATCGGCACCGTCTCATTCGTCGGCCTGATGATGTTCTCGACCTTCGAGGTCCTCTCCTCGTTCGGCCAGATCGCCGAGGACGCGGCCGTGGACATCCCCCCCGAGCTGGCCGGGGCCTTCGGGCCGGCCTTATTCACGGCGCTCCTGCTGCTGACCTGCCTGATCGGCCTGCTCGTCTACGTGCGGGTGCGGCTGGCCATCGGCCACAATTCGCTGCACCTCTACCCGAACGACGACCCGTTCCGCCCCCTGAAGCTGACCGACTCCTTGCTCGGCTACATCCTGCTGGCGTTCCTGTTCGCCGTGTCCCTGCACCTGTTCCTGACGGTCTCGCTCGACGGCCGGCAAGGGTCCGAGGCGTGGGTGATCGTGGCGGATGTCGTGGTCTTTGTGGTCGCGATTGTGGCGGCTCAGCTGGCCCTGGTCATCGCCGGACGGCGGGTGAAACAGGCCGGCACGACGACGCTCATTGCCGGGACACCGGGAGGGGGGGGCGACATCGCCTGATGAGGTCGACAGCACCGATGGGATCGGTTCAACGGCCGACGAGTTGATCATACTCGGCGTGCGAGCCGATCCAGAACCAGACGAAATCGTGATCTCGCTGGACCGCCAACGCTCAATAGTGCAATCCGACACGGGCCGACCAGAAGCGACCGACCCGCCGAAAGTGCAACGACGGATGCCTCGGGTCGGCCAGAAGCAGGGCAAATGACGAGTTCGGCAGTTGCTGGATCGGTTCAGGCAACCGGTGGTAGAGGGACCAGAAGCGGGGCGAGGCGCGGTGATTCACAGATCCGTGCAACGCCCCTCATCCAGGTCGCGAAGCGCTTCGTCCGCCAGTTCATCCAGGCGGCCGGCGTGCACATCTTCTTCAAACTCGCGGTCCCACGCCTCGGCATCAAATGCGACGAACCACGATCGAAACGCTGCGAGTTGCTCGGGCGGGAGATTGGCGACCGCCCGTTCGATCTCCTCGACGGTACTCATGCGGCAATCCTCAATCGATGCGCGCGGCCAATGGGATGCGTCTTTCTGCGGCGTACACCATCATAGTCCGCGGGTTCCTACAGGCACAGCCGAGTCCGGTCATTCGGATATGTGACGCTCCTCCCCCCTCCCTTAACGACGATTTTCGAGGGAGGGTCGTTGCGATCCCGACCCGTCCGGGGCCAAGATGAGGGGGAGGTCGGTCGGCGGCACGGGCCCGAAGCGCCCGAATCCGCCGATCCATCCGGGGATCTCGGTCGCGAATCCAGGGCCGGGCCCCGGGGCGGTCACGAGGCGCCGGGCTTCCGCCCGATCATCGAGTCAATCGGGAGTCGGCCCGCCGGGAGCGATCCCGGGCGGGCCGGGCCGTCCCGACCTTTGCTTGCGGAGCATCGAATCTCATGGGACCTCGACCAGGCAACCCGACCCGCCGTGATTGGATCAAGACGTCCGTGGCCGTTGCCGGGGGCGCGGTGGCGATGCCCTGGATCGTCCCCGCCTCGGCCCTGGGGCGGCAGGAGGGCACGAAGGCGGCGTCGGAGCGGATCACCCTCGGCGTGATCGGCTTCGGCCCGCGCTGCACGTATGTGATGAAGGCCATGCTGCCGATGGCCGACCCGCACTTCGTGGCCATCTGCGACGTGCAGAAAAACCGACGCGAGGCCGGCAAGGCGCTCGTGGATGAACATTACGGCAACACCGATTGCACCACGACCCGGGAATTCGAGGAACTGCTCGCCCGCGACGACATCGACGCGATGCTCATCGCCACCGGCGACCGCTGGCACGGCCCGGCCTCGATCCTCGCCGCGAAGGCCGGCAAGGACGTCTACAGCGAGAAGCCCTGCGCCCTGACCATCGAGGTCGCCCAGAAGCTCGACGACACCATCCGCGAGACCGGCCGCGTCTTCCAGGCCGGCACCCAGCGCCGGAGCGTCGCCAACTTCCAGGCCGCCGTCGCCCTGGCCCGGGGCGGGAAGCTCGGCAAACTCAAGGAGCTTCATGCGTCGGTCTACACCCCGACGCTCGACAACACCTGGCTCCCCGGCCAGCCGACCCCGCCGGTCGACGTGGTCGACTGGGACCGCTGGCTCGGCCCCGCCCCCTGGCGGCCTTACAACGAGAACTACGTGCAGGGCCGATGGCGAGGCCAGTGGGACTTCGACTCCGGCGCCCGCCTGCTCGACTGGGCCGCCCACACGCTCGACCTCTGCCAGCAGGCCAAGGGGGCCGACGACACGATGCCCGTCTCGTACGAGCCGGCTGAGAAGGCGATCATCGCCCGCTACGCCGACGGCGTCCCCATCATCCTCGACTTCCTCGAGACCCCCTTCGGCGAGCGCGAGGGCTGGATCACCGAGCTGGGCACCTGCCCCGTGCGGTTCGTCGGCGAGGACGGCTGGGTCGAGACCGGCGACAACGGCGGCATCGTCGTCGAGCCCGAATCCCTCCGCGCCGAGCTTCCCGACGTCTCCGCCGCGCCCCAGGTCGGGCTCGATGTCGGCGCCCACGCGCAAGACTTCTTCGACGCGATCCGGTCCCGAGGCACCACCAACGCCAACTCCCGGATCATGCGACACTCGCACATCGCCTGCCACGCCGCCGCCCTGGCCTGGGTCCTCGGCCGCACCCTCACGCTCGATCCCGATCGCGAGGAGTTCGTCGACGACGCCGAGGCCAACGGCCTCCGCTCGCGTCCCGAGCGGCAGCCGTACGTGATCTGATGCCGAGACGTTCGTGGCATCGGCCCCGGGGCCGCCGGCCCCGGGGTGCCCGATTCGTTCGACGTGTGACGCCAGGACACACCGACCTTGCCGTGCCTCGGTCCGTACGCTCAGGGAGTCATCTGCCCATGCCCTTGCGAATCTTGCTCGTCGTGGCCGCCACCGCCTTGGTCGTCCCACTCGATCCCGATCCTGCGTGCGCGCAGCCGGCGACTCCCCTGGCACTTGGCGAGCCCGCTCCCGAATTCCGCCTGCCGGGCGTCGATGGGAAGACCTACACGCTCTTCGACTTCGGCGATGCCGACATCCTGGTGGTCTACTTCACCTGCAACCACTGCCCCACCGCCCAGGCGTACGAGGACCGCGTCGCCCGATTCGTCGAGACCTACGAGGACAAGGGGGTTGCCCTCGTCGCCATCTCGCCGAACGACCCGAAGGCCGTCCGACTCGACGAGCTGGGCTACAGCGACCTGAACGACTCGTTCGAGGAGATGAAACTCCGGGCAAAGGATCACAACTTCAATTACCCCTACCTCTACGACGGCGACACCCAGGAGGTCTCGCGCGCCTTCGGCGTGCTGGCGACCCCCCATGTCTACGTCTTCGACCGCGATCGCAGGCTGCGCTATCAGGGCCGATTCGACGACGCCGAGGTGAAGGAAGTCACCTCGCACGATGCGATCAACGCCGTCGAGGCCCTGCTCGCGGGCGAGGAGGTCCCCGTCCCCATGACCCGCGTCTTCGGCTGCTCGACCAAGTGGGCCGACAAGCGCGACGACGCCCGCAAGTCCCTCGAACGCTGGGACGCCGAGCCGGTCTCCCTCGAGACGATCGACCTCGACGGCGTGGCCGAGCTGGCGAAGAACGACTCCGACGACCTCCTGCTCGTCAACCTCTGGGCCACCTGGTGCGGCCCCTGCGTGGCCGAGCTGCCCGAGTTCGTCGAGATGAACCGGATGTATCGCGGCCGCGACTTCAAGCTGATCACCATCAGCCTCGACGACTCCGACGCGCAATCCAAGGCGCTCGAAGTCCTGACCGAGCACCACGTCTCGGCGACCAACTACCTGCTCGACGCCGCCGACCGCGACGCCTTCGCCGAGGCACTCGACCCCGAGTGGCCCGGCCCCGTGCCGTACACCCTGCTCATCGCCCCCGGCGGCGAGGTCCTGTATCGCCACACCGGCGCCATCGACCCGCTGGAGGTCAAGCGGGCGATCGTCGATGTCCTGGGCCGGACCTACTGATCGGTCCCGTAGCCGGCGACCGCCTCGCGCGGGGGGGCGTGACGATCGGGCCGTCGGGCCGGTCTCGATGCCGTTTCCGTCGGGCCGATGCCGATGTGCTCACGACGGCCCGGCGCCCCACCCGAGCAGGGCTCGGATCGGTGCGCCTTCGGTCGGGGGGTGAGGACGGCCGAGCGGGCTGTGCACGGACGTTGGGTGAGGAAGGCCCTTTCGTCATCGATCGTGGCGGTGATGTCCTGCGGGGTGACCGGATCGAGAACGCGGAAGGGGGCGGACCGAGAACCGTCCCCGAGCGCCCCGACCCGCCCGCGTGGCGGCCGGGGAGACGGGACGGGCATGCGACGGAGCAAGGTCCGTCGCCACCCCGGTCTCCCTGCGATCCACGCCCGCCAGGTCGATCCCCACGCATTCGGGCCGTCCGGCGGCCGCCAGGGCCCTGATCGTGCGCTCACTCGCGGGGGCCATTCGACTATAATTGACTCGGGCCGCCATCCGAACGAGAGGCCAGGCCGGCGAGGCGGCCCGCCGACCCGCGGCGGCTCGCAGGTCCGGCCGGGGATTCGGGGTGACGAGGACTCCCTCACCGATCGAGGTGCTGCAGCGGGCGTAGGATGGCCGAGGCGGGGCACCCTTTCCGGGGCCTGCAATCGGTCCCTCGGAGACCGAGCAGGCCGCTATGCCCCTTTTCGGATGCGCGAACGCCCATGGTTCTCCGAGGCTTCAGGCCGAAACCTCTTTAATAGAAACTTTGATCGAGACAAAACCATGTTGGAGATGCATTATTGATACCGGAATGGGCTGGCGTGACGAGCTTGAGCTCGGATCTCTCCTGACCATTGGTCACCGGCTGAACGGCCCGACTGTCCGCCCGGCGTGTGTCCCGGCGCCCCCGGCCCCACCGAAGTCCCCCGACCATCGCCGACCTCGCCTCCGCGAGTGAGGGCTTGTTCCCATGTCCCAACTCCTCCGGACCGGACCTTCGTTGACGATCCTGGAGGGGCCGATGGTCGGCCTCCGGTTCGGGCTCGAGCGGCCCTCGGCCGTCGTGGGGCGGGGGCCGAGTTGCGACCTCGTCCTGCCCGTCACCTCCGTCTCGCGGCGGCATGCCCGGATCGAGCTCCGGGGCGGCGGGTACACGCTGGAGGATCTGCGGAGCAGCGGCGGCACCCTCCTCAACGGCCGGCCCGTTCGCGGCGTGGTCCTGCTGAGCGACGGCGACCGGATCGGCATCGGCAGCTGCCTCCTCGGGTTCTCCGGCCCGCGGGTCGTTCCGGACGCCTGGCCCCCGGGCACCCCGGCCATCCTGAGCGAGCGGGAGACCTCCGAGACCGGCGAGATGGCCCTCATCGGCGTGCGGCCCGAGCAGAAGCTGGCGGCGATCCTGGAGATCTCGCGGGGGATCGCCGGTGCGCTCGACCTGGCGGGCGTGCTCGAGAAGGCCCTGGACGCCCTCTTCTCCGTGTTCCCCGGCGCGGAGCGCGGCCTGGTCGTGCTCAAGGGGGAGGCGAGCGGGGGGCTCTCCCCGACGGCGTTCAAGACCCGGGGCGGCCCGCAGGTCGCGCCGGCGGTGAGCCGGACGATCATGGAGTACGTGCTGTCCAAGGGGCGCGCGATCCTCAGCGTGGACGTGGCGACCGACGACCGATTCGCCGAGAGCAAGAGCGCGGAGGAGGCACACATCCGGACGGTGATGTGCGCCCCCCTGCGTGACCCCGATCGGCGCCCGTTCGGCATCCTGCAGCTCGACACCAGCTCGGGGAACGCGTGCTTCGCCGGCGACGACCTCGACCTGCTGGTGGCGGTGGCCGGCCAGGTCGCCCTGGCGGTGAACAACGCCCGGTTGCTGGAGCGATCGCACGAGGAGCGCCGGCGGTTGGCATTCCTGGCCGAGGTGGCGGACTGCCTGGGGGCCTCGCTCGACGTCGGGGAGATCCTCCCGGATGTGGCCGAGCTGGCGGTGCCCCGGCTGGCCGACCTCTGCCTGGTGGGCCTGGTCGGGCGAGGGGGGGAGATCCGCGGGGTGACGGCGGTGCACGCCGATCGGGACAAGCAGCAACTGGCGGAGGAGCTGCTGCGGCGCTACCCGCCCGACCCTGCCGGCGCCGACCCCGCGGCCCTCGCCCTGCAGACCGGCCGGGGGGTGGCCGGGGGCGAGGCCGAGGCCGGGGGGCTCGGGGCGATGGCGAGGGACGCCGAGCACCTGGCGCTGCTGCGGCGGCTGGGGGTCGGCTCCTGGCTGTCCGTGCCGCTGGTCGCCGGCGGCCGGACCCTGGGCGTCATCTCGCTCGCCTGCTCGGAAGGCCGCCGGCCCCTCGGGGCGGACGACCGGCTGGCCGCCGAGGTGATGGCAAGGCGGGTGGCGCTGGCGGTCGACAACGCACGGCTGTACCAGGAGGCCGAGGCGGCCAGCCGGGCGAAGGACCGCTTCCTGGCGGTCCTCTCGCACGAGCTCCGCACGCCGCTGACGCCCATCCTGCTGGCGGCCTCGGCGATGCTGGAGGGGGACGAGGTCCCGACCCGGTCGACGCTGGAGATGATCCGGCGGAACGTGGAGCTGGAGGTGCGGCTCATCGACGACCTGCTGGACGTCGTCCGCATCGGCCGGGGCGAGCTGGATCTCAAGATGCAGGTGGTCGACGTGCACGACGTGCTGGGGAGGGCCGTGGAGATCTGCCGTGAGGAGGTCAAGGCGGCGGGGATAGCCGTCGAGCTGGACCTGGGTGCCGCCTCGCACCACGTCCGGGCCGACCCCACGAGGCTGCTCCAGGTCGCCTGGAACCTGATCTGCAACGCGACCAAGTTCACGCCCCCCGGGGGGACGCTGACGATCCGCACGAGCGACGGGCCGCCGGGCGGGGCGGGCCGGCCCGCCGGCGAGCTCGTCGTCGAGTTCCGGGACACGGGCCCCGGGATCGAGCCGGCCTCGCTGGAGCGGATCTTCGAGCCCTTCGAGCAGGGGAACCCGGGCCTGCGCGGGCGGGCCGCCGGGATGGGGCTCGGGCTGGCCATCAGCCGGGCGATCGTCGATGCCCACGGGGGTTCCCTCGCGGCCCGGAGCGAAGGCCGCGGATCCGGCACGACCTTCCGGCTGGGGCTCTCCACGACCCCCTCGCCCGCCGAGGCCGGGGGGGGGCCGTCGGAGGCCCCCCGGCCGGACCCCGGGGGGGCGAAGTTGAGGATCCTCGTCGTGGAGGACAACCGGGATACCCGCCGCTTCCTGGCGATGGCCCTGAGGCGGAGGGAGATCGACGTGGTCGAGGCGGGCAGCGTGGCGGAGGCGAGGGAGGCGATGGGGCGGTCGCGGTTCGACCTGCTGCTGAGCGACATCGAGCTGGCCGACGGCACGGGGCTGGAGCTGATGCGCGAGGCGATCGCGGCCGGCACCACGGCGGGGCTCGCCATGAGCGGCTACGGCTCGGACGACGACGTGAGGCAGAGCCTCGCGGCGGGCTTCGCCGAGCACCTGACCAAGCCCCTGGACCTCCGGACGCTGGAGGAGGCGGTCCGGCGGGTCGCCCGGACTGCCGGGCCGGCGGCTCGGCACGTCCGCGGGCGGGGGGGGGCCGGGCCGTGAGGAGGCTCGACCCGTCGGGCGGCCCCCGGCCGCGGGGGCGAGCCCGCCGCCTCGCCGTGGGGCCAGTCCCCTTCCGGACGGCCCGCCGATCAACGCAGGGCCGCCCTAGCTAGCGTCCCCTCCGGAGGAGCCAGGCCGACCCCACGATGACCCGCCGGGCGGCCTGCGACACGGACGCCGGGAGCCTCGCGAGGGGGGCCCGGTCCGTCGGCGCCCCGGCCGGGGTCGGCGGCCTCTCGTCCACGTAGACCACCGGGAAGACGTCCTGCGAGCTCGGCAGGGGTGGGAAGCCGACGTCGGAGTCCTCGACGAGGTCGGCCTCCGGGTCGGACTCGAGCCACTGGATGATGAAGGCCTCGCCGGCCTCGTGTGAGGACTCCGAGGCCCCTCCCATCGACACCACCCGGCCCAGGGGGACCGTCCCGGAGGCGAACGGCTCGAGGGCCGCGGCGACCTCCGTGGGCACGGCATACCGCCCCCCGGGGTCCTTCATCATCATCCGGCGGATGACCGCGTCGAGCCCCGGCGGGCAGGACAACGCCAGGGCCTCGAGGGACTCGGCCTCGGCGATGCGGTGGGCGACCAGCTTCTCGGGCAGCGTGGGGGCGGGGAACGGCACCCGGCCGGCGATCATGTGATAGAGGCTGCAGCCGAGCGAGTAAATGTCGCTCTGGATGCCGATCGCCCGCGAGTTGCTGGCCTGCTCCGGCGAGAGGTAGTCGAAGGTGCCGACGGTCGAGCCCTCCCGGGTGAGGCGTTCGGCGTCCTCCAGGTCGATCGCCAGGCCGAGGTCCGCGAGCTTGACGACGCCGACCCGGTCGACGAGCATGTTCGAGGGGGTCACGTCCCGGTGCAGCAGGCCCTTGAGGTGCAGGTACTCCAGGCCGAGGGCGACCTGCCGGCCCACCTCGGCCGCGATCGCCGGGGGGAGCGCCCCGTGCTCCTCGATCAGCCGGGCGGCGCTCTTGCCCCCGATGTACTCCATGACGAGGTAGCGGGCCGAGGAGGTCTCCCCGAAGTCGAAGACCCGGATCAGGTGCTCGTCCTGGAGCTGCCCGGCGATCCTCGCCTCTCGGCCGAAGCGGGCCACCGCCCGGGGGTTCTTCCCCTGCTCGCCGGAGAGCAGCTTCATCGCGACCTGGCGGCCCAGCGTCGTGTCGCGGGCCAGGTAGACCTTCCCCATCCCCCCGCGTCCGATCGGCCTGAGCAGCTCGTACTTGCCGATCCTCAGGATCTTCAGCCGGCCGAGCAGCAGTTGCTGGGCCTGCCAGGCCGTGAGCTTCCCACGCGCGACCGCCTGGCGGGCGAGGCGACGATCCAGGGCCCTGGGGGTGAGCCGTTCCGGGTCAATCCCCTCGAGGCAGGAGGTGAGCGCCTCGGGGTCGATCAACCCGCTCCGGATCGCCGTCTGCCAGAACTTCGAGAGCTCCGGATTGACCACCATGGGGACGCGTCCTGACCGAAACGGGATTCGAGTGGGGATGTCGCCCGATCCGGGGTCATCCGTCGGGGAGCGGTCCCGACCGGTCACCGACGGCGACGCGGCGGGGAATCCGCTGCAGATCTGAGGCCGGTCCCCAATTATGGCGGAAATCCCGCTCGATCACAGGCCCTCCGTCGGGAGGGCCGAATTCATCTCCCCGACGACCCGCACCATCTCATCCCAGTAGGGGGGCAAGCCGCCCCACGGGTTGGGCATGGTGCCGTCGGTGACGAAGATGGAGCCGATCCCCTTCGCGCCGGCCTGTCGGACGGCCGCCTCCATCGCGTCCGCCGACGCGACGCCATGCGGCAGCGCGGCGAATCGCTCGGGGCGATAGCGGAGCCTCCAGAGGGGCATGTCGAACTCATCGAACCCTCGGGAGTTCTCGAACACGACGGCGAGGTCGGTGGCCCCCCGCTCGAAATAATCCTCGGCGCAGATGATGCCCGGGTTGGTGACGACCAGCGCGTCGCCGATCGCATTCCTCGCGGAGTCGTGCAGTTCGACATAGAGCCCCACGTCCTCGGCGTCGACGGATTGGGCATCCAGGAAGATGCCCCGGATCTCGGGATAGAAGCGGGCCCATCGGTCGATATCGGCCTCGATCGCCGGGCGGGGGCGGGCCCCGAACTCGGTGTTCACATAGCCGATCATCGTGAGCCCGGGAATGGCGGCGCCCCCGCGGATGACGTTCGCGTAGTCCTGGTTGGGGGCATCCCCGGGGCCGCTCGCGGGGTTGACGACCGCCACGATCGGGGCCCGAGCCGCCGAGGCGATCAGGCGTTTCCAGTCGTCCAGCCCCGATCCGCCCGGGTAGAAGTAGGCGGGGACCAGGATTTTCAGGGCCGACGGCCCCCGATCGGTCGGGGGCCGGGGCGTCACGACGTCGCCCCCGGGGGACGTGTCACCCCCCCCGCCCGAGGAGGCGGGGGGAGCAGAGGGCGGGTCCGGGTCCCCGCCGGGGGAGCCGGGCAAACGGGACCCGAGGAAGAGGCCGGCCGCCAGCAAGAGGGCCGCGCCGGCCGCCACGGCGATCGCTCGGCGCCGGGCCGACGGCCTGTCGACGGTCGGCTCCACCTCCGTCGTCGCGGGCGACCTCCTCGCCGCGTCGGCCCGGGGGGCGGTCGGCGTCGGCGGGTAGGCCGGCTGACCCGGCTCGCCCTGCGTCCTGAGGGCCGGGCCGGGCACGTCGGCCGGGCCGGGCGGGATGATCACGGTGGTCTCCTCCTCGGTCCTCCCGGGGCCGACGACGTCTCCGCAGACCGGGCACCTGGACAGCTTCCCGGGCTGCCAGGCCGAGGACCAGAAGACCTCCCCGCAGCTGCAGGCCGCGGGGGACATGCTCGTGCGGACCGCCTCGATCGAGGGGACCTCCAGGGCCACGCCGCACGACGGGCAGGGGGTCGCCGTCCCCGAGAGCCGGTCCCGCACCCAGAACTCGCTCTTGCAGGTACAGGTCATCGAAATCATCGCGATCGTCCCCCCAAAGTCCTGCCGGCCGGTGGGTGCCCATCCCGCCGCCCGATGTCACAGTTTATCAGATAGAACCGGACGCGTCCCACGGATCGAACGGGCCGGGGCCGGCTGCCCCGCGACGCCGCGCGTGGCCCGGGATGACGACCGACGCCCCGGGGCATGTCGAGGGGGAGGGCGGACGGGACGACCGGGGCCGGGAGCCGGTCGGGGCCCGGAGGCGACGGGCCCTCGACGCTCGGCGGGGGCGAGGGCCCGTCACGGCGACGCGTTGAACGCCCGGATCGCCTCGACCTGCTCCTCCCAGTAGGCCGGCAGGGTGTCCCAGGGGTTGGAGAGGACGTCATCGGTCAGGTAGACGTAGCCGGCGTTGTTCCGGATGGCCTTCTCGAGCGCGGCTTCCATGGCGTCGGCGGTCGGCACGTCGTAGACGAGGTTCGCGATGCGCCTGGGCCGATACTGCAGGAACCAGGGGATCAGGCCGTCGTAGGGCCGCTCGGCGGGGTAGGCGTCGAAGTTGGCGCCCAACGGCTCGGGCTCGAGGCTGATGTTGTCGAACTGATGCTTGACCCCGGCCGGGCCGAATTCCTGCTGCCAGGAGACCGAGACGAGGTTCGAGAAGCCGGAGAAGGTGAACGTGTCGAACTCCGGCACGCCGACGGGAGACTGGACGGTGAAGGACTGCTGGACCGTCCCGCCGCCGACCTGCTGCCCGGTGAAGGTCAGCGTGACCGGGTCGTTGGCCGCGTTGAAGAGGAAGTAGCGGGCCACGTCGATTGACCGCATCGTGAAGGGCTGCAGGTCGCGGCGGGTGAGCGTGATCGTCGCCTCCGTGCTCGCTCCGATGGCATTCGACCCCGCGTAGAACCCGAACGCATCCGTCCCGGGGGCGTAGAAGGAGGAGAGGAAGCCGTCCGGGGGGGCGATCGCGGTCAGCTGGAACTCCTGGCTCGGATCCTGATAGATGCCCGGGTAGAAGGCGCCGCCCGGCGGGACCAGGATCTCCTCGAAGTCGATCACGAGCCCCGGGCTGGCCTGCGGCCCCTCGAAGATGACCAGCGTGTCGGCCGATCGGAGATAGCCCTGGGCCGGGGCGAACGGGATCCCGACATTGCCGACGACGCGGAGCTCTCGGCCGACGACGAACTGGCTGAGCTTGATGTAGCAATACAGGGACTCGTAGTCCAGGGGCCCGGCCTGGTTGCCCATCTCGTCGAGGAAGATGCCGTCGACGTCATACCAGGAGAGATAGGCCCGGATCTCGGCGACCACGTCCCGCATCGGTCGGGAGCCGAAGCCCGTGGAGACGTAGCCGATGACCTTGCCCCCCGCCGCCCGGAGGTCGGTGACGGCCCGCACGTAGTCGGGGTTCTGCACGTGGCCGGGGCCGCTGGCCGGGTTCATGATGGCCTCGATCGGGATCTGCGAGGCCGCCTGATTGAGGTCATCCCAGGGGGACCCTTGCCACCAGGTGGGGTAGAAGTAGGCCGGGACGAGCGCCCTGACCCTGGAGGTGGACTGGGCCCCGGCCGGGGGGAGATACGTGTTCGTCAGCAGCACCGCGACGGCGAGCGGGACGAGGGCGCGGGCGAGATCGGCCAATCCGCACTTCGATCGGCGCATGGGTCGGGTCTCCGGGGTCGGGAGTGGCTCGCACGGCGGCCTTCGGCGGGGCCGCCGGGGGTGGGGAGTGGGTGAGGGATGACGGACGGCGGACCGTGGGAGCGTCCCCGATCGGCGCGTCGCCTCATCGTCGATGGGGGCGTCGCAGAGGGGCTCAACGTCCCCGGGGGAGGCGCCGGTGCCTCTGGAAATGGACTCGCAATCGTGTGTCGACGCAACCCTGCGTCCGGGTGACTGCCCGAGTGCCCGGCCCCCCGTCCCTGGGATGGGCATCTCGCGGCCGCGCCATTATAAACAAGACGAGAGAATTAAAAAAGCGGATATCGCGTATTTTTTTTCGGGGAGCGTTCGTCATCGGGATCCCGTCCTGGCTCGGATGCCGGAGGGGACAGGGCCGCCGCGGCTCGTCGTGAACGATCGGCAGCAATTCGCTCGCGGCGCGGGGATCACCGCGGCCGATGGCGTCGAGCAACCGGGGCGCTTCGGCCGGAGTGTCAGTCATCCTCGGATCGGCGCCCCGGCCGACGATCGCCGGCCGATCAGCCCAGCAAGGCCCGGATCGGTCGGCCGTCGGTCAGGAGGTGGGGGCGGTCGAGCGGGTCGCGCACGATCGTCTGGTGGGGGATGCCCATCAATTCATAGATCGTGGCGGTGATGTCCTGCGGGGTGACCGGATCGAGGGCGGGGTAGGCGGCGAACTGGTCGCTGGCGCCGAAGATGGCCCCGGCGGGCAGGCCGCCGCCGGCGAACAGGGCGGTGTAGCAGTGCGGCCAGTGGTCGCGGCCGTTGGCGTCGGCCCCGGCGTCGGAGGTGATCTGCCCCACGCGAGGGGTCCGGCCGAACTCCCCCAGGGCGACCACCAGCGTCTCATCGAGCAAGCGACGATCGTGCAAATCTTCAATCAAGGCCGAGAAGGCGCGATCGAACATCGGCAGGATCGACCGCCTCAACAGGGGGAAATGCTGGCGGTGCGTGTCCCAGGTCTGGTCGTACCGCGCCCCGGTGCAGAGGGTGACGGTGCGGACCCCCGACTCGATCAGGCGGCGAGCGAGCAGGGCACACTGGCCCAGGTGCGGCAGGCCGCCGAACTGCCTCGCCTCCTTCTCGCGGGGGTTGTCGGGGTCGAGGCCGTAACGCTCGCGGACCGATTCCGGCTCCTCCGACAGGTCGAACGCCCGGCGTGCCTGACGGCTGGAGACCAGTTCATACGCCTTCCGATAATGGGCGTCCATCCCATCGATCACCGGCCAGGCATGGTCGATCGAGCGATCGACGGCGTCGAGCAGCGACCGCCTCGCCTCCAGCCGGTCGAGCGGCACCTCGGCCGGCAGGGTCAGGCCCGGCACCTGATACTCGGGCAGGCTCGGGTCTCCCGAGACGAACGGCTGGCACTCGGCCCCCAGGAATCCGGCATCCTGACCCGGCAAGAACTGGCCGAGGTTGCTCATCCAGTCGGGCACGTGCACGAAGTCGGGCAGGGGGCGGCCCGTCGGCCGGAGCTTCGCCAGCACCGCGCCGAAGGGGGGGAAGTTCTCGGGCCTCGGGCCGACGATCAGGCTCCCTCCCGAGACCGGCGGTTTGCCCGTCAGGGCGAAATAGGCCCCGGCGTTGTGGTCGACGATCGCGTGATGGACCGAGCGCACGAGCGTCAGATGATGGGCAATCCTGCTCGTCATCGGCAGGTGCTCGCAGACCTGCAAGCCCGGCAGCGAGGTGTCGATCGGCCGGAAATCGCCCCGGACGTTCTCCGGCGCCTCGGGCTTCATGTCCCAGAGGTCCTGATGCGCCGGGCCGCCTTCGAGGAAGAAGAAGATCAAGGACTTCGCCTTCCCCCCCGCCGGGTCGGCCGCCCGGATCAGATTCGGCAAGGTCAGGCCCCCGAGCGTCCCCGCGCCGATCCGCAGCACGTCTCGACGGGTCGGTCCGAGGCCCGGGCGACGGGGCCGGGAAGTGAGCCGAAGCATCGTCCCCTCCGTTGGATTGAGGGTCGGGGCGAAGGGCAGTGCAGGGCAAGGGCGGGCCCGGGAGGCCTCGTCCCGATTCAATGCGTTCTCATGTTACGGCCGATCGATCCGGGTCGCAAGGCAACGCATCGCCGGGGGCCTCGATCGCCCCGCACTCAGGCCGGGGGGGGCGTCACGTTCGCCTCGGTCGGCGGCACGATCTGCTCGTTCGACATCCAGCGGCGGGCCTTGTCGCGGTGCTCGGCGGTGACGAAGGCGGAAATCGCCGTCAACGCCCCGGTCAGCACGGTCACGTCGTCCATCAGGCCGACAACCGGGATGGCGTCGACGATGGCGTCGATCGGCAGCACGAAGTAGGCCAATGCCGCGGCGGCCACCCCCTTGACCCACTTCGGCGTGCTCGGGTCGAGCATGCAGAAGTAGGCGGCGGCCACGTCCTCGGCCATCGGCAGCTTCGTCAGGAACGTGCGGGCCTTGGCCGCGAACCCGTCGCGGACGTACTGCTCGTTCTTCTCCTGGTCGTTGCCGACGTAGACCTCGGGCACGATCGGCTCGGCCGGGGGGGCGACCCCCGTCTCGGCCTCGGCCTTGCGGAACCATCGGAAAATACGCTCATTCATGAGACGGACTCGGCAAGGGGAAGGCTGCGCACGGGTGGACGAGGGCGGGGGAGGCGAAACCGCTCGCAGAGGAGCAAAGT
The DNA here is from genome assembly GCF_040717455.1 of Tautonia sp. JC769. NCBI lineage: Bacteria > Pseudomonadati > Planctomycetota > Planctomycetia > Isosphaerales > Isosphaeraceae > Tautonia > Tautonia sp. JC769. The sequence goes on from NZ_JBFEFH010000002.1 coordinate 399,363, forward strand.
CGCCGAGGAGGTCCCGAAGGAGTACCGCCGATCATTGGTTCGCGATTGGTGTCCCGTGGCCCTCTCTCTCCGCGACTCCGCGAGCAATCCCGCCCTCTTTTCGGGGCGGGACCGCTCGCAGAAACGCCAATCGGATCAGGACGCTCAGGCCCGTTCGCTGCGGACGAAGTCGAGGGCGCGCTGCGCCCGGCTCATCAGGTCGTCCACCTGCTCGGTCGATTCCAGGCCGACGACGATCATGTCCACGACGCCCAGCCCGAAGACGAACCGCAGCGAGGCGTCGCGCCGCTCCGGCTCCTTGAACTGGCCGTTGCCGCAGATCTTCATGCCGATCACCCCCTTGCCGGCATTGTGCATGATCCGGAGCTGATCGGTCACCTCGCTCGGGTCGGCGCTGTCCATCGCCACCGCTTCGGGGTTGACGCGGGCCAGGTCGACCTCGACCCACGGGTGCTGCGCCGCGACCCGCAGCGGGTCCATGCCGTGGCAGCTCACGCCGTGGGCCCGGACGAGGCCGGCCTCCTTGGCCTCGCTGATGTATTCCATCGCGCCGGCCTTCTTGTCGGTCCAGTCGGCCGTCTGCATGCAGTGGAGCAGGAGCGTATCGACATACTCGACATCCAGTTCCATGCGGAAGCGTTCCAGGTGGCTCTTGGCCTCCCGGTAGTCGTTCGCGTGGGTCTTCGTCTGGATGACGTACTGGTTGCGGGGGATCCCCTTGAGGGCCTCGCGCAGATAATGGTGGCTGCCGTACTGGTCGGCCACGTCGAAGAATCGGATGCCGGAGTCGAAGGCGTGGCGGATCACCCGCGAGCATTCCTTCACGCCGAGCTTCGTCTGGTTGCTCGACTGGTTCACGCCGTTGCTGCCGGTCCCCATGCCGATCAGCGACACCTCGATGCCGGTGTTGCCCAGGGTGACGGTGTCGGTCGGGCCGTCGGGCACCCGGTTCAAGGGTCGGGCCATTCCCGAGGCGTGGCTGGTGTTCGCCAGGGCGACGGCGGCCCCGGCTGCGGCGGTCCCGGCGAGAAACCCTCGGCGGTGGATCGGCGACATCATGGCCCTGGCCTCCGGTATCAAACGAGCAAAACGAGACGAGACGATGTGAATGAGCTGGGAACGGCGTCACCTCCCCGGCCCCATTCCTCCCCGGTCGGCAGGCACGACTCCCGGCCCGACCGGCCCGAACACGCCCGGCTGCGGGATCCGCCCGCGGTCGGGCGGATCCCGTTTCGCCAGCCGGCGCGTCGATCGTGTATTCTATCGACCCGATCGGCCGGTTCGCCAGAGTCGATGGGCGGCCCATCGGCCCGTCGGGCCGTGGCCGATGGGCCTCTCCTCCGGATACAGTGGACAGCACGCCCCGGCCCGATCGCCGAGCAGCCCCCGAATCCCTCCCTTCCCGCCGCGGTGCGCCCGAGTGAGTGAGAGTGACGCGATGTTCACAGGATTGGTCGAAGTCCTCGGTCGCATCGATCGCGTGGTCGAGGAAGCCAACGGCCGCCGCCTCCTGATCCGCTGGCCCGACCTCAGCCCCGATTCCCCCTTCAGCCTCGGCGAGAGCATCGCCGTCAACGGCTGCTGCCTGACGGTCGTCTCGCACGACGGCGAGGTCTTCGAGGTCCAGGCCGGGCCGGAGACCCTCGCGCGGACCACCCTGGGCCGCCGTCGCGAGGGCGACCCGGTCAACCTGGAGCGTTCGCTCCGCGTCGGCGACCGCCTGGGCGGGCACTTCGTGCAGGGGCACGTCGATACCACCGCCGAACTCGTCGAACGCCGGCCCGAAGGCGAGTGGGACTTCCTCCGCTTCCGCCTCGACCCCCGCTGGACCCCGCTCCTGGTCGAGAAAGGCTCGATCGCCGTCGACGGCGTCAGCCTGACCCTCGTCACCGTCGGCGACGACGACTTCTCCGTCATGCTCATCCCCCACACCCTGGCCGTCACCACCCTCGGCACCCTCACCCCCGGCGATCGCGTCAACATCGAGGCGGATATGCTGGCCAAGCATGTGAGGAAATTGCTGGGGAAGGAATGAAGCGGGGAGCAGAAGATCGGACGCAGAGTCGCGGAGACGCAGAGAAGATGAGAGGTCAGAGGAGAGGGGAGAGAGGCCAAAGAGGAGAGAAATGAAGGGGGAAGTACAATGAGAGAGAACGAGATTTCGGGGATGATTGTGGATGCAGCATACAAGATTCATACGGGGTTGCTGGAGTCGGTGTATGAGGCGACGATGGTGTACGAACTGAAACGAAGAGGGTTGGCAGTCGAGACCCAGCAAGGGATTCCGGTAGTGTATGAAGACGTGAAACTTGATCTCGGCTCCCGTGCCGATCTGATCGTCGATCGATTGGTGCTCGTCGAACTGAAATCGATCGATCAGGTTGCTCCTGTCCATCGCATGCAACTGCTCACCTACCTCCGCCTCACCGGACTTCGCCTCGGTCTCCTTCTCAATTTCAACGTCGCCTTGATCAAGGACGGCATCACCCGCGTCGTCTACGGTCTCCACTAACCTCTTACTCTTCCTCCTCTTTCCCCCTCTTCTCCCCGTCTCTGCGTCTCTGCGCGAGGTCCCCTCCCCATGTCCACCCCCCGCCAAACCCTCACCTACCTCCGCCACCTCTTCGGCCACCGCGGCATCGCCCCCAACCGGCGGTATGGCCAGAATTTCCTCATCGACCTGAACACGCATGACCTGATCGCCCGCACTGCCGAGCTTGCCCCCGAGGACGTGATCCTCGAGGTCGGACCCGGCGCCGGTGCCCTGACCACCCTCATGGCCCCGAAGGTCTCGGCCGTCGTCACGGTCGAGATCGACCCCGCCATGGCCCTGCTCACGCGCGAGGCCGTCTCCGGCCTGCCGAATGTCCGGGTCCTGCAACTCGACGCCCTCGCGAAGAAATCCGAGATCAACCCCGAGGTCCTCGACAACGTCCAGGCCGGCCTGGCCGTCGCCCCCGATCGCCGCCTGAAGCTCGTGGCCAACCTGCCCTACAACGTGGCCACGCCCATCATCAGCAACCTGCTCGTCCATCCCGATCTCTGCCCGGCCTTGATGGTCGTCACCATCCAGCGCGAGCTGGCCGACCGCATGCTCGCCGGGCCGAACACCGAGATGTACGGCTCGCTCTCGGTCATGGTCCAGGCCCTGGCCGACGTCGAGATCGTCCGCATCCTCTCGCCCAAGGTCTTCTGGCCGCAGCCGAGGGTCGAGTCGGCCATCATCAAGATCGTGCCCGACGCCGAGAAACGCGCGGCCATCCCCGACCTCCCCTGGTTCCACGAGGTCGTCCGCCGCGTCTTCACCCTCCGACGCAAGAACCTCCGGGGCGTCCTCTACAGCCTCTGGAAACCGAACTGGACCGGCAAGCCCGAGGTCGACGCCCTGCTCGAATCGATCGACCTGACCGGCGACGTCCGCGCCGAGGCCATGAACGTCGCCGAATTCATCGATCTCGCCGAGGCCCTCCGTGCCCGGTTCGGCCGCGACCCGCTCACCCTGCCCGACCCCAACGACACCGACTCTCCCGCCTACGATTTCCACCACCGCGACGACGACGACGGCGATTCCGAAGGCGAAGGCGACGGCGGCGATGGGGGCGGCGACGGCGGCGGCGACGGCTGATCGTCACCCCGGGATCGCGGCGCGTGCCCCGGTCCCTCATCTCGAACACGATCGAACGCATTCGAACGGGAGGGACACGGGCGTGACGCTCGACCTCGGCAATGGGTGGCGGCTGGTCCTGGCCGTCGGCAGGGACGGCGGCCTCTGGATCGCGGCCGGGGCGGTCGCGATCGCGATGCTGCTGCTCCTCTCGCGGTACGAGCGCCGCCTCATCCCCCGGAAAACAGGCCGGCTCCTGCTGGCCCTGCGGATCGCGGCCGCCCTCGCCCTGGTCGTCGCCCTCCTCGAACCGATCGCCGCGCGCTCCTGGACCGAACGGGTCGAAGGACGCCTGCTCATCGGTGTCGATCTCTCTGCAAGTATGGAAACGGCCGACGCCCGACGACCCCCCGACGAGGCCGCCCGCCTCCGCAATGCCCCCGGCCTCGCCCCCCCGGCCGACGACGCCTCAACTCCCCCCACCCGCCTCGCCACCGCCTCCCGCATCCTCCGCGGCGACGCCCTGGCCGAGCTGGATCGCCTGTTCGCCCTCGAAGCGTTCGGCTTCGCCCGCCCCACCACCCCCGCCGACCTCGACACCCTGGCCCGCGCCCTCGATCATCGCGAACCCCTCACCGACGACCCGACCGACCCCCTCGCGACCGACTGGGGGACCGTCCTCGAACGCGCCCTCGCCGGTGATGAATCCGCACCCGTCCTCGGCGTCGTCCTCCTGACCGATGGCCTCCGCAATTTCCCCCCCGATGATTCTCGATCCGCCGACCCCGCCGACGCACTCGCCCGCGCCGGCATCCCCGTCTTCCCCGTCCTGATCGGCTCGACGATTCCCCCCCGAGACGCCGCGATCACCGCCGTCCGGGCCCCCGAATCCACCTTCTCCGGCGACTCCCTCTCCATCGACGTCGAGGTCAAGGCCGATGGATTCGACCCCGGCACCGAGATCCCCGTCACCCTCGACGTCCCCGGCCTCGAGCCCCTCCGCGAGGTCATCCCCGCCGGCCCCGACGGCTCCCGCGCCGTGGCCTCGTTCCGCCTGACGCTCGAAGACCCCGGCGCGCTCGAACTCGTCGCCACCGTCGAACCCCCCGACGGCCCCGACGAACGCCCCGAGAACGACCGCCGCACCGCTCCCCTCGTCGTCAGCGACGAACCCGCTCGCGTCCTGCTCGTCGATGCCGAGGCCCGCTGGGAGTTCCGCTACCTCCGCGCCGCCCTCGATCGCGACCGCCGGGTCGAACTCTCCCCCGTCCTCCTCGCCCCGCCGCCCCCTTCCGGCGCATCGGCCCCGACCTTCGCCGACGCCCTTCCCCCCGCCCCCGCCGAGGGCTCCGACGATCCCGACCCGCTCACCGATTTCGACGTGATCCTCCTCGGCGACCTCCCCCCCGCGCTCGCATCCGAGGATCTCTGGAATCGCCTACATGCCTATGTCTCCGATCACGGCGGCACCCTCATCCTCACCTCCGGCCCCCGCTCCTGGCCGTCCTCCTGGCAAGGGGACGACCTGGCCAGGGCGCTCCTGCCCGTGCTCGATCCGACCCTCCTGCCCATCGACCCCGCCGCCGTCGACCCCGGGCGCGCCACCCTGCCCCCCGGCATCCCCGTCGTCCCCGCCGACGAGGCCGCCGCCCAGCCGGGCGCCTGGCCGATGCTCCAGTTCGCCGCCGACCCGCCCGCGAACCGCGCCGCCTGGGAAGGGCTCGCCCCCTTGCCCTGGGTCCTCGCCGGCCAGCCCAAGCCGGGGGCCACCCCCTTGCTCGTGCCCAATCAACCCGAAGCGAACCCATCGACGCGTGCCGTGGCCGCTGCGCATCCGTACGGCCTGGGCAAGGTTGTCTGGATCGGCACCGACGGCACCTGGCGCTGGCGGCTCCGGGTCGGCGACGCCTACCACCACCGCTTCTGGGGCCAATTGATCCGCTGGGCCGCCGAGGCCAGCCCCCCCAGCGGCAACCGCCTCGTCCGCTTCGGCCCCGACCGCCCCGCCGTCCCCTCCGGCGCCCCGGTCCCCCTCATCGCCCGCTTCTCCAGCGACGTCCCCGGCGTCGGCCCCGACCTCCTCGCCGCCGTCCGCCTCTACAACGCCGACCCCGACCCCGACGCCACCCCTCCCGACCCCGACTCCTCCCCCCCGACCGACCCCCTCGCCCTCATCCCGCTCCATCCCTCACCCGACCGCCCCGGCACCTTCGAGGCCCTCACCCCCTCCTTGCCCCCCGGCCGCTACCGCGCCCTGCTCGACGCCCCCTCCCTCTCCCTGTTCTTCGCCTCCTCCGGCCTCCCCGCCCCCGAGTCCACCTTCACCGTCTCCCCCGAGCCCACCACCGAGCTGATCGACCTCGCCTCCGACCCCTCCCTCCTCTCCACCCTCGCCTCCCGCACCGGCGGCCGGCTCCTCCCCGACTCCTCCGCCGGCCAGCTCCCCTCCCTCCTCCGCTCCCAGACCCTCTCCCGCACCCTCACTGCCGAGACCCCCCTCTGGGACACCCCCCTCGGCCTCCTCGCCTTCTTCTCCCTCCTCACCGCCGAATGGCTCCTCCGCAAGCGCGCGGGACTCCCTTGACGACATCGGCCTTCAGGAGGCGATCTCCGGGCACGACACGCATTTCAATCGTCTCGGCATTGATGTGTTCGCGTGAAACAACGGTCGGATCGCCACGTTGTTGACAGGCATTCATGCACCGCGATACGATCCATCCGTCCCGGCCCCCTGAAGGCGCCGCGAAGAGCGACCACGTCCCACTCATCCCGATCACCTGTCTGATCCGATGATGATTCGCTCGTATTCCGATCGCTTCGGGCGATGGGCTGCCGCGTTCCCCCCCTTCGATGCGGAGGATTCTCGACGATGAGATGTGCGTGCCTGGTGGTATGTTCCTGGTTCGTTGCGTCGTCGCTGGCGGCGGTGGCGCAAGACGGCCCCTCGCGTGAACTCTATCGTGCGTCCGTCTTCAACCGGAACATCCCCATCCTCCGGGAGATCTCCGAGGATGGGCTCTATATCAGTCACACGGCCAGGCAAGTGATCCGGAACAGCCAGGCCGAGATCCAGCTCGACGGGCAACCGTTCGAAGGCGACGGGATTTCCGGCACCACCTGGCCCGCGGCGACGATGCAGGTGGTCCAGCAGACCCGCGACGGCTCGATCGTGGCGGTCGTGAGCCAGTTGCAGAGCACTCGCCAGGATGAGAGCCCCTTCAACAAGGAGCTGCCGGCCTTCGAATCGATCCTCTACGACGCCCCGCCCGGGGTCGTCGTCCGATTCCCGGCCGAGGTCCGCGGGACCATCCCCGAACTCACCACCTCCTTCTTCGGGGCCCCCCACACGCTCCGGCTGGTCGCGGCCGAGCGTTCCGGCCACCGGATCGGCGACATCGACCTGCGAGCCCCCAAGGCCCCCAGGCAATCGCTCTCGATCCGATCTCCCCTGGACCGCTGGACCAGCCCCCTCGACCGGATCGTCCTCGGCAACGGCGCGTCCTTCATCGACTCGAACCTTCGCCTGGTCAACCTGTCCGGTCGCGGGCCGGAATCGGTCCGGCTGGACTTCATCAACAAGGTCCCGAGCCGGTTCTCCAACTCGGCGGGCCGGCTCTCCCCGAGCCTCGACGATCAGTCCTTGCTGGCCCATTACCAGGAAGGCCTGATCCTCTGGAGTTTCTCGGGCCAGCAGCGAGCCGCCTTCTCGTACGATCCCGCGGAGATCCCGCCCAACCAGGCCTACTTCGTGGCCATGCTGGCCGACGACCGTGCCCTCCTGATGAATCGTGACGACCAACTGTTCCTCATCGACCTCGGAGCCCGATCCATCCTGGCCCGCCATCGGGTCAATGCCATCCTGAACGAACCCGGGATCCAGTACGTGGCCGGTTCCGGCACCTATGTCTGCATGAAGGCCGCGGTTGGCCAGGAATCCCGCGCCATGTGCCTCAAGATCGACGGCGACACGATCGAGGGACCCTGGTGGGCCCCCGACCCCGAGACCGGCCGGCCGCTCACCCACGTCACGAACCTCGGCGCCGCCCGCCGCGCCCCCACCCTCGCCGTCGAAACCGGTGGCCATCCGACCAGCCGGCTCACCCCCGACGAGCGCCGCCAACTGCTCCCCCGCATCCTCCTCGTCGACCTCGACCAGCTCACCCGCGCCGCCCCTCCCGAACCCGAGGACACCCCCGCCCCGATCCGTCGCGGCCGATCGCCCCAGTAAGGCACCTCATGCCCCGCAGATTCGACCCCGACACCTCGCCCGGCGGCGGCCGACACGTTGTTGCGCCCCGCGTCTCTCCTGTCTCGTGTCGCGGCCACGACGTGATATGACCATGCTGATCGCTTCCTCTCCCGGGAGGCCCGCACGCCGCTCGACGCGGGTGTCGTCCCTGCCTCCCGGCGGTCGATCCTCAGCCACGTCCCCTCC